>DATFRY010000042.1:0-10313 GCA_035262925.1 Kofleriaceae bacterium | reverse complement strand
GAGCCCAAGTGGGACGGCTTTCGCACCATCGCCTATCGCGACGGCGACGAGTGGCTGCTGCAGAGCCGCGACCTCAAGCCGATGAACCGCTACTTCCCCGAGCTGGGCGCGCCGATCCTCGAGCAGCTGCCGCCCCGCTGCGTGGTCGACGGCGAGGTCGTGATCGCCGGGCCCGGCGGCCTCGACTTCAATGCCCTGCTCCAGCGCATCCACCCCGCCGCCTCGCGCGTGGCCATGCTGGCCGGCGAGACGCCCGCGTCGCTGGTCCTGTGGGACCTCCTGGCCGACGGCGACACCGATCTGCGCGAGCGCCCCCTGTCCGAGCGCCGCGCGCGCCTCGAGGAGCTCGTCGCGCCGGTCGCGCCGCTCCACATCACGCCGGCGACCACCGACCGCGCACTGGCCCAGGACTGGTTCAACCGCTTCGAGGGCGCCGGCCTCGACGGCGTCATCGCCAAGCGCCTGGACGGCACCTACCGCCCCGGCGAGCGCGCGCTGGTCAAGGTCAAGCACGCCCGCACGGCCGAGTGCGTGGTGGCCGGCTTCCGCTGGCACAAGAACGGGCCCCAGACGCTGGTCGGCTCGCTGCTCCTCGGCCTTTACGACGGGGCCGGCACCCTCCACCACGTCGGCGTCGCCGCCGCGTTCAGCGCGACCCGCCGCCGCGAGCTGGCCGACGAGCTCGCCCCCCTTCGCGACCGCGCCCTCGACGATCACCCGTGGCGCGAGTGGGCATCCTTCGCCGGCGACAACCAGCGCATGCCCGGCGCGACCAGCCGCTGGAACCGCGGCAAGGATCTGTCGTGGGAGCCCCTCCGCATCGAGCTGGTCTGCGAGGTCGCCTTCGACCACATGCAGGGCGACCGCTTCCGCCACCCCGCCCAGTTCCTCCGCTGGCGCCCCGACAAGCCCCCGTCAGACTGCCGCTACGACCAGCTCGAAGTCACGCCCCCCTACGAGCTCCAGCAGATCTTCGACCGCCGCCCCTGATCCAGGGAGCCGCGGACCGCGACGGGCCGCGCGCTCCACTACCGGGTCCACGGATCGTAGTCGGGATCCGGCGGCTCCTCGGCGGGGCGCTGCTCGGCTGGCACGTGGCGCAGGTTGACGCGGATGCGGGTCCACGTGGTGTAGCGGCCGCGCATGGCGTCGACGAGGATGTCCGAGGGGACCAGGTGGGTGGCCGCGTCGGGGTGGCGGGCCTTCCAGCGCTCGAGGCCGGCGAGGGCGTCGTCCTTCCTGGCCGCCCTGGAGATGGTGATGAGCGGGTGGGCGAGCGCGCGGCGGCGCGAGGGTGCCACGCGCGGGGGCTCGCCGGCCTGCTTGTCGTAGTGCGGAGGCCAGGGGGCGTCGCCGAGGCCGGCGGCCTCGTGCTCGGCGGACAGCGCGAGGAGTGAGTCGAGGGACCCGGCCTCGTCGTCGATGGCGGAGGCGGCGTCGCCGCGCTCGGCCACCAGCGCAGGCACGGTGGCCAGGGTGAAGGCGCTCGCGTCGCAGGTCGCCACGTCGTCCCACGCGATCGGCATCGACACCCGCGCGTCGGGCGTCGGGCGCACCGAGTAGGCAGACGCCACCGTGCGGTCCTTGGCGTTCTGGTTGTAGTCGAGGAACACGCCGTGGCGCTCCTCCTTCCACCAGGCGCTGGTGGCCAGGGTCGGGGCGCGCCGCTCCACCTCGCGCGCCACCGCCAGCGCGGCGCGGCGGGCCTCGCCGAACCCCCAGCGGCGCTCGATCCTGACATTGATGTGGATGCCGCGCGAGCCCGACGTCTTGGGCCAGCCGCAGAGACCGTGGTCGCGCAGCACCTCGCCGGCCAGCAGCGCGACCTGCCGGATCTGATCCCAGGTCACCTCGGGCCCGGGATCCAGGTCGATGCGCAGCTCGTCCGGGTGATCGAGATCGTCGGCGCGCACCGGGTGCGGGTTGAGGTCGATGCAGCCCAGGTTCACGATCCACAGGAGCTGGGCCGCGTCGCGCACCACGACCTCCTCGGCCGTGCGCCCCGACGGAAAGCGCAGCAGGGCCGTCTCGATCCAGTCCGGACGCTTCTCCGGCGCCCGCTTCTGGAAGAAGAAGTCCCCGGCGGCGCCGTCGACGTAGCGCTTGAGCACGATCGGGCGCCCGGCGATGCCGCGCACCGCGTGCTCGGCCACGGCCAGGTAGTAGCGCACCACGTCGAGCTTGGTGTGGCCGGCGTCGGGGAAGTAGAGCTTGCCGGGGCTGCTGACCGCCACCTCGCGGCCGGCCGCCTCCAGCACCACCTTGTCGCTCCTGGCCACGCGCGTCCGCCTCAGCCCGGAGTCGCGTCTACCCGCAGTCGGGGCAGAGGCCCTTGACCTCGACCGCCACCGCGCGCCTGCCGAAGCGGCGCGGGATGCGCACCTCGACGCCGGGCATGCACTCCACCTCGCCGCAGTCGGTGCACACGAAGTGCGGGTGGTCGGTGCCGTGGCTCGCCGGGCCGCGCTCGCGCAGGTCGAAGCGCCACACGTGGCCGCCGAAGTCGTGGCGCGACAGGATGCCGCGCTCGGTCAGGTCGATGAGGTTGCGATAGAGCGAGGCGCGGTCGAAGCCGCGCGGCTCGAGGGCGTCGGCCACCTCCGGGTGGCTCACCGGCCGACCCGCGGCGCGCACGTGGGCGAGCACGGCCAGGCGCGGCGCGGTGCTGCGCAATCCGGCCCCGCGCAGGAGCTCGCGGTCACCGTCGATCCGGCTCCCCGCCGAGCGGGCCCCGCGTCGCGTGGCCGGGCGCGACGGCGAATGCGATGTCGCCTTCCTGCGCATGACTCGCCGGTAGGCTACGCGGCCGTGATCGATTGCGCAACCGGGCCCGGCGGCGCCGCCGCGCATCCCGTCCCGCGCCCGCGGACGAGACTCACCAGCCGGCTATTGCAATCCCGTTGTAGCTTCGCCGCATCCGCGCCGGCGCGGCACGCTACTGGGTGGCCAGCCAGCTCAGCAGGAGATCGCGCAGCGCCTGGGGCGGGTTGACCGGCGGCGGGTCGCCGGTCTGGCTCAGCTTGTTGATGCCGTGGCAGGACGCGCACACCCGGATCTCGCCCGGGCGGAACGAGACCCAGTTGCGCTCGCGCACCACCGCGCTGCCGTCGGGCGAGACCAGCTGCCACGACAGCGCCCGCCGGGCCGGCACGAACGCGGCCATCGATCCGTCGGCGCCCAGCGCCACGCTGCCGGCCGGGCCGTCCGGATCGGTCACCAGATCGGCCCCGTGCATCGGCCGCGCGAGCACGCGCCGGCCGCGGTTTCCCGACTCGTAGGCGCGCAGCAGGTCGCCCTCGACGAACTGGATGCGGCTGACGTCGTACACGGTGCCGTCGCGCGCGATCGACTCCGTCCCGCCGGGTACGCGCAGGTTGTACGGCTGCTGCACGTCGTTGCGGTCGCGCTGGGTCACGTTGCGGCTGACCACCAGTGCCAGCTCCCGATCGCTCAGCCAGGCGCGCAGCGCGGCCTCGTCGACCCCGACCTCCTCGAAGATCGCCACCTCCACGTCGGGCAGCTCCTCGGCGCGGATGGGCGGCACCTCTCGCGGCGCCACCTCGACCGGGTCCATCTCCCACAGCGGGCCCGAGAACGTGGCCACCTGGTCGGGTGTGAACCACGACAGCGAGCGCTCGATGCCGGCGGTGACCCGCTGGCTGGGCGCGAAGCGCCCCCCGTCGGCCGGGGCCAGCACGGTCAGCCGGAAGCTGAGCTGCTCCTCGCCGCCGCTGTCGCCCGAGTGAACGGCGACCGTGGTGCCGTCGGTCAGGCGCAGGGGATTTCGGTAGAGGCCGGAGGAGTCGGTCGTGAGCCGCTCGACCGCCATGTCCTCCGGGTTGACGTCGGGATCGCCCTGCAGGCGGACCAGGCGCCCCGCCCCCGCCGAGCCGAACTCGGGCGCCTCGGTGGCCAGGTACCAGCCGGGCTCGGTCGGGTCCTGGCGGATGTGGAACACGCCGCCGTCGCTGCGCAGCTCGACGCTGGTGCCGCGGTGCACGTCGCTGGCCTGGTAGTCCAGGTTGTCGTCGCCGGTGAAGCTGCCGTCGCTGTACGTGCCGCCCCACTCGTGCCGGCCGATGTGGTTCAGCGTCTCCTCGGCGCTGCCGTCCTGATTCATCTCCCAGGCGAAGAACTGGTTGAAGCGATGCCCGGCCACACCGGCCAGGGTATCGATCGAGTCGTTGTCGCGCGCCTCGGGGAAGATCTCGGAGCCGGCGATGGTCGCGCTCCCCGCCGCGGAGGCCGACTCGTCGGCGTAGGTCACCACGCCGTACCGCTCCCCGAGGTCGTTGGTGTCGCCCTGCTGGTCGCGCTGCAGGTGGTCCCACTTGGTGAAGACGAGGCGGCCGTGCGTGTCGATCGACGGCGAGAAGACGCCGCTCGGGGCGTGCTCGATCAGCTCGAGCGCGCCGCTGGCCTCGTCGAGGCGGTAGATGCCGGTCGTGCTGGCCTGCGACTCGTACTCGTCGAGCTGCGGGTAGAGGTGCGCCTCGCCGCCGCGCGGCCGATCCGACACGAACAGGATCTGATCGTCCGACGTGTAGAGGGGCGAGACGTTGTTGTAGTCCTCGGGCTGGCCGTCGATGCGACGGATCGCGACCTGGTCGCCGCGCGCGAGGCCGGTGACCTCGTAGATCTGCCAGCGGAAGTCGTCGCGCTGCTGGTAGCGCTCGGTCACCGCGCCCACCACCATCGAGAACAGCGCGCGGTTGCCGCTCCAGTGCACGGTCGGCTCGCGCACGGCGATGGCGCCGGCGCGCTGGTTCTCGCCCTCGTCGCCGAAGCCGGCCTCGCGGGTCAGGTTGCGCAGCGTCCCGTCGGGGTAGCGGATCATGAGATCGCCGCCGCGCGGCACCGCCTCGACGCTGCTCCGGTGGTTGGAGAAGGGCGCCGACCGCGAACCGAGGCCGCCGACCGGGACCTGCGTGACGAACAGGATGGTCCCCAGCTCGCCCTCGTAGGGCCCCTCGTCGACGTCGCCGTCGCCGCCGTCCCCGATGCCGTCGCCGCCGCCGCCACCGACGCCGCCCCCGCCGCCGCCGCCGTCATCGCCGCCGCCGCCGGTGATGAGCCCGGTGCACGACGCGAGAAGCGCGGCGGCCGCAGCGGCGGCGCCGAAGCGGCCAATGGACAGTGTCAACGTCATGGCCCTACTCCCTCCCCGGAAGCCAGGTCAGTCACGGACGGCCAGTTTGAGGGGTCCGGGGCACCTCGTCGAGAACTCGTTTCGGGCAAAGACTGCGCGAGACCTGTGCGACATGTCGCTCCGCGCTCGCTCCGCGGTCATGAGCGGAGGTCGACACCGTCCGGACCTGTCGGCCGACCCGCGCGAGATGTCTCCTGATCGGCCACACCTGGGGACGCGCGGCCCCAGACAACAGCCCCCGATCGAGCGCCCTCGCGCGCCCGTGCGCTCGCGCCACGAGAAGTCTCCGCCGGACCGCAAGCGCCGAACCTGGCAAATTGCTGACCGTCTGGTCGCAGTTGCGCCGTCCTTGTCAGAAGTCGTGGCGGCGCCCCGAACTGCGCAGAATCCGTGGCACGTGCGTTGCATCGTTCGGCACCCGGTGCGCCGCTGCGTGATCCCCCTCCTCGCGGCAGCGGCCCTGGCAGCACCGGCGCGCGCTGGAGCCCAGCCGCCGCGCCTGCCGTCGCAGAGCCAGGTGGACGGCACCCCCGGCGAGGGCGACGCCGGTCCCGGCTGGCGGGTGGCGTCAGGCCTCCGCCTCGAGCAGTGGATCGCGCCCACCGGCGACCACCTCCGCTTCGACGTCCGGCTGCACCTGCCCGAGATGGCGTTCGGCAAGCACCTGTCGATCGCCACCTTGACGTGGGAGCGCCTCGACGTGGCCGAGGCGGCCGGCCGCGCCGAGAGCGGAACCATCTACCAGCTGCTCGGTACGCGGTATCGCCGAGAGGCCGATCTCTACGGATACTTCGTGGGCGCGCACCTCCTCACGTGGAGCGGACACGGCCGCCCGGTGACCCCGTGGCTCGGCCTGCGCGTCGGTCGGGCGGACGGGCCGTCGATCAGAGCCGAGGCCAGCCTGCTCGGCCTCGGTCCCCAGGGCGGCGAGCTCCTGTCGCCCCTCGACGACGCCGACATCAGCGTCGCGATCGTGGGGCCGCGGATCGGCCGCTGTCAGATCGAGGCGCGCGGGCGCGTGCGCGACGTCATCCACCCCGACCGGCACCAGCGCGAGCAGACGGCCGCGCTCGGCGTCGAGCTCGGCTGGGGCCAGAGGCGCGTCTTCGTCGGCCTCGGCATCCAGCACCTGCGGCGCGCCGCGGCCAGCCGCGACGCGAGCGAGATGCCGGCCGGGCCGTCCATGGATCCGTCGCCGATCGACGGCCGCATCGACAGCACGGCCGTCATGGTCCAGCTCGACGCCGAGACCCCGCTGCCGCGCTCGCTCCTGTCCGACTGACTGATCGATCGGCTCCGATCGGAGCGGAGCGGCGCGGCACGCCGAGGCGAGGCCAGGCAGCAGCCCGGCCCCCGGTGCGTCACGGATAGCGGCGCTGGGCCGGCACCAGGTCGATGGCGACCGGCTGCGCGTGCCAGATGTCCCGGTTGTACTCGGCGATCGTGCGATCGCTCGAGAAGCGGCCCACCCCGGCCAGGTTGGCGATGACCCGGCGCGTCCAGTCCTCCGGGTCGCCGTAGACCGCGCCGACCCGCTCCTGCATGGCGGCGTAGTCCTCGAAGTCGGCGCACACCATGTACTGGTCTCGCTTCCATAGATCATCGACGATGGGCTGGAAGCAGGACGGGTCGCCGGGGGTGAAGAAGCCGGACGCGATGAGATCGATCGCCTCGCGCAGCGGCCGGATCCGCTCGATGTAGCGGCCCGGCTGGTAGCCCTCGGCGCGCAGCGCGGCGACCTGGTCGGTGCGCAGGCCGAAAAGGAAGAAGTTGTCCTCGCCCACCGCCTCGCGGATCTCGATGTTGGCGCCGTCGAGCGTGCCGATGGTGAGCGCCCCGTTCATCGCGAACTTCATGTTGCCGGTGCCGGACGCCTCCTTGCCGGCGAGCGAGATCTGCTCCGACACGTCGCTGGCCGGGAAGATCTTCTCGCCCAGCGAGACGCTGTAGTTGGCCAGGTACACCACCTTGAGCCGGCCCGCGAGGTCCGGGTCCATGTTCACGGTCTCGGCGATGCTGTTGATGAGCTTGATGTGGAGCTTGGCGATCCGGTAGCCGGGCGCCGCCTTGCCGCCCAGGATGAAGGTGCGGCCGGGAAAGGGCTGGCGCGGGTCCCGCTTGAGCGACTGGTACAGGCTGACGATGTGCAGGCAGTTGAGCAGCTGGCGCTTGTACTCGTGCAGGCGCTTGACCTGCACGTCGAAGATCGACTCGGGGTCGACCCGCACTTGGTTGCGCTGCCAGATGACCTCGGCCAGCTCGCGCTTGTTCTGCGCCTTGATGTCGCGCACCTCGACGCGGAAGCCGGCGTCGTCGGCCAGCGGCGCCAGCTCGGCGAGCCGGTCCAGGTGGGTGGCCCAGCCGGGCCCGATGCGGCGGGTGATGGCCCCGGCCAGGCGCGGGTTGCACTCGAGCAGCCAGCGCCGCGGCGTGACGCCGTTGGTCTTGTTGTTGAAGCGCTCCGGCCACAGCTCGGCGAAGTCGGCCATGAGCTGCTTGCGCAGGAGCTCGGAGTGGAGCTCGGCCACGCCGTTGACGCTGTGCGAGCCGACCACCGCCAGGTGGGCCATGCGCACGTGCTTGTGCGGCTCCTCGCCGATGATCGACATGCGCCGGCGGCGGGCCTCGTCGTTCGGCCAGTGGATCTGGACCTGGCGCAGGAAGCGCTGGTTGATCTCGAAGATGATCGTCAAGTGGCGGGGCAGGAGCCGCCCGAAAAGCGACGCCGACCAGACCTCGAGGGCCTCGGGCAGGAGGGTGTGGTTGGTGAAGGCGATGGTGCTCTGTGTGATCTCCCAGGCGCGATCCCACGGCACGTGCTCGACGTCGACAAGCACGCGCATGAGCTCGGCCACCGCGACCGCCGGGTGGGTATCGTTGAGCTGGATCGCGACCCGGTCGGGGAAGCTGTCGAAGGTCGACTCCTGCTTCTTGAAGCGGCGGACGATGTCGTGGATCGAGCAGCAGGTGAAGAAGTACTGCTGGCGCAGGCGCAGCTCCTTGCCCACCTCCGACTCGTCGTTGGGGTAGAGCACCTTGGAGATGCTCTCGCCGATCGCCTTGTCCTCGACGGCGCGCCGGTAGTCGCCGTCGTTGAACACCGCGAAGTTGAACTGGCGGGTCGCGCGCGCCGACCACAGGCGCAAATTATTGACCGTGTTGTTGCCGTAGCCGGCGATCGGCGTGTCGAACGGCAGCCCCAGCACCGTCTCGTTCGGCACCCACAGCACCTCGTAGCGGTTGCCGGCCCCCGGCCGCTCCTCGACGCGCCCGCCGAAGTGGACCGGCACCGTGTACTCGTGCCGCTCCACCTCCCACGGGTTGCCGAAGCGCAGCCAGTTGTCGCCGCGCTCGACCTGCCAGCCGTTCTCGATGGCCTGATCGAAGATGCCGAACTCGTAGCGGATGCCGTAGCCGTAGCCGGGCAGCTGCAAGGTCGCCATCGAGTCGAGGAAGCAGGCGGCCAGGCGGCCGAGGCCGCCGTTGCCCAGGCCGGGGTCGCTCTCCTCCTCGAGCAGGTCGGTCAGATCGATGCCGTACTCGCGCAGCCCGGCGCGCGCCTGCTCGTACAGGCCGAGGCTGATGAGGTTGTTGGCCAGCATCCGCCCGATCAGGTACTCGGCCGAGAGATAGTAGATGCGCTTGACCTTGTGCTCGTAGTACGCGCGCTGGGTCTGGATCCAGCGCTCGACCAGGCGGTCGCGCACCGCGTGGGCCATCGCGTGATAGACGTCGAGCTGGGTGGCGGTGGTGAGGTCCTTCATCCGGGTGAAGCGAAGGTGATCGAGCACCGCGCGCTCGACCGTCACCGGGTCCATGCCGGTGCGATCATCCTCGACGACGACGACGCTCGATGCCTCGGGCGCGAGGCCCTGGTGGCGCGAATCGCCGGACTCGCGCGACGGCTGTGTCGGGTAGTCCACGGCATTCCCTCCGGTTGGCGAAACCATACCGTCAGCGCGGTGCCGGTGCACGCGCCGGTGTGCCGATCAACCCACGGTCACGCGGACGGTCACGCGGACGTCGGGCGTCGCAACTGCGACGCTGCCGTAGACCGGTCAAGTCTTCTTGAACCGCTCGACCAGCTGCTCACCCTGCTCCTGGCTGACGCCGCCCAGCTCGAAGTCGGCCGTGGCCCAGCTGAGCACGGTGGCGTCCGGGCGCACCGGCCGCGACCGGTCGACCGCGCCCTCCACCTGGACGCGCACGGTCTCGAGCGGGATGCCGTCCTGGCGGGCGAACGCCTGCAGGAGCTCCACGCCGCAAGAGGCGACCGCGGCCAGGAACACCTCGATCGGCGTGATGGCCTCGCCCGGAAACCCGTTGCCGACCGGCCCGTCGACCACGAAGTGGTGGTGGCGGGCGCTGCACAGCACGCGGCCGGGGGTGGCGGTGGAGGAGGCGGCGACGCCGTAGCGGCGCTCCTGGCTGGTGGCGGTCGTCATGGGCGGATCGTGCCACGGCGGTGAAACCGGAGACAGGAGCCGTCTCCTGTCTCCGGTCGTGTCAGAACGCCAGGGCCGTGAACTGATCCACGTTGTCCTGAAACACCCCCTGCGCCTGCATGACGATGAGGTTGGGGATGATGGGCTCGGTCAGATCCTGGAGTCCCTGGTTGCGGGCCAGCAGGCGGGCGAGGGCGACGCCGGAGGCGGCCATGGTCGGGTTGTAGAGGAACGTCGCGCGGTACAGGCCGCCCGACTTGATCGCGTCCATCGCGGCCTTCGAGCCGCCGACCCCGGTGAGCCACATCTCCTTGTCGCGGTTGGCGTTCTTGATCGCCTGCACCACGCCCTGGGCCATGTCGTCGTCGTGGGTGAAGACCGCGTCGATCTTCTTGTTGGCCTGGAGGATGTTCTGCATGACCGCGAGGCCCTTGTCGGGCGCGAAGTCGGCCGGCTGCTGCGCGATGATCTTGATTCCGCCCTTGCACTGCTTGATGGCGTCGGCGAAGCCCTTGGTGCGCTGGGTGGTGACCGAGATGCCGGCGATGCCCTGGATCTCGACCACGTTGCCCTTGCACTTGAGCTCGCGCGCGAAGTACTGGCCGGCCTGGAAGCCGACGCCGTAGTTGTCGCCCTTGATCACGGCGCGCTGCGCCCCCGGGTCGCTGAACTCGCGGTCGACGTTGATCACCGGAATGCCGGCCTTCATCGCGGCGAGC
>DATFRY010000041.1:0-9351 GCA_035262925.1 Kofleriaceae bacterium | reverse complement strand
CGCTGCTCGGCGCCACAAGACAGCGCTGAGGGGCTACCGGCAGCCTCTCGCTGCGCACCCCGCCGAGGTGCAGGCGGACCACTGCGATCGGCGTGAGCGCGCGATCGGCGCCCGTGACGCCGGCGCCGGATGCGGTCCGCGCCGCGCGGATTCGCGGACTCGCCGCGCCTTCGCACATGCGCCCACGTCAGCGCGGCGCTCTGCCGCGGCCGCGGCCGCCGCCGCCGGCGCCGGCGCGGCCGAGCAGCTCGCGCAGCTGCTGGCCGTCGTCGAGCGTGGCGGCCGCGGCGGTCTCGTACGCGACCATCCCGGCCTCCACCAGATCGGCGAGCGACCGATCGAGCGGGATCATGCCGTCGTCGCGGCCGGTCTGGATCGCGCTGGCCAGCTGGTGGGTCTTGCCGTCGCGGATGAGCGAGCCGACCGCCGCCGTCACGATCATCACCTCGACCGCGGGCACGCGCATGCCCGGCGAGGTGGACGGCAACAGGTGCTGGGTCAGGACCGCGCGCAGCGTGCCGGCCAGCTGGCTGCGCACCTGGCGCTGCTGGTGCTCGGGGAACACGTCGATCACGCGCTCGACCGCCATGGCGGCGCTGCCGGCGTGCAGGCTGGACAGGACCAGGTGGCCGGTCTCGGCGGCGGTGATCGCGGCGGCGATGGTGACGCGGTCGCGCATCTCGCCCAGCAGGATGACGTCGGGCGACTCGCGCAGCGCGGCGCGCAGGCCGGCCTCGAAGCTGTCGACGTGCGCGCCCAGCTCGCGCTGATGGACGATGGCGAGCTGCGACCGGTACTCGTACTCGATCGGGTCCTCGATGGTGAGCACGTGGCGGGGCAGCTCGCGGTTGAGCTGCTCGACCAGCGCCACCAGCGTGGTCGACTTGCCGGCGCCCGACGGTCCGGTGACCAGGACCAGCCCGTTCGGGTAGCGGGCGAGGCGCGCGAGGTGCTCGGGCAGGCCGAGGTCGGCCAGCGCGGGCGGGTGGCGGCGGACCGGGCGCAGCACCGCAGCCATCCCGCCGCCCTGGCGGAACAGGTTCACGCGGAAGCGATGGGTCTCGTGGGCCGCGCCCCCGCCGGCGGGGTCGCGCCAGACCAGGGCGAAGTCGGTCGAGCCGTGGGCGGCCAGCGCGGCGCGCTGGGCCTGGCCCAGCCAAGGCTCGGCCAGCGCGGCGATCTGCTCGTCGTCCAGCGCGCCGCCCGGGAGATCGACCAGCCCGCCCGGGACGCGCAGCCGCGCGCCGAGGCCGGCCGAGACGATCACGTCGGTGGCCTGCTCGGCGATGGCGCGGCGCAGCCAGCGATCGACCAGGTCGCTGGTCGCGTGGGGCAGTTCGGCCACGGCGTCGGCCAGCCGCGCGGCCGCCGGCGGCGCCGCGGGGAGGGTGGCCTCGCGCATCCGCTCTCCCTCGCGCCCTGGTCCTCGCCGGGCTTCGCGTTCGCGCCCTGGCTCCAGGTCTCCCTCGCGCGCGGCCGCGCCGCGCTCGACGTCGCGCGGGCGATCGCGCGGCGGGGCCGGCGGCGTCGCCGGCCGGGCCGGCAGGCGGGTCGGGGATGGTGCAGCCGGCGGTGGCGCGGCGGTGGTCGCGGCCGCCCGGCCGGGCGCGCGCCGGAAGAACGTCATCGCCCAGCCGGTGGACTGCCGCTTGACCGTGGCGGTGAACTCGCCGCGATCGACCGTGACCGCGCCGGCGCTCTGCGACTCGGCGATCTGCTCGGGCGTCAGCACCTCGGCCACGAAGGTGTCCATCATCGCCGCCCCGACGGGAGGCATCGACAGGGGCTGCGTGGCTCCCGCGCGGGTCAGGCGCGGGACCTGGTCGGTCGCGAGCACGAGCGAGTCCGCGTTCTGAGCAGTGATCAGGCGGATGAGCGAGTCCACGGCGGCCATGAACGCGTCATGGTAGCAGCGCGTGTGCCAGGCGTGGCGCGCCATGCTTCCGCCGCCGGTTCGGACCGGATCGTGCATCTTCGGCGGTTCATGCCCGGGCGGCTCCACATCGGCACCAGCGGGTGGATGTAACCGCTCGTGGTTCACCGCCGAGGTGGCCGCCGAGCTGCGCGCGGCCGGCGTCGCGATCTGCATCTCCGACGCGCCGGTCTTCCCGATGTGGCTCGAGGTCGCGACCGACCTGGTCTACGTGCGGCTGCACGGCCACATGCGCGCGTACGCGTCGAGCTACTCGCGCGCGCACCTCCGCCGCTGGGCCGCGCGCGCCCGGGCGTGGCAGGCGGAGGGCCGCGACGTCCACATCTACTTCGACAACGACGCCGAGGGCGCCGCCGTGCGAAACGCCATCGACCTCATCGCCCTCGCCGGGCGCGGCCGGTCCGGCGAGCGCTCGCGGCGGCCGCGACGCGGGCGCGCGCTGTCCGGCTAGACCCACGGCCTGACCCACGGTTCGCTCGAGTCGAGCCGAGCATCGACTGCTCACCGCGGATGCGCGAAGCCCCGACGCCCTGGGGTTAGAATGGGCACGTGGCGGTCGACAGCGAGCTCGTGGACTGGTTCCACCGCACGCGCGGCATTCCGAGCGGGCCCGAGCTGTTCGACGTCGGCAAGCCCGCCCGCCACGCACACCTGAACCAGCTGGGCCGCGATCTGCGCTGGCTCGGCATTCGCGTCCGCCTTCACTTCGTGTGGACCGCGCAGAGCTCCGGCGTGGAGGAGGGCGCGCCGTCGGTGGTCCAGCTCCGCCGCACCCTCGTTCGCGCGGACGACGCGCCCGCCGCCGTCCACGCCGCGGCCGAGCGCGTGCTCGGGCTCGGCGTCGACGACGTCGCGCGCCACGAGGTCGGCCACGCGCTCTTGTTCCAGCGGCCGAGCATCGCCCGCCAGCCGGAGTTCAGGCGCCTGTTCGGCGACATCGACGCCGCCTACCGGGTCGGCGACCCGGTCGACGAGGTCATCCACCGCATGACCAGCTGCGGCGGCCTCGACAACCCGCGCTACCGCCGCGTGGTCTCGCTCTACGCCGCGACCCACCCGCACGAGCGGTTCGCCGAGGCCGTGCGCATCGCGCTCGGCTGCCGCGCCGACGAGGGCAAGCTGCGCGCGTGGGCCGATCGGCACCGGACCGCGCCCATCGTGGTGGAGCAGCTCCTGTGGACCGGGCAGTGGCTGCGGAGCTACGGCCGCAGGCTGGAATAGCCGCGTGGCGACGGGCGTGGATCTTCGAAGCCCGGTGCGCGCGGCCAGACAGGCGACGAGAGACGGGACCGGGTCGGCCGCAAACCGGCGCCCGCGCGTCTCGACTCGCCGCCGCGCGCTCATCCGCGCGCGCATCTGGCTGGTCGCCCTGCTGGCGCCGCTCGCCGGCTGCGATCGCTCGACCAGCCCCGCCCAGCGCGCGCATGCCGCCGCCGCGTACCCGGCGGTGGTCGCCTCGGTCGAGCGCGATCGCGCCGCGCTCGCCGCCGATCTGCGCGCGGCGCGCACGCCCGCCGACCAGGCTCGCGTGCTCGACCGCGCGTCCCCTGCGCTCGCCCGGCTCCTGGCCGATCGCATCCTGCCGGCCTGGAACGGCACGCCGTGGTCGATCGCCGGTACCGCGGTCGGCCCGGGCGAGCGGCCGGTCGCGTGCGGCTACTTCGTCTCGACCGCCCTGGAGCACGCCGGCCTGCGCGTCGAGCGGCGATTGCTGGCCCAGCAGCCTGCCGAGCACATCGTGCGCAGCCTGGTGCCGGCCGGGCGCGTGGCGCGCTTTCGCCGGGTGCCGCTCGATCAGTTCCTGGGCGCCGTGCTGAGCGGCGGCGACGGCGTCTACCTGGTCGGGCTCGACTACCATGTGGGGTTCCTGGTGGTCGATCGCGGCCGCGCCTACTTCCACCACGCGTCGCGCAGGGCCGGCGAGGTCGTGCGCGAGCCCGCCCTCCTCTCGTCCGCGCTGGCCAGCTCGAGCTACCGCGTGGTCGGCAAGCTGTCGGGCCGCGACCTGGCGCGCGCGTGGTTGACCGGCGCAGCGCTCCCGACCTGGTTCAACTGAATTGCAATTCGGTCACAGCGGCCGATTGCGTGCTGCGCAGAGCCTGGGGGGGAAACACCCCCCGATCGCGGCGACCGACCCGATGCGCGAATCGCTGCAGCGCGAGGACGGACCGCGCCGTTGCTCGAACCGTGCGCAGCCTCACGCGCTGGCACTGACCTTGCTTTTCCAGCCGCCGTGCCGAACGCGCGCCGACCCACATCGATCGAGCGTCTTCGCCCCTTCTCCGTCGGTGTGGGTCTCGCTGTGCCTGCCGCCGCCTCGATGGTCGCCTTCCTCGGCGGCTGCTTCCTGTCCAGCGACCTCAGCGACACCGCGTTTCTCTGCGCCGAGGACCCGATCTGCCCCGACGGCCTCACCTGCGTGGACGGCCGGTGCGTCTCGTCCGGGGACGGACCCGACGGCGGCGCGGGCGGCGGCGGCCAGGGAAGCGACGCGGACGGCGGCGGAGGCGGCGGAGGCGGCGGCGACGGTGTTGGCGGCGACGCGGATGCCGGCGTCCTGCCGCCCGGGTTCGCGTTCCGCGAGCAGCTCACCATCGACAACGTCGGGCGCGGCGAGCTGATCGACTTCCCCCTCCTCGTCGTCCTCGACGGCGACCGCATCGACTACGGCGCGGTGCGCGGCGACGGCGGCGACGTCGCCTTCACCGACGCCGGCGGCGCGCCGCTGGCCCACGAGATCGAGCGCTGGGAGCCGGGCGGTCGGTCGATCGTCTGGGTGCGCGTGCCCCGCATCGAGGCCGGCTCCGGCTCGACGTCGATCTTCATGTACTACGGCGATCCCGAGGCGACGGTCGACAGCGACCAGGAGGCGGTCTGGAGCGCCTACGAGGAGGTCTATCACCTCGACGGCTCGGGCGGACAGATCGACGACGCGGCCGCGCGCGACTACGACGGCACCCCGGCCGGCGGCGGCGACGCGCCCGGCTTCATCGGCCTGGGCCGGAGCCTGGACGGCTTCGGCCAGCTCATCGACCTGGGCGGGGGGCGCGACTTCGGGCGGGCCGCGCCCGGCCTGACCGTCGAGGCCTGGGTGCATCCGCAAGCGGCCCAGCAGAGCGTCGTGGTCGGCGCGGCGACAGGCACGTCGACCTCCTCGCGCGTGGAGCTGCGCTTCGACGCCGACCAGACCCTGCGCGGCGGCGCCCGCACGCAGGACGACGGCCAGTTCCTGGCCACCAGCACCCTCGAGCCGCTGCCGCTCGACGACTGGAGCTGGGTCGCGCTGGTGTGCGACTTCGAGGCCGGCGAGGTCGCGATCTACATCAACGACCACCAGTCGATCGCGACCGGCGGCCTCCCGCTGGACGCGACCACCCCCGACACGCCGTCGCTCCGCGCCGTCATCGGCGCCAACGAGACGCTCGACACCCAGTTCTTCACCGGCCTGCTCGACGAGGTGCGCATCGCCCCGTCGGCGCTGCCGCCCGACTGGATCGCGGCCCAGAACGCCTCCATGCGCGACCAGCTGGTCAGCTACGGCGCCCCGGAAGCGCTGTAACAGCGCTGGCTCGCCGAGGTCGGCCGAGGTCGGCCGAGGGGAGCCGATCTCGCCGAGCTCTGCTCTGGACGCCAGCCGACCCGGTCGGTCAGTCCCCGCCGGCAGCCGCCTGGGCGATGCGCTGCCCCGCGCGGGCCATGCGGGCGCGGCGGCGCTCCACGTCACGGCGCTCGCGCTCGGTGCCGGCGTAGGGCTCGCGCGTGCCCATCAGGATGTCGAACCAGGGCCGGGTCACGCACCAGTTGGCGTGCTGGTTGGGGCCCATGTGATGGTCGTAGTGCCAGGGCAGGTGAGCGCGCGCCCATCCCGGGTCCAGGTGCGCGCGCTTGTGCTTGCGGTAATAGTTGACGGAGCTGTAGATGAGAGTGCCCACGAAGAACGGAGCGACCGGGAAGAGCGGCAGGAACGCGGCGCTGGCCGCGAACAGCCCGAGCGCCTCCTTGCCCTGCGCGTTCCAGCGCAGCACGCCCGCGCGATACGCGTCGTCGACGTGGTCGTTCTGCCGGCAGGTCCGGTGGTGCTCGTGCCAGTGAAAGCTCCAGTAGCTCTTCCGCCTGCGTCCCAGCCCGTGCAGCACGTGCTTGTGGATGGCCCACTCGCCCGCGTTGGACAGGGCCAGACCGATGGGGATGCCGATCATGCGGAAGAAATGATGACCAGGTAGTCGCAACATGTCAAGAAGGACCATCCCCACCGAACCGCCGCCCGCGCGCGCCCGTCCGGCCCGCCGCCGCCGCCCCGGCCCGGCCGAGGCCGCCCTGCGCCCGCCGCGACTGCCCGCCCTGCGCCCCGGCCCGGCCGGCGGCGCGCGCGACGAGAACCGCCGCGCCCGCCTGCGCCAGATCGGCGAGTCGGCCTTCGATCTGTTCCTCGCCGAGGGCATCCCGGGCGTCACCATCGATCAGATCGTCGAGCGCGCCGGCGTGGCCAAGGGGAGCTTCTACCGCTACTTCCGCGACAAGGAGGAGCTGGTCGCCAGCCTGCTCGAGCCGCTGGCCGAGGCGGTCGCGTCGGTCTTTGCCACCTCGCGCGCGGCGCTGGCCGGCGCGCAGGGCTCCGGCGAGCTGTCGACCGCTTACCTCGATCTGGCGCGCCAGGTCGCCGAGATGATCGCCGCGCATCCGCGCGCCGCGCTGCTCTACCTGCAGGAGTCGCGCGCTCCGGGGGCGGGGGCGCGCTCGCCGGTGCGCCGGCTCGCCGAGCAGCTGACCGATCTGGCCGAGGCGCTGAGCGCCCATGCGCGGGATCGCGGCCTCATTCGCGACCTCGACGCGCGCGTGCAGGGCCTGGTCGTGCTCGGCGCCGTCGAGCGCCTGCTGCACGATTTCCTGTCTGGTCGGCGAGTTGCGTCGCGGCCCGAGGAGGTTTCATCCCTCGTGGTCACGATCATCCTCGACGGGGTGCGCCGGCGCTGAGCATACTGAGAGGAGTGCCGTTTCGCTCGCAACCCTATGTCGAGAGATGCACGGCGTGCGACGCGAGCGCACCCGGCGCGTGCCCCCAGTGCCGCGCGCCGCTGTGCGCCGCCCACGCCTGCGCCCCGCACGGATGCTGCGAGCAGTGCGCGACCGAGATGTACTTCGCGGTGAGCCGCGCCGGCCAGGGCCACATCCGCAGCGGCGCCGCGATCGCGTTCGTGTCGGCGATCGGCTTCTACGCGCTCAACATGCTGCGCGTGTTTCCGCCGCTGGCCGCCGCGCTGCTCGTCCTCGGGGTCGCGACCGGCGTGGGCGCCGTCCTGTGGGGCGGGTCGATCTCGCCGCGCCTGACCGAGCGCGCGATGCTGCGCCGCTCGCTCAAGCCGCGTCGCCTGCTCTCGCACGCGGCCGTGCCCGCACCGCCGGGTCCCGACCGCGCCCCGTGACCGACGCCAGGCCGTGCCGCTGAGAGAGCGCATCGTCGCCGCGTGGCGGGCGCGTGCCGAGCTCGAGCGCGACGCGGAGCTCGACTGCTATCGCCTGTTCCACGGCCACAGCGACGGCTGGCCGGGGCTCGCCATCGATCGCTACGGCGACGCGGTGGTGATCGCGCACTGGCCCGAGCTGACCCCGCGGCTCGGAGAGGTGCTCGAGACGCTCGACGGGTGCCGCCGCTTCGCGGTGGCCGTCGCGCGCGCGAGCGGGCGCGAGGCCGGCGCCGGCGCGCCGCCCACCCTGCTGCGCGGGGAACCGCCGGCCGGGCCGACCTGGCAGGTGCGCGAGCATGGCCTGCGCTTCGCCGTCGATCTCCTGCGCGCCGGCAACCCGGGCCTCTACCTCGACGCGCGCCCGGTCAGGCAGTGGATCCGCGCCCACGCGGCCGGGCGGCGGGTGCTCAACCTGTTCGCCTTCACCGGCAGCCTGGGCGTGGCGGCGGCGGCCGGCGGCGCGCGCCAGGTCGTGCACGTCGACAGCCACCGCGGCGCGCTCGAGTGGTGCCGCGCCAACAGCGCGCTCAACCGGGTGGCGCTCGACGGCCGCGACCTGGCGCGCATGAACATCTACCAGCACATCCGGCGCGCGCAGGCCGGCCGACAGCGCTACGGGGCCATCATCCTCGATCCGCCGCCCGGGCCGGCCGAGCCCAGGCCCAAGGACCGCACGCCGGGCCGGCGCGGACCGCTGGCCCTGGCCCCGCTGGCCGCGCGCATGCTGGAGCCGGGCGGCTGGCTGCTCTGCTTCTTCCACCGCGACTCGCGCGAGCGCGGCGAGATCGAGGCAGAGGTGGCCGCCGCCGCGGGCGACGCGCGGCTCGAGCTCATGTGGCGCGGAGAGAGCGGCGCGGACTTCCCCGATCCGGACCGGCGCCGCGCTCTTCGCGTCAGCGCCTGGACGAGCGCGCGCGCGAGCGAGTCCGCGACGCCGGGCGAGTCCGCGACGAGGAGCGAGTCCGCGACGCCGGGCGAGTCCGCGATGCCGGGCGAGTCCGCGACCCCGGGCGAGTCCGCGACCCCGCGCGAGTCGGCGACGACCCCGCGCGCCGGCGGCGAGCCGCCGTCCTGGCCTGACGCGACAGCGATCGAGGAGACGCGGCCGCGCGGCCCTCGCGCTTGAGCGCGGCGCTCGAGGCGCGCGAGCGCCGGCTGGCCGGCTTGCGGGCGCCGCCCTTCTTGCCCCTGGCCAGGTCGCGCTGGGCCTGGCGGCGCGTGCGCTTCGACGTCTGTCCCTTGCGCGGCGGCGCGAGCGGCACGCCGGCGCGCCGCGCCTTCGACAGGCCGATCGCGATCGCCTGCCTGGCCGAGCGCGCCCCGTGCTTGCCCTCTCGCACGTGCTCGATCTCCTCGTGCACGAACTCGCCGGCGGCCGTGCTCGGCCGCTTGCCCTTGCGCAGAGCCCTCCGCGCCTTCTCGGTGGTCTTCACCGCTGGCATTGGCAATTCCTCCACCGGCAACATGTCAGCTTGACGGGAGTTCGATAAGCTGTTTTGCATGCGTACGCTCGTCGCAGCGCTCTCGATCCTCGCCGCTGGTCTCGGCCTCGACTCGGCGCTCCTCGCGCGCGATGCATGCGCATGAGGCATCTCGCCGCCCGTCGGTCCGACGGGCCTGCCCGAGACCTGTGATGGAAGCGAGCCGCTCTCGCCCTGGCGCGTCGGCGTGACCGGCGGCTGGTTCTCGACCGAGCTCGAGCTCGGCGACGGCGAGGTGAGCCTGAGCGAGACGACCGTCATGGCGGCGGCCACCTACCAGCGCAGCCCTTCCCTCGGCTTCGAGCTGGGGCTCGGCGCCGTGCTCGACGGCGAGGCCGGCGATCACGCGGGAGACGTGTCGTCGGGCGCCGCCGCCAGCGCGGCGGTCACCTGGCTCGCGGTCTACGAAGGCGAGAGGCGGCCCTTCGTCCTCTTCAGCCTGTCGCTGGCCGGGTCGCGCACCGAGGCGGTG
>DATFRY010000040.1:0-7460 GCA_035262925.1 Kofleriaceae bacterium | reverse complement strand
ACCCTCCGAAGCGAACCCGGCAAGGGAACCACTGTGACGGTGGGAATTCCAGTGTAAGAGAATGGAGAGTAGAAATGTAGAGTGTGGAAGAGGGAGGGAAGAGGGAAGAGATAGAAGGGAAAAGGGAAAAGTCCAATACCCAATACCTGAATACCTGAATACCTGAATACCTGAATACCTGAATCTATCGGTGCATCTGGGCGACGCGGATGCGGTTGAGGGCGCGCTCCAGCTCCTGGCGCACCGCGAGCGGCGGGGCCTGAGCGATGAGGTCACCCTCCTCCTTGCACGCCCTGGTGACCGCGCTCGGCGGCCGGCCGCGACCGCGCGCGATCACCGTCGCCGTGCGCAGGACGAACAGCGGGTCTCGCTGCACGTCGGCTCGCACGCGTACACCCAGCTCGGCACCGTCGGTGGCGTCGAAGATCTCCGACATGTCCGACATCTGAGGGGGCTCCTGGACGAGCTGATTCACGATGCATCCGAGGCCAGCTTGGAACCTGGCCAGTTTGGAACCGGGGTTTTTAGTGGGAGGCGCGCGCCAGGTCAAGGAAACGCTGCGGGGTTTGCGCACCGCGCCCCGCTGGAATGGAGATTGCCTGAAGAAGCGAGCCGTGGTCGGACGTATCACTGAGGCCCACCTCTCCGAAGCAGAGAAGACCTTCCCGGGCATCTGCCGCCTCTATCGCGGTATGCCAGTCAAGCCTGTGACATTCCTGCAGCTTGTCTGGCACTACGAGACGCGCGAAGCCCGGTCCACGCGGCGCGCGCACCGCCGCGTCGCCCACTAGGTCCTGGGCGCCGGGTCGAGCGACCCGGCTTGTTCACAAGCCGCTGCGCCAACTCGTCGCACTGCCGCCGCGTTAGATCATGGTGAGCGTGCAAATCCGCCGTCCCATCGGCATCTTCGATTCCGGCGTCGGCGGCCTGACCGTCGTCCGCGCCGTGCGAGCCGCCCTCCCCGAGGAGGACATCGTCTACCTGGGCGACACGGCCCGGGTGCCCTACGGCTCCAAGAGCCCGCGCACCGTCGAGCGCTACTCGCTCGCCTGCCAGCGCTTCCTGCTCGACCACGACATCAAGCTGCTCCTGGTCGCCTGCAACACGGCCTCCGCCAACGCGCTGCCGGCGCTGGCCGGGGCCAGCTCGGTGCCGGTCATCGGGGCGGTCGAGCCCGGGGCGGAGAGCGCGCTGCGCGTGTCGCGCCGCCAGCGCATCGGCGTCATCGGCACGCTGGCCACGGTGAGGTCGCGCGCGTACGAGAGCGCGATCGCGGCGCGCGCGCCGTCCGCGCGCGTGGTGGCGCTGGCCTGCCCGCTGCTGGTGCCGCTGGCCGAGGAGGGCTGGACCGATGGACAGATCGCGGGGCTGGTCGCGCGACGCTACCTCGCCGAGCTCCTCGCCCTCGACCGCGACATCGACACGCTCGTGCTGGGATGCACGCACTACCCGCTGCTGGCGGGTGAGCTGACG
Organism: Kofleriaceae bacterium; assembly: GCA_035262925.1. Taxonomy (GTDB): domain Bacteria; phylum Myxococcota_A; class Polyangia; order Haliangiales; family Haliangiaceae; genus DATFRY01. The sequence continues at coordinate 5,987 of DATFRY010000040.1, read as the reverse complement.
GAGGCCGCGGCGGAGCTGGCGGGCCGGCCGATCGCGGTGGTCGACTCGGCGAGCGCGATGGCCGAGGCGGCGGTCCGTGCCCTGACGGGAGCGTCGGCGCTGGAGGATGGCGGCGGGAAGCTCGGCGTCTTCGTCACCGACGCGACGCGGCTCGACGAGCTCGCGCCGCGCTTCCTCGGCCAGCCGTGGACGAGCTTCCAGCTCGTCGATCTGTGAGGCCTTCTCCGACGGGCGGCGCCCGCGCCCTCGATCTCGACGTTCACGCCGATCTCGACGTGAACGCGGCGGTCAGGCCTTCTTGCGGTCTTCCTCGGCCTTGCGGCGCTGGATGACCTCGAGGATGGTCGACGCCTTCTTGAACCGATCGGCGAGGTCGTCCTCGTCGACCGGATACTCGGTGGCGAACACGAGGCCGTCCTCGTAGAGGAGCTCGCTCAGCTCGTCGTCGTCCACGTAGCCGGGCACCTTCTTGCTCTTGTACTCGCCCTCGCCCAGGTGGTCGACGCGCGCCTCGAGCCAGGTGTAGAGATCGCCCATCGCCTTGCTGCAGACGTCGAGCTCCTCGTCCAGCTTCTCGAAGAAGTCCTCGAACCGGTCGCGGAACTGCCTGGCGTCGTCGTCCTCGCCGGAGGCGATCCGGCGCAGGGCCAGCCGCAAGATCACGCAGTCGTCGGCGTATCCCGAGAAGTCGGAGCGATCGGCGCTGATGAAGTCGGTCGGCGAGATGATGTAGATGATGGCCCCGGTCGCCAGCTCGCGTGCAGCGCGATCCAGGTTCTCGTCTGCGGATGCCTCGTACAGGATCTTGAGATCGTGGGGCAGCGAGATCAGCCAATCGCGCATCGTCTCAACGAAGCGCCTTCCAATTTCCGCGTCCACAGGAAGGGGTCCTCTCATGCCCTGAAACGGGCTTGCCGGTGTTTCAGTTGGGCGTGCCCGGGGCGCGCCGCGACCCTGTGAGTATCAGCTTACACTAGCCGGTTACAAGGTGTGAGGGCCTGCTGAGCGCCACTCCGCCGATGTGGTAACGTCTATTCGGGGGCTGTGGCCAAACGTTCTCCGATCCTCGGGTACAACCACAACGTTCGGCACCGAGGCCTGCTGTTTCACGTCCAGACCGAGGACTCGGGGGTCGATAACCCGCACATCTTCACGCACCTCTTCTGCGGTGGCGTGATCATCTCCAGTCGCAAGCTGGAATACGATCGCGAGTCGGCGGAGGACGTGGTCAAGGCCCTGATGCAGGCGCAGCACAAGGCCTCGCTCAAGTCGCTCAAGGCCGGCAGCTTCGACGACAAGATCTCGTCGTACCTCGCCGATCAGCCGGGACTGGAGCCCGCCTCACCCCGCCGTGCGGCGCGCGACACGGTCGAGTCGATTCCGCCGCCGCAGGCGGTCGCGCCCGTGCCGGTCCGCGCGCCATCGCCGGCCGCGCCGGCGCCGCCCGCCCCGCCGCCGCTCACTCCGGTCGGCCGATCGGACGCGGCCCATGCGCGGGCGTCGCACGAGCGAGAGATGTTTGCCGCGCCGAGCGACACCAGCCGCACCGACGACGTGTCGGCGGCGTTCCGCCTCATCAAGCGCGAGCCGACCCAGCCCGGCGAGGTGTCGGGCGACGTCGAGATCGCGCCGCCGGTGCGCGCGCCCGCGGCCGCGGCGCCGGTCGGCAAGCGCCGTCCCGCGCAGCAGACCGGCTACTCGATCCACAACACCGGCCAGCTCGAGCTCATGCCGGAGATCCACGATCAGCCGACCGCGCCGGTGGCGCGCGGCAAGGGGCGCGCGCCGGCGGTGGTCAGCCCGATCCCCGCGCGCCCGCCGGGCAGCACCGCGCGCCCGGCCGGCAAGCACGCGCCGCCCACGCCTCCCATGCGCCCCACGTCCAGGCCCGATCCGTCACCGACGGCGCGGGCGGCGGTCGTGGTCTCACGCCCGCCGGTCATCGTCGGCGCACCACCGCGCATCGTCAGCCCGCGCGAGGGCGGCCCGCCCATCCCGCGCGCGGTCAGGCGCGCGCGAGAGAGCACGCGGCCGAGCCTGTTCGGCAAGGACCTCATCTCCGAGCGCAGCCTCGACGAGGTCATCCTCGCCTACCTCAGCGAGGACGCGAGCGAGAAGTAGCGCGGCGCCGGCTCGCTGGGGCGCCGGTACCGCTCGACGGAGATGTGATGGTCGGAGGCCGCTCCCGTCGGCGTGGACGTCGACGTAGACGTTGACCTGGTCGGCGACGTTGACGGCGCCCTGGACGTGAGGGCCACCTTGGTCGTCGACTCGACGCGGTGTCCCCGGCGAGGCCGGCGAGGCGCTGTGGGCTCGTCAACCTGATTCGACAATGGTGGCGCTCACGTCCAGGGCGCCGTCGCCGACAACGTCGACGATCAAGTCGACGTCGACGTCAACGTCGACGCAACGTCGGCGTCGACGTGAACCACCTCCGTCGACGGATACTACTCGGCCACCCGCCAGTCGGCGCCTCGCGGCGTGTCCAGCACCTCCACGCCCCAGCCCTGCAGCGTGTCGCGCAGCGCGTCGGCGCGGGCGAAGTCGCGGTCGGCGCGGGCCTGAGCGCGCTCGCCGAGGAGTCGCTCGACCTCGTCGACGTCGATGCCGCGGCGCGCCGCCAGTCGCTCGCGCCGGAGCTCGAGGAACGGGGCCGGCTCGCCCGCGAGCAGGCCGAGCGCGCCGCTCGCCACGTCGCGCAGGTCGCGGCCCAGGCGGGCGAGCGAGCGGCGGCGGACCGCCTTGGCGATGCCCTTGCCCTCGTCGAGCAGCTTGTTGGCGGCGCGCGCCGCCTCGCCCAGCGCGGCGACCACGACCGGCGTGTTGAAATCGTCGGTGAGCGCCTCGATCGCCGCCGGCACCAGCAGCTTCGCCTCGGGCACGACCTCGCCCTCGCCGTCGTCGGCGCTCGCCGCGCCCCCCGCGGCCGCCACGTCGCCCAGCCGGCGCAGCGTCGTGTAGAAGTAGTCGAGCCGGCGGTCGGCCGCCTCCAGGTCGCGAAACACCGCGCGCCCGTCCTCGCTCGAGACCTCGAAGTTCACCGGCGAGCGGTAGTGATGCGACACCACGAACATGCGCATCGCCTCCGGACCGGCGGCGCTCGCCACCTGCGGGCAGCTGAACACGTTGCCCAGCGACTTGGACATCTTCTCGCCGGCCAGGTTGAGAAAGCCGTTGTGCGCCCAGTGGCGGGCGAACGTGCCCTCGCCGAACGCGCCCTGCGACTGCGCGATCTCGTTCTCGTGGTGCGGGAAGATGAGGTCCTTGCCGCCGCCGTGGATGTCGAAGACCTCGCCCAGGTGGCGCGCGACCATGGCCGAGCACTCGATGTGCCAACCCGGCCGCCCCGCGCCCCACGGGGCCGACCACGACGGCTCGCCCGGCTTGGCCGCCTTCCACAGCGCGAAGTCGACCGCCGCGCGCTTGCGCTCGTCGACCTCGACCCGCGCGCCGGAGCGCAGCTCGTCGATCGATTGCCCCGACAGCCGGCCGTAGGCCGGGAAGCGATCGACCTGGAAGTAGACGTCGCCGCCGGCCTCGTACGCCATGCCGCGCGCGATGAGCCGCTCGATGAGCGCGACGATGTCGGCGATGTGCGTCGACACCAGCGGCTCCACGTCCGGCGGCAGCACCCCGAAGCAGGCCATGTCGCGGTTGTAGTCCTCGGCGTAGCGCGCCGACAGCGCGAGCGCCGGCTCGCCGGTCTGGTTGGCGCGCGCGATGATCTTGTCGTCGACGTCGGTCACGTTGCGCACGAAGCGGACCCGGTAGCCCAGCCACATGAGGCTGCGCCGGATGACGTCGAAGCAGATGGCCGAGTAGGCGTGGCCGATGTGGGCCGCGTCGTAGGTGGTCGGGCCGCAGAGATACATCGACACCGCGCCCGGCTCGACCGTCTCGAGCGGCACCTTCTGCCTGCGAAACGAGTCGTAGATGCGAACCGCGGGCGGCGCGGCGCCGTCGCGCGTCACGGCTGGCTCTTCCCCTCGGCGGGCTGCCCCACGCCCGCCGGCTCGCCCGCGCCCTCGCGCGCGCCGCGCAGCCCGCGCCACAGCGCCCACGCAAAGGCCAGGGACAGGAGACCGAGGAGCGCGAAGATCGCGTCGACGTGCCAGTAGTCGTCGGGGCGCTCGCCGGTGACCAGCACGCGCGCGTCGTCCGGGGCGCGGCGGTGCGCCTCCACCACGATGGACGCGATGCTGGCCGGCTGGACCCGCGCGCCGCCGGCGACGACCAGCTCGCCGCCGTCCACCGCGAGCTCGCGCCACAGCGCGCGGTGCGTGCGCTCGACCGGCTCCGCGCGCGCGGCGAACAGGCGCGCCTGGCCCAGGCTGGCGGCCACCGCGTCGACCCCGCGCGGCGCCGCCACGCGGAAGCTCCACGACGCGTCGCTCTTGCCCGCGAGCGGCGCGCCCGGCGCGAGCACGCCGGCGCGCTCGAGCGCCGCCCGCCACGCCTTCTCGTCGGGATAGCGATCCGTGGCGAAGCCGGTGACCAGCGCCTCGCCGACGGTGCGCTCGTGGACCGTGACCGGCGCGTCGGGCTCGCGCGCCACCGGATCGCCGGCCACGTCGCGCAGCGGCGCGCGCGCGTCGCCCAGCGCCGACAGCGCGGCGCGCGGGTCGAGCGCGCGCGGCAGCCGCGTGGCGGCCAGGTGTGCGACCAGCTGGTCGTGAAACGGCAGGTCGCCCATGCGCTTGACCCGCCCCCGCACCCGCTCGTCGTAGGTGGGCGGCTCGACCCAGTGGCTGCCCCCGAAGAGGATCCACAGGCGATCGGCCGAGCCGAGCACGGGTGCGAGCCGGTGGCCGTCGCGCGCGTCGCTGGCGTAGACCCGCAGCGTCGCGGCGCGATCCGGCACCGCGTCCAGCTCGATGAACGATTCGGGATCCGCCGCGATCGCGTCGGCGACGCTGCCCACCCGCGCCGGGTCACCGCTGGCGTGCGAGAAGGAGAAGTCGCTGTGCAGCCGGATGAGGAAGTAGACGCAGAAGACCAGCGCCGACAGCGCGAGGAGCGGCCCGACGCGCGGGCGCGGGCGCGGCAGGACGAGCAGCTCCGGGTCCACCTCGTCGCGGCCTCGCCGCCGGCCCGGGTGATCGGCCAGATCCTCTTCGCGATCGGGCGCTTCACTCATCGGGAGGACGAGATTAGCTCGACGCGCCAGCTGGCGCTACCTGCCCAGGAGGTGTAGCTTTTTTCCGTGACACAGGCCGGCGAGAGCGCCGGGGCGAGTGCTCGAGAGCCGCGGCTGGGAACGCGCGAGCGCCCGCTCCGGATCGCGCAGCTCTTGCACGGCGCCAACCGCGTTCTCGATCGCCAGATCGGCACCATCTGGGTCGAGGGAGAGGTCGAGTCGGTCGTGCGCGCGGCCAGCGGCCACGTCTACTTCGCGCTCAAGGACGCGCGCTCGCAGATCCGCGCGGTCATGTGGCGCTCGGACGCGCTGAGGCTGAAATTCCGGCTCGAGGACGGGCTCTCCGTCCTGTGCCGCGGCCGCGTGGCCATCTACGACCGCGACGGCAAGTTCCAGTTCTACGCCCAGACCATCGAGCCGGCCGGGCTGGGGGCCGACGCGCTCGCCTTCGAGCAGCTCAAGGCCCGGCTCGCCGCCGAGGGCCTGTTCGCCAGCGAGCGCAAGCGCGCGCTTCCGCTCCTGCCGCGCCGCATCGGCGTGGTCACGTCGAGGAGCGGCGCGGCGGTGCGCGACATCATCCGCGCCGTCCAGCGCCGCTTCCCGGTGCCGATCCTCATCGCCGATGCGCGCGTGCAGGGGCCGAGCGCGCCGGCCGCGATCGGGCGCGCGATCGCCGCGCTGTGCCGCTGCCCCGGCGTCGACGTCGTCATCGTCGGGCGCGGCGGCGGCTCGGCAGGCGATCTGGCCGCCTTCAACGACGAGCGCGTGGTGCGAGCGGTCGCTGCCTGCCCGGTGCCGGTCATCAGCGCGGTCGGCCACGAGGTCGATCTCTCGCTGACCTGTCTGGCCG
>DATFRY010000039.1:0-15712 GCA_035262925.1 Kofleriaceae bacterium | reverse complement strand
CTTGTCCGCGTCGCGGCTGGCGATGACGTGCTGCTTGACCTGCTCGTTGAGCTCGAGCGCCTCGACGTAGAACGAGAGCAGCCCGGCGACCAGATCGTAGTCGAGCTCGTAGAGGTGCGACTTGAACACCAGCTCGATGTTGGGCGACAGCGGCGGCAGCGCGCCGAGCTCGGAGGTGAGCTTGGCGTCGCCGACCACGAAGCTCTGCGCGCCGCGCGAGCGCTCGCGGCCGGTCTGCAGCACGGTCTGAAGGTTGATGAGGCCCTCGCCCACCTTCTTGGTGTCGTCGCGCACCGACGCCGCGTCGTCGATGGTGCGGTTGTACGCGCGCGCCTTGGCGGCGAGCACGCCCACCACGACGCCGAGCACCAGCGGGACCACGAGCGCCCCGCCGATGAGGCCGAGCTTCACCCAGTGCGATCGCCTGTGCACGCGCTCGATCGGGCTCGAGTCGTGATAGACGATCGGCTGCTGCGCGGCGACCGCGCCCTGCGCGGCCAGCGCGTTCATCGCCGCGAACGGATCCTTCTTGGCGTCCGGGATCGCCGGACCCGGCGGCGGCCCCGCTCCGGGTGGAGCAGGGATGACCCCTCGACCGATGCGCATCCCGGGCGGCGCCGCCACGCCCGGTACACCGGCCTGGCCGGCGTCAGCTCCTGCGGCGGGGGCGTTTTTCTTGAGACCCAGCCGAGCCTTGAGCTCGCTGATGTCCTTGGCGCCGGGTCGTTTCGAGGACTGGCTCACACGGGCCTCCGAGAGCGATGCGTCGGCGGCGACGAATCGATGGTCAATCTATCGACCGCCGCCCCCAGGTGTCAAGGATAGCACAAACATTCCAAGAGCATGGCACTGGGATGGCGAGGGAGCAGATCACCTCTGTCCGGCGCTGTGGCGCCAGCGCCACTCGGTCTGTGAAATGTCTTCCACGACCCCGCCGGGTCGGCTCGGAAGGTGGGCTAACTCCGTGCCGCCTTTGGGCGCATGCTGCCGGGCGCGGGTCGGGGCGCTGGCTCGGAAGCTGCTTTGCTCGGGATTCGCCCTTTAACCCCGCCGCCCGGGCCGTGCGTCCAAGCGACGGACGCCCGCCGCCCCCTTCCGGTGCAAGGAGATGCCGTGATCAGAACCCGCTCGCTTCGCCTCGCTCTTCTCGGTCTCACGGCTTTCGGGTTCACCGCAGGGCTGACCGCCTTGCCCGACACCGCGAGCGCGCAGCGAGTGCGGATCCGGGGCGGCGGCGGCGTGCACGTGCAGGGTCACGTCCGCGTCGGCGGCCCCGTCATCCGCGGCGGCGGCTACGGCCGCATCTACGGGCGCGGCTACGGGCGAGGGTACGGCCGAGGATACGGCCGCATCTACGGGCGCGGCTATCGCCCCTACTACCGGCCGCGCGTCTTCCTCCGCTACTACCCGCGGCCCTACATCTATCCGTACTACTACTGGGGCTTCCACTACGCGTCGCCCCCGCCCTGCTACTACGAGTGCGGTCCGTCGTACTACGGCGCCCCGCCGCCGCCGGCCGCCGTCGCCGTCGTGGCGCCGGAGCGCCACCCGGATCTGCCGCGCCTCGGCCTCGGCATCTTCGGCGGCACGACCGAGGTCCAGCACAACGATGACCCGGGCGGCGACGTCGGCCTCGTCGCCCGGCTGCGCCTGTTCCGCCACTTCGAGCTCGAGGCGGAGGTGTCCAAGACCGAGCTGTCCGACGGTCAGCGGGTCGACAAGCGCGTGGGCGGCGCGCTGCTCTTCGACTTCCTGCCCTACAGCGCGCTGTCGCCGTACGTGCTGGGCGGCGGAGGTTTCGGCCAGACGGACGTGAACGACGGCACCTTCACGGCAGAGAATGCCTATGGCGAGCTCGGCGCCGGCCTCGAGTGGAGGATCGGCCGCCACTTCTCCCTGTTCGGCGACGTGCGCGCCGGCGTGCGCGACACCAACGCCAGCGACGACGAGATCCTGCTCGTGCGGCGGAGCGGCAACCCGGGCGACGGCGGCCCGACGGTCGACGACAACGAGCGCTTCACCCGCGCGCGCATCGGCGCGATGCTCTACTTCTGATCTCTCGATGCTAGACTGGCCGGGGCATGGTCCCCGGCCTCCACCACCGGCGCCTGGCGAGGCGCCCGTGACGCAGTGTCCGAGCTGCGCGTCGGCCGTGCTCGACATCGACGTGCGCTGCCCGAGCTGCGGGGAGCCGCTCACCACCGAGGAGGCGCGCAGGCGGATCGGCACCCGGGTGCTCGACAGCTACGAGGTGATCGACATCCTGGGCCAGGGCGGCATGAGCGTGGTCTACCGCGCCCGCCACCTCATCACCCATCAGGAGGTGGCGCTCAAGATCCTCCCGCCCGAGCTGGCCGCCAACTCGCACGTCAAGCACCGCTTCCTCGAGGAGGCGCGCGCGCTGGCCCAGCTCGACCACCCCAACATCGTCCACCTCTACAACTTCGGCCAGGACGGCGGCTGCCTGGTCCTCGCCATGCAGCAGGTGACCGGCGAGACCTGGGAGCGGCTGATCCTCAACCAGGGCCGGCTCGACTGGCGGGCCTCGGTCACCATCGCGATCGATGTGCTGAGGGCGCTCGAGGCGGCCCACGCGCGCGGCATCATCCACCGCGACATGAAGCCGTCCAACGTGCTGGTGCGGCCGGACGGCTCGTCGCTGGTCACCGACTTCGGCATCGCCAAGATGACGACCTCGACCCGGTTGACCGCGACCGGGCAGACCATGGGCACGGTCAGGTACATGTCGCCCGAGCAGGTGCGCGGCCAGGAGGTCGACGGGCGCAGCGACATCTACTCGCTGGCCGTCACCCTGTACGAGTCGCTGTGCGGCGCCACGCCGTTCGACGGCGACAGCCACTTCGAGATCATGGCGCAGCACCTGACCCAGGCCCCGCCGACCATGGCCGAGCAGGGCACGCGCGTCCTGCCCGCGCTCGACTCGATCGTCATGCGCGGCCTGGCCAAGCTGCCCGAGGAGCGGCCGGCCAGCGCGGTCGCCATGCGCGGCGAGCTCGAGGACGTGCTGGCCTCGGCCGCCGGGTCGGGCGAGCTCGCGGAGGGCCCGGTCGCGACGCCGGCGCGCGGCGGCCGCGCCGATCGCCCGCGTCCGCCGCCGCGCTCGGTGCCGCGGCCGCTGGTCTGGCTCGGGCTCGGCATCCTGGCGCTCGGCGCCGGCGCGGTGGCGGCGCTCCTGGTGTCGAGCCGCGGCCACGAGCGCGCCCGCCGCGCCGCGCCGCCGCCGGCCCAGCCGGTCCGCGCGGCGCAGGGCGCCGGCTGGCCCGCGCCCCACCTGGTCCCGGGCCAGAGCTTCGCCGTCGACCAGCGCTTCGACGGCGATCGCCTGCGCGTGCTCTCGGTCGAGCCGCGCGACGCGGCCGACGTGCGCAGCATGGCGCTGGCCGCGCAGCGCGACTTCGCGTCCAGCCTGGCCGGCGACGGCGTGGTCGGCCGGGTCGCGCCGCAGCCGCTCAACATCGTCATCGTGCCGCAGGCCGCGATGTGCGACGGGCGTATCTACGAGCGCGGACGCCCGCCGGCCGGCTGCGAGTCGGCCGAGTCGTGGTACCGGCCGCGCGAGAAGACGCTCTACCTGGCGACCGGCGCCGACCTCGGGACGCGGCTGGCCTACGGCGTCGCCGTCGGCATGTGCCTGCACAGCGACGCGGTCGGCTGCGACGAGGCCGCGGTCCGCTTCGGTCAGGCAGTGCGGCGGCGCGCGCCGGCAAAATGAGCGGGTTCCCTTTGACAGGTTTCGGACACGCCCTCGATAATCCCCACACGCCGCGCGGGGCGGCCCAGGAGGAGACATGTCTCGCCCAGTTCTCGGGGCCATTCTAGCCGGCATCATCGCGGTCCTCACCGCGGTGGCGTACTTCGTCACGAGCGGGATCCTGCGGGGCGGCATCGAGAAGGATGTGACTCTGCGCGTGGCGAAGGCGCAGGAGCTCCTCATCCAGAACTCGTCGCTGGAGATGCTCGGCCTGCTCAAGCGCACCGAGGCGCTCGCCCGCGATCCCGGCCTGGTCAAGGCGCTGGTCGCCGGCAGCGGCCCCAACCCGGCCCAGGCCGAGCAGGTGTTCCAGAAGTTCCGCGCCAGCCTCGCGGCCGGCGAGCGGCAGCCCGACATCATGGCGCTCACCGACGAGAAGGGGAAGCTGGTCGCCCTGGTGAGCGGCGACCGCTCGGTGTTCCGCCCGATCCCGGACACCTACTTCCGCGACGGCAAGCTCAAGTACCCGGGCCTCCAGGCCGCGCTGAGCGAGCGCCGCATCACCAGCGAGGTGTGGGACTACGAGAACCTCGGCCCGATGAAGGCGGGGGTGGCGCCGGTCTACGATCCGGAGATCGACAACGTCGTGGGCGCCATCATCCTCGCCTACGCGATGAGCTCGGTCGAGGCCAAGCAGCAGCAGAAGCTGCTCGGCACCGACGTGGCCTACTTCTATGGAGAGCGCGTGTCGGCCACCAGCTTCGGCCCCACCGGCAGCACGCCGCAGCGCGGAAACGCCAAGCAGACCGCGCTGTCGAACGCGCTGTTCCAGGGCCGCGGCCTGGCCAAGGAGGCGCTGTCGAGCGAGAACGGGCTGTCGGCGGTCGCGGTGGTCAAGCTCGAGGGCGACGAGTACTGGGCCACGGCGGGCCGCATGCCGCGCTTCTCGACCCAGCCGTTCCCCAAGGACTACCCGCCGGTCGCGGCCGGGGCGCTGGTGATGATGTCGCTCAGCGAGGCGATGGCGCCGCTCAGCACGGTCAAGCTGGCCATCCTGCTGGTCGGCCTCGGATCGATCGTGGTGGTGCTGCTCTCCATCTTCATCACCGCCCGCCACATCCTCCACCCGATCGAGGAGATCGAGATCGGGATCAACGACATCATCAACGGCAACATGGATCGCACGTTCCGCCCGGTCGGCTCCGATCTGGACGGGCTGGCCAACTCGCTCAACGTCATGCTGGCCCGCCTGCTCGGCCGACCCGAGCCGGGCGACGAGGAGTACGACGAGGAGGGCAACGTCGTGCGGCCCAGCGGGCTGGCGGTCGACAGCGAGGGCCTGTCGGCCAAGGACGCCGAGGCGATGGCGCTGGCGGCCGAGCCGGAGGGCAACTACCTGCGCCGCCTGTTCGACGAGTACCTGGCGGCGCGCGCCGCCACGGGCGAGGGCACCGACGGGCTCACCTTCGAGGGCTTCGTGTCGAAGCTTCAGCAGAACGAGGCCGTGCTGCGCGCCAAGTACCAGTGTCGGGCGGTTCGCTTCAAGGTGGTCACCAAGGAGGGGAGGGTGACCCTGAAGCCGGTGCCGATCGTGTAGCGGCCGGGCGGGCGGCGCGCGCGGCGGGTTTCGCTGTAGGCTACGGAGTCATGGCTCGCGTGCGCACCGGGCTCGAGCGTCTGCTCGATGGTGAAGGACCGCGTCTGGCCGGCCGCCGGCTCGGGCTGATCGCAAATCCGACCACGGTCGATCCGGACCTGGTCCACGCGGTCGATCGCCTGGTCGGCGCCGGGCTCGGCCTGGTTGCCCTCTACGGACCCGAGCACGGGCTGCGCGGCGACGCCCAGTACATGGAGGCGGTGGGCGAGGCGCGCGACCGGCGCACCGGCCTGCCGGTCTACAGCCTGTACGGCCACACCGAGGCGTCGCTCAGCCCCGCGCCGGAGACGCTGGCCGGGCTCGACACGCTCCTGTTCGACATCCAGGACGTCGGCTCGCGCTACTACACGTACGCCGCCACCATGGTGCTGGCCATGCGCGCCTGCGCGCGCGCCGGCGTCGAGGTGGTCGTGCTCGACCGGCCCAACCCGATCGGCGGCGAGCTGGTCGAGGGCGGCGCCGTCGAGACCGGCTTCGGGTCGTTCGTCGGCCTCCTGTCGGTGCCCAACCGCCACGGGCTCACGGTCGGCGAGCTGGCCCGCATGGTGCGCGAGCAGGAGCGCCTCGACCTCGAGCTCACCGTGGTGCCGATGGACGGCTGGCGGCGCGACATGCGCTACGCCGACACCGGGCTGCCCTGGGTGCTGCCGTCGCCCAACATGCCGACCGAGGACACCGCGCTGGTCTATCCCGGCATGTGCCTGCTCGAGGGCAGCGAGATCAGCGAGGGGCGCGGCACCACGCGGCCGTTCGAGCTCGCCGGCGCGCCGTTCGTCGACGCGTACGCTCTGGCCGACGAGCTGGCCGCCGCCGAGCTGCCCGGCGCGCGCTTTCGCCCGCTCGCCTTCACGCCGACCTTCGAGAAGCACGTGGGCAAGCCGTGCGGCGGGGTGCAGATCCACGTCACCGACCGGCGCGCCTTCCGGCCCTACCTGACCGGCGTGGCCTTCCTGCGCGCGGTCCGCACGAGGTGGCCGGCCGAGTTCGCGTGGCGCTCGCGCGCCTACGAGTTCGTCGACCAGGTGCCGGCCATCGATCTCCTGTGCGGCTCGGCGGCGGTGCGCGAGGGCATCGACGCCGGCGCGTCGCTCGCCGATCTGGCCGCGACCTGGGCCGACGCCGAGCGCGACTTCCGCCAGAGCCGCGGCGCGTGGCTGCTGTATGGCTGATCGCCGGGTCGCGCTGTTCGGCGGCAGCTTCAATCCGCCGCACCTGGCCCACCAGATGGCCTGCCTCGTGGTGCTCGAGACCGAGGCGGTCGACCAGCTGTGGATGATCCCGACCTTCCACCATCCGTTCGGCAAGTCGCTCGCCGCGTTCGACGATCGGCTGGAGATGTGCCGGCGCGCGGCGAGCGCGCTGGGCGAGCGCGTGCTGGTCTCCGACATCGAGCGCGAGCTGGGCGGGGCCGAGAGCCGCACCTACGACACGCTGGTGGAGCTGCGCCGCCGCCACCCCGGCGTGCGGTTTCGCCTGGTCATCGGCGAGGACATCCTGGCCGAGCGCGACGCGTGGCACCGGTGGGACGACGTCGTGGCCCTGGCCCCGCCCATCGTGCTGGGCCGGACCGGCGCCGGGCGGGCGGCAGGCGCCGCGGGAGACGCGCCGCGCATCGAGCTGCCCGACGTCTCGTCGACCGAGGTGCGCGAGCTCCTCGCCCGGGGCGACAGCGCGGTCCCTCTGGTGCCGCGCGCGGTTATGGACTATATCGCCGGTCGAGGTCTCTACAGGTGACGAGCCGGACTCCCAATGTCTTCGTGGTCGGCGCCGGCCCGGTGGCGACGGCGCTGGCGGGCGCGCTGCGCCTCGGCGGCGTGCCCGTGCTCGGGCTGTGGGCGCGAACGCCTGCCCGGGCGCGCGCGGCTGGCGCCGTGGCCGGCGTGGCGGCCTACTCGGCGGCGCCGCCGGACCTGCTCCTCGAGGCCGACGTGGTGGTGCTGGCCGTGCGCGACTCGGCGATCGCCGACGTCGCGCGCATGCTGGTGGCGACCGGCCTGGTCAATGTCCACCACACGCTGATTCACTGCTCCGGCGTGACCTCGGCCGCCGAGGCGCTGGCGCCGGTGGCCGGCCAGGTCGGCGGCATGGCCATGATGCACCCGCTGCGCGCCATCGCCGACGGCCGCGCCGCCATGCGGACGCTGAAGGGCACGGTGTTCGGCGTGGAGGGAGACGACCGCGGGCGGCGCGATGCGCTGACCCTGGTGGCCCGGCTGGGCGGCCGCGCGCTCGAGCTCGGCGGCGTGCACGTCTCGGCCTATCACGCGGCCGCCGCGATGGCGTCGAACTACACGGTTGTCTTGCTGTCCGCTGCGGCCGAGCTCCTCGCCGACGTCGGCATCGCGCGCGAGCAGGCGCTCGAGGCGCTGGTGCCGCTGGTCGAGGGCACCCTGGTCAACGTGCGCGAGCGCGGGCCCGAGGCGGCGCTGACCGGCCCCATCAGGCGCGGCGACGTGGCCACCGTCGAGCGCCACCTGGCGGCGCTGTCCGGACGCCCCGAGCTGGCGGCGCTCTATCGCGCGCTCGGCCGCCGCGCTGTGGAGCTGGCCCGCGGCGCGCCGGATCCGGCGCCGGCCGACGCGCTCGACGCGGTCGGCACGCTCCTGGCCGACGGCGCCGAGGGCGCTGCCGATCCCTCCGGGGTGCGCGCGCGGCGCGCCCGCTGATCCGGCGGGCCTGATCCGGCGGGTACGACAAAGCCCTCCGTTGCGGGGAGGCGCGCCTCCTGACTACGATGGGAGGACTGGCCATCGTCGCATGGGTGCGGCCGGCGTCTCAGGAGGACAGCGTTGACAGCCTCGCCATCGTTTCTGCTCGCGCGCGCCGCGCTCGCGGCCGCCGTCGTGTTCGTGCTGTGCGAGTCGGCCGGTCCGGCGCTCGCGCGAAACCCGGAGGACGTGTTCCGCGGCCAGATCATCACCTCGGCCAAGGCCATCCCGACCTCGTCGAAGAGCAAGGACGCGTACATCGCGACGCTGCGCAAGCTCAAGACCGGGCGCATCCCGGAGGACACGGCGAAGAAGCAGTACAAGGTGCACTTCGCCGCCTTCTTCCGCGCGCCGCTCAACGATCTCGAGGTGACGATCAAGATCTACGACGTGTCGACCGGCAAGCAGCACCTCTTGACCGCGTTCGAGCAGTACGTCGACTCGCGCGGCGCTCACAGCCTCACGTCGAACATGACGCTCGAGCGCGAGAAGTTCGGCGTCAACCGGAACCTCATGATGGTGATGGAGAACCGCGGCAAGATCCTCGCCGCCGGTCGGTTCGCCATCGTCGGACAGGGCGAGAAGTACTCCGGCCGCGTGGACTTCACCGAGGAAGAATCCAAGGCAGCAGACCAAGAAGACGACGGTCACTAGCGTGGTGGCCCCGCCGGGGTGCGCGCAAATCTGACGCGCGGCTCTGGCGCGCGGCGCACAGGTGGCAGCAAAATAGGGCGACCCGCGCGCTCCGCCGCAGCCCCGGGTCGTCGGTCGCTGCCAAATCTGCGTGCGCGGATCTCAGTGCCCTTGGCCGCTCGCAAGTTCAGGATCCTCGTGTGTCGCGGTCCGGAGTGCGGCGAGCGGCGCGGCTCGGAAGCCATTCATCAGGCCATCTTCGAGTGCCTGGGCCGGCGCGACCTCGCCGAGCAGGTCTCCCTCGGCTGGCAGAGCTGCTTCGGCCGATGCACCCAGGGGCCGAACGTGCTCGTCCAGGAGCTCGCGGCCCCGCGACCTGGAGAGCGGCAGTTCCTCCTTGCCACGATGCCCGTCGGACGCGCCGGAAAATCCGCGCTCTACAACGGCGTGCGCCCGTGCGACGCGGACGAGATCATCGAGAACCACGTGATGCGTGACCGGCTGGTTTACCGATTGATCGAGCCGCCGGCTCGTTCGGCGGCGGGCTATAGTTCCGCCGCCTCCGCCACCACACGCATCGAGCCCTCCAAGGAGGGAAGCGAGGGAGAATCCTGAATGTTCCGTTTGGGCCTTTCGGCACTGGCTGTCGCTCTTGCGCTGGGGGGCTGCAAGGGAAAGACGACGTACAAGGAAGATCCGCAGACCGCGCAGAAGCTGACCGACTGCGAGAAGAACCTGAAGGAGAAGGAGTCCTACATCGCCACACTCGAGAAGCGTCTGGCCGACGGTTCCGGCACGATGGTCACCGTCAACATCGAGGGCGAGGCGATGAAGATCTCGGGAAAGGGCCCACACGAGAGCACAGAAGGCGAAGCCGGCAACGCGAACGACGCGAAGCTCTACGAGTCGTTCGTCGCGTCGCTGCGTCGCTCGCGCGGATCCATCCAGAAGTGCTATCAAAACGCACTCAAGAACAACGCCGCGCTTCAGGCCCGTTCGATCACGCTGAACATCGAAGTGCAATACCGGACCTCGGGTGCTGTCACTGACGCGCGCTTCAGTCCGCGCATCGATCAGAGCTTCGATCGCTGCATGGACGCTGTGGCGCGCCGGTGGGCGCTTCCTGCCATGCCGCGCGCGGTTGCATTCAACTACAAGCAGACACTGACGCCGGAATAGCTCGCGGGAGGGCGAAGAGGCCGGGCCGCGATCTAGGGTTCCGGAGTTTGGTCGGTTAAGCTCGGTTCCTGAAGGGCAACGGCTCGGGCGATGAATCCCAAGAAAGCCCTCAGGGACCTGGAGAAGCAGCTGCGCAAGCAGCCGAGCAGCCTGGTGGTGCGCATCAGGCTGGCGGCGGTGCTGCATGTGCTCGGGCGACTGCCCGAGGCGGTCGACCTCTATCGCAGCGTCGCGATGGCGTACTTCGCGCAGGGTCGACTCGATCAGGCGATCGCGGTCTGTCACAGCCTGCTCGAGATCGCGCCGATGCATCAGGACACGCACCTCCTGCTCGCCGAGCTCGACAGTCACCGGCAGAGGCGCGGGGACGCGGTAGGCCCGCCGGGAGACGATGGATTCGGCGCTGCTGGCCCGGGCTGGCCCATGCCGCGCAACGGCGATCCGATGGCGCCGCCCGGCGCCGACCCGATGGGCGGCGTGCCGATGCGGCGCGACACCGGGCAGATGTCGCGGCGCGACACCGGCCCGGCGGTGTGGCGCGAGAGCGGGCAGTTCTTCCGGCGCGACACGCCGGATCCGGTCGCGTCCTTCGGACCGCCTGTGCCGCCAGGGGCGCCGCCCGGCACCGCGCCGCCGCCGGTGCGAGAGGGATCGGTGACCAGCCGGCTGCCGCTGCCGGTGGTGCGCACCGTCCCGGGGCTGGTGCCGCCACCGGATGGGCGCGTGCGCGGCGGTTCGGTGCCGCCGCCGCCCCGCGGCCGTCAGCGCCCTCCGTCGCTGCCGCTGCCGCCGACGGCGGCGGGCCGCCCCGACGCGCGCGACGCCGACGACGACGCGCCGACCCACATCGCCGACAGGTGGGTCAACCCGCTCGCGCCCAATCCGATGGACGTGGGCCGCGCGAGCGCCGGCGCCGGCGCCGGCGGCATGCAGATACCGCGCGCCCGTCCGACCAGCGCGACCGAGATCCACACCAACCCGCGCCGCCCGCTCGGGTCCGGGCGGCTGCCCACCTTTCGCGCGCGCCCGCGCCGCAAGCTGGTCGGCAGCGGGGCCGAGGGCCCGCCGGTCGCCGGCGAGCCGGCCGAGCCGACCGAGTACGACGACGGGCTCGAGCTGGCCCGCGCGTTCGGCCGCGCCTACAGCGTCGGCGAGGAGTCCGGCGTCGAGGCGGCCAGCAAGCTGCCGCTCCTGTCGGGGCTGTCGGAGCGCTCGGTCGACGCGATCGCGGCCGGCATGGTGAGGCGGCGGATCGGCTCCGGCGAGATGATCGTGCGCGACGGCGAGGCCGGCGACTCCTGCTTCGTCCTCGCCCACGGCGAGGCGCGCGTGCTCAAGCGCGATCCGCTGCTGCCGCGCGGCGATCTGGTGGAGGTGAGCCGGCTGGGCGACGGCGATCTGTTCGGCGAGGTCGCCATGCTGGGCGACCGCCGCCGCCACGCCTCGGTGCAGGCGGTCAGCGACTGCGACCTGCTCGAGATCCCGCGCGCTCACCTGGTGCTGGTCAGCCGGCGCTTCCCCGAGGTCGACTCGTTCATGCAGCAGTTCTATCGCGAGCGCCTCATCGCGACGCTGGTCAGCACCGCCAGCTTCTTCCGGCCGCTCGACGTCCCGCAGCGCACCAGCCTGCTCAGTCACTTCCGCTTCTCGCACGTCGAGGCCGGCACGCTCATCGTCGGCGAGGGCGAGCGGGCGGGAGGCTTCTTCCTCATCGTGCTCGGCGCGGTCGAGATCACCAAGCGCGTCTCGGAGCGGCGGCAGGTCCTGCTCGCGACGCTCGGCGAGGGCACCTACTTCGGAGAGATGTCGCTCCTGCGCGGCGAGGTCGCGCGCGCGTCGGTCACCGCGACCGACTCCGCCGAGCTGGCGGTCTTGCCAGCCAAGAACTTCTACGCCCTGGTCGCCAACCATCCGGTCCTCTGGGACCAGGTGCGCCAGGAGGCACACCGGCGCGAGCTCGAGATGGTGCAGATCGTGACCGGCGTGACCGGCACGGTGTGACCGGGACGGTGTGACCGGCACCTTGTGACCGGCAGGGCGCGCGGCCGCGCTACGACGGCTGGCTGCTCTCTCGCGCCGCGCGCTTGCTGAGGATGCGCTCGAACGCCTGGCCGGCCGCGCGACCCAGCACGGTCTGGTGCTCCTCGAACACGACGGCGCTCAGGCCGTCGCCGTAGAGCAGCCCGACCGGCTTGCCGCGGACCTCGACCGGAATGACGATCGCGTCCCCCTTGCCGGCGCTGCCGAGCGCGTGCTCGACGAACTCGATCGCCGCCGGTGACAGCGTGCCGCGGTAGGCGACCCGGTTGAGCGCCACCTGCGCGAACGTCGAGGGCTGCTCGAGCGACAGCTCTGCCGTGCCCACCCCCGGGCGAGCCGCGCCGTACTGGCGGAAGGCGAACAGGGCTCCCCCCTTGACCGCGAAGAAGGCGCGCCGCCGCATCGACCCGCCCAGGTGATCGAGCAGCGCGTCCACGACCTCGTCGCGCCCGGGCGCGCGCTCGAGGGCGCGCAGGGTCTCCAGCAGGCGGTTGGAGGAGCGCTCGAGCTCGGCGGCCAGCTGGCCCGGATCGAGGGTCGACTCGTCGAACACCGGAGCCGGCGCGGATCCGGTGGCGCCGAGCGGAGCCGGGACAGCGGCCAGCGCGGCGGCCGCCGCCGCCGACGCCGCGGCGAGCGCTGCCGCCTCCGCGCCGCTGATGCTGCCGTTGCGCGATGCCGGGGTCGGGCTGTCACCGTCGTCGGGGTCGTCGGGGTCGTCGCTGTCGTCGGGGTAGCTGTCGGGCCGCGCCCCGATGTACTCGGGCGGGATGGTGCTCCCGGGCGGGCCCCAGCCGTCGTCGACATCCCAGCCATCGTCGACGTTCCACTCGGAGCGCGCGCCTGCCGGCCCGCCGCTCCCCGTTCCCTCGCTCATCCGTCGCATCGGATTGGTCGCCGGCTCACCCGGATCGGTCGGCACCTCGGACGACTCGTCGGAGCTGGAGTCGGCCCTCGTGTCGGCCGCGTCGCCGGCCTCGCCATTGCTCGTGTCCGGCGCCGCCGCAGGTGGCGTCGCCGAGAGAGGGTCCATCGGGTCAGTGCCTGCCTCACCCGGGTCGGTGGTCGCTTCAGCTCGACTCTTCCGGCCGCGTCGATCCGCTTTCGGCTGCCTCCTCACCGTGTCGTTTTCCCCCTGGTTCTCTGCCCATGGGTTGCCAGGGCCAGCCCCCGTATCGTGACTCGCCTGGGCGCGAGAGTCTACCGATCCGAGCTCGCCAAGCCCTGGATCTGTCTGCCCCGGATCTATGTGCCCCGAAGGCGGCCGCGCGCGCTCCTTGCGCTGGTCGAGGAGCAAGATCTCGCCACTCCCGCTCGCCAGCTCGAGGGACGAGCCGTTGCTCGAGGGCGAGCGCCCGCGCGGGCGCTCGAGCAGGATGGGCTCTGTCCCGGGCCTCCGCTCGACCGTCCGCTCATCCTCGCCGTTGGCAGGGTGAGCCGCGGCTCCGTCTGCGTCGTCGTCGCCGTCCACGCTGTCGTAGGTCTCCTCGTCGTCGGCCCAGTCGCCGTCGCCCTCGTCGTCGCCTTCAGCAGGGAGATCGCTCTCGCCCGCGAACTCGCGGCGACCGGTCAGCTCCTCGTCGTCCACGACCACGGCCGGCAGCCGCGCCGGCTCCGGCGGGGGCTCGGGCATCGCGTCCAGCGTCCCGCTGCGCGGCGCCAGCTCGCTGGTCCGGGGTCGCGACCGGCGGCGCCGCGCGATCGGCATCCGCGCCGGCCCGGTCTCCTCCTCCCCCTCCACCACCCACGGCGTGCCGGGCGGGAACGGACCCTCGGCCTCGCCCTCGCCGATGGCGCCCGCGATCGCGTCGGGAGGCAGGGGCTCGGCCGCGGCGAGCGCCGCCTCGACCGCGCGCCTCGATGACGAGGACGACGAGGATGATCCCGATGACGTCGTCGTCGACGAGGCCCCCGCCGCCTCCTCCGCCGCCGCCCCGTCGCCCGTGCGGATCAGCCGCGCCCGCGCGAGCGGCGTCATCACGCCGTAGTAGTGGGCCAGGCACCACGCGATCTGCAGCTGCGTCGCCACCGCGCGCACGACCGACGCGCCGGTGAAGAACGCGACCTCGTCGACGACGTGGTGGTCGGCCGGATCGGACATCGCGAGGGTCAGGTTGTGCTCACCGTCGGACGACACCGGCACGATGCGAAACTCGGCGGCCATGTCGGCAGGGATCCGGCGCAGCACCGCCGACGGGATGCGGGCCAGCTCTTCGGCCGTGACTCGCGGGATGACCAGCTTGCTGGCGTAGAACGCGGTCAGCGTGTCGTCGTCGACGGCGCTGGCCATGACGAGGTGCTCGCCGAGCGTGCCGCCCTCCTGGGCTCGCGCTTCGCGCGCCATCAGCAGCTGGTCGTCCCGGACCAGACCGGCCTGCACGAGCAGGAAACCTGGATCCTCAGCCACTTCCGCGCTCGCGAGCTTTCGGTACGATCCGCCCGGTCCCGGTGACGGGCCCCGGTCCGACATCATGTCGTTCTCCGCCCGGATCTGTCAAATGACGCCTCCCACACCGAGCACGCGTTGACCCGACCCCTGCAGCCCCATCGCACCTACCTCGACTACAACGCAACCACCCCCCTCGCCCCGGAGGTGCGCGGCGTCATGCTCGAGGTGCTCGATAGCGCACAGGGAAACCCGTCCTCGATCCACGCGGAGGGGCGGACGGCCCGCGAATGGCTGGAGCGGGCCCGCCGCCAGGTGGCCGCGCTCCTGTCGGCCAGACCGGACGACGTCATCTTCACGAGCGGCGGCACCGAGGCGGACGCGCTCGGGGCCATCGGCCTCTACGCCGCCGCCACCGCGGCCGGCCGGCCGCCGCGCGTCCTGGTCGCCACCATCGAGCACCCCGCGGTGCACGGAGCCGCCCGGGCCCTGGCCGCGCGCGGCGCGGAGATCGTGGAGCTCGCGGTCGACCCGCGCGGTCGGCTCGAGCTCGACTCTCTCGAGCGCGCCCTGGCCGCCGGCGGCGCCGCGCTGGTCGCGATCGCGCTGGCCAACCACGAGCTGGGCACCGCGCAGGACCTGCCCGCCGTCGCGCGCCTCGCGGCCGCCGCCGGCGCGCTCGTCCACTGCGACGCGGTGCAGGCCGCCGGGCGGATCGATGTCGACGTGGCCGCGCTCGGCGCCGATGCGGTCGCGATCTCCGGGCACAAGATCTACGGCCCCAAGGGAGTCGGCGCGCTGTGGATCCGTCCAGGCCTCGATCTGGCCCCGCTGTGGTCGGGAGGTCACCAGGAGCGCGAGCGCCGCCCCGGCACCGAGAACGTGGCCGGCATCGCCGGGCTCGGCGCCGCCGCCGAGCTCGCCGCCGGGCCGGCGGCGCTGGCGGCGCGCGCGCGCATCGCCGAGCTGGCCGGCGAGCTCGAGCGCGGTGTCCTCGCCATCGATGGCGCCCGCGTGCACGGCGCCGGCGCGCCGCGCGTGCCCGGCACGGTCAATGCCGGCTTCGCGGGGGCGCCCGGCGAGCTGGTCACCCAGGCCCTGGACCTGGCCGGGGTCGCGGTGTCGACCGGCGCCGCCTGCACGTCCGGCTCGGTCAGCGCGTCGCCGGTCCTGCTCGCGCTCGGGCTGCCGCGGGAGCGCGCGCTCGAGGGAGTGAGGTTCAGCCTGGGCCGTCCCAGCTCGCGCGCCGATATTCAAGTGTTACTTGAACTGTTGCCAGGCATCGTCTCTCGAGTCAGAACCTTTGCCTGAGCCCGTCTACCGGCGCTGGGTTGACTTTCCGCGCCTTTGACGATAATCCGGGCCGGCGGTCCACCGGCAGCGAGCAAGGAGCGACA
>DATFRY010000038.1:0-29682 GCA_035262925.1 Kofleriaceae bacterium | reverse complement strand
TTCGGCGAGCCGAGCGGCGGTCCGCTCCTGGCGCTCCGCCTGGACGGCACCCAGGTCCTCGACGCCGAGCCCTTCGTGCTGGCAGCCACCACGACGCGCCCCGCCTTCGGCGCGCTGCCCCAGCCGGTGGCCTGGGACGGCGAGAAGTTCCGCGTCGTCTACCAGCAGGGCGGCGTCAACCTCACCACGCGCGTCGGCGCCGACGGTGCGGTCGAGCCCGCGAGCCCGGTCGGCGTCTCCGGCGGCGGGCCGGGCGTCGCGTGCCAGGGGCCGCGCTGCCTGATCATGGTGACCCGGGTGGGCGTCCCGGTGTCGTCCTTCGCCCGGCTGTTCGATCCGGCCGGGCCGATCGGCGATCTCTTCCCGGTGCCGGGGCCGGTCGGGCAGGAAGGGGACGGCTCGCTCTTCTGGGACGGTGCGCGCTACTGGATCGCCTACACGGTGCCGGCGGCGAATCCGCTGTCGTTCCGCGGCCACGTGGCGCGGGTCTCGGCCGACGGTGAGCTGCTCGATCCGGACGGCATTCCGATCTCGCCCGAGGATGCCCACGTCTTCATGTCCGGCGTCGGTCACGATGGGCCGCTCCTGCTGGTGAGCTACGCCAGGATCGTCCCGAGCGGCGGGACCGAGTCGTTCCTGACCCGCGTCACGCCGGACGGCGCCGTCCTCGATCCCGCCGGCGTGCGGATCGCCGGACCTCCTCTCTTCGGCCTGGGCCTCGGCTGCGGACCCGACACCTGCCTGGGCGTGACCCTCCAGATCCTCGACCGCGACTTCTCGGGGCGCGCCTTCCGGCTCGACGGGATCGAGCTCCTCGATCCTCCGCTCATCGACATCACCACCGCGCCGCCGGCCCAGGCCGAGGCGTCCGCGGCGTGGACCGGCACCAGCTACGCGGTGGTGTGGCGGGATGGCCGCCCGATCCAGACCGTCAACCCGTCGGCCGATCCGACCTCGACGATCCGGGGGGCGCTGCTCTCACCCACGATGGAGCGGGTCGCGTCGCTCGAGATCGACCGCCAGCGCTACCTGGGGTGCGACGGAAAGGCGCCGTCGGTGGCGGGCGCGGCCGGTTCCGCGATGGTCGTGTGGGACGCGTGTGGCCACGTGGCCGGGCAGGCCCTCGGGGCCGACGGGCAGCCGCTCGGCCCCGCCGGGGACGTGGACGGGCCGACGGGCGCCGACGCCCACCCGTTCGCGACGTCGAGCGGGCAGGAGTACCTGGTGCTGTGGGACCACCAGGAGTCGCCCCCGCCGCGCTCGATCGAGGCCCGGCGCCTGGGGCCGGCCGGGACGCCGCGCTCCGACCGCTTCCAGGTCACCCGCAACGGAAGCTCGCCGGTGGCCGCGTTCGACGGCACCAACTACCTCCTGGTGTGGCAGCGGCCGCTCAGCAACCGCGAGAGCCGGCCCGACCTGTTCGCGGCGCGGATGAGCTCGACCGGGACCGTGCTCGACGCCGACATCCCGATCGCCACGCTGGCCGCCATCCCCGAGTCTGCCCAGAGCGTGGCGTGCGGCGGCGGTGTGTGTCTGGTCGTCTGGCGCCACGCCGCCATCCAGGTGCGCGCGGTCCGCGTCGGCCCCGACGGGACCGTGCTCGACGCGACGCCGCTGGTCATCGCGGTGGACGGGCCGGTGGCGACCACGTCGACCACGTTCGACGGCGAGGCGTTCCTGGTCGCCTGGCGCGAGGAGACCGGCGCCATGCGCGCCGCGCAGGTGACGCCGTCGGGCCAGATCGTCGCGCCCGGCGCCTTCACGATCAACCCGGCCGATGCGAGCGCCTATCGCCCGGCGGTCGTTTCGAACGGCGCCGGGCATCGGGTCGCGCTCTACGACCGTTTCGACCGCACGCCCGGCGTCGTGATGCGGCGCGTGCGCGCGCGCGTGATCGGGGCGCCGGCCACGGTCCCGGACGCCGGGGTCCCCGACGCGTCGCTGCCCGACGCCGGCGTTGCGGACGCGGCGCTGCCCGACGCGGCGCCGCCCGACGCGGCCACGCCCGATGCGGCGCCGCCCGATGCGGCGCCGCCCGATGCGGCGCCGCCGACCGGCGATCCCGACTACGTCGTGGCCGCGCTGGGCGACCCTCCGGCGGCCGCGGTCAGCGGGGCGTCCTTCTCGGTCGGCGTGACGGTGCACAACGCCGGCGGCCCCGCGTCGGCCACCTCGACCACGCGCTTCTTCCTCTCGGTCGACACGGCGGTGGGCGGCGATCGCGCGCTGACCCGGACGGCGACGGTGCCGCCGCTCGCCGCCGGCGCGAGCGACGCGCAGACCGTGGCTCTGTCGGTGCCGACGGGTCTGGCGAGCGGGAGCTACTTCCTCCTCGCCTGCGCCGATCGCGGCGCCACGGTGCCCGAGTCGGACGACCACAACAACTGCCGCGCCTCGGCCGGGACGGTCGCGGTGACCGGACCGGATCTGGTCATCGCCGCGGTCGTCGATCCGCCGCCCTCGCTCGCGATCGGGCAGAGCTTCCCGGCCGGCGACAGCACCCGCAACGACGGCACCTCCGGCGCGGCGACCTGCGCCGTGGCCTACTACCTCTCGCCCACGCCCACCAGGGGGCCCGGCGCGCGGCGCCTGTCGACCACGCGGTCGACCGGGCCGATCGCCGCGGGGGCGGTCTCGAGCGGGACGGTCAGCGAGAAGGTGCCATCCATGGCCGCCGGCACCTACTATCTCGTCGCCTGCGCCGACGTGTCGTCGACCGTTGCGGAGCTCGACGAGCAGAACAACTGCGCCGCCGCGACCGGGACGACCGCGGTCGGGGCGACCCCGTAGCAGAGCTCCACCCGAGACATCGATGGGGCGGTGCGCCGGCGCCGCGAGGGAGGACGGAGATGGAAAGAGGGAAGGGTCGAGGTTCGCGGGCCGGTGCGGCCGCGGGGCGCGCCGCGCCGATCGCCGGACCGATCATCGGGCTCTTCATCGGACTGGTCGGCTCGGCCTGCTCCGATCCCGGACCGCCCGGGACCGGAAGCGAGCGCGCCGGGCTGGAGCTCCAGCCCGAGCAGGACGTCGGGCCGACGACGCCGGTGCTGGCCGCCGGCTCCCAGAGCACCGTCGGGCCGCTCCGCGCCGGAGACCACTACCTGGTCGCCTGGATCGACACCCGAAGGGCCTGGCCGGACCCACTGGGCACCGGTCGCGATCTCATGGCCGCGCGCGTCACCGACGACGGGACCGTGCTCGACCCGGTCGGGTTTCCGATCGCAAGCAATGGCCCGGCCCTCCTGCTGACCACGGGGAGTGGAGCCTGCAACGAGCAAGGCCTCTGCCTGTTCGTGACCGGGGTGTCCACCGGCTTCGTCGGGCCGCTGACCGGGATCCGGGTCGTCGGCGACCAGGTGCTCGATCCGACGCCCTTCGCGATCGCCGACGGCGTCTCGCTCGCCAGCAGCCGCGCGGTGGCGTGGGACGGCCAGCAGTTCCGCGTCGTCTACTCGCGGTCGGGCGCGGTCGAGAGCGTGGCGGTGAGCGAGGACGGGCAGGTCGGCTCGCCGGTCGATGTCGGCCTGCAGAGCTTCGAGCCGGTCTTCGAGTGCGCCGGGACTCGCTGCCTCGTGGCCGTCTCTGCCGGCGACTTCAGCAACCCCACCTCGGTCGGGCGGATGGTGGATCCCTCGGGCCCGTCCGGCCCGTCGTTCGTCATCAGCGACCCGCCCGGGCAGCCCAGCAGCCCGTCGATGTTCTGGGACGGCGCCCGATTCTGGCTGGGCTACAACGAGGCCGGCATGCAGGGCCAGCGCATCTATCTCGTGCGCGTCACGGTCGACGGCCTGGTGGTCGATCCGGCCGGCCTGACCGTCTACACGGCCCCGCCCATCACCTCCGTGGTCCGCGGTTCCCTCGCGCCGGGCGACGGCGGCGTGATCATGAGCTGGCAGCGGAGCGTGGCCTTCCCGGTCGACGAATCGGTACGGCTGACGCGCGTGCGAGCCGACGGCGTGGTGCTCGATCCCGAGGGTGTCGTGGTCGGCGTGCCGCCGATGAGGGCGCTCGCGCTCGCGTGCGGGCCGGACACATGTCTGGGGACCTCGAACGAAGGGTTCACCGATGTGCGCGGGTACCGCTTCGACGGCACGACGCTCCTCGATCCCGCCGGGATCGACATCTCCACCGCCCCTGCGGGCCAGGCCGAGCCGGCCGCCGCCGCCGGCGCGGGCCGCTACGCCGCGGTGTGGCGCGATGACCGGCCCTCGATCCCCTTGCCATCGCTCGACTCGATCCACGGCGTCCTGTTCCCGCCGACCATGGACTCGTTCGTCTCGTTCGAGACCGGCTTCATCGGGTGCGGCGATCAGCGCGATCCCAGGGTGGCGCTGTCGTCCACGTCGGTGATGGCGGTGTGGCACGAGGACTGTCCGCCCTCCCACCGCGTCGACGACAGCTACGCCCAGGCGTTCGGCCTCGACGGAGCGCCGCTCGGCCCGCCCATCGACATCGGCAACCGCAACGGGCGCGACTCCCACCCCACGGTCGTGTCGGACGGCTCCGACTTCGTCGTCCTCTGGGACTACGAGGAGCCGGATCCGCCGCGCGCGCTGCGCATGAGGCGCTACTCGGCGAGCGGCGCGGCCCTGACCGACCGCCTGCTGTTCAACCGCAACGGCACCAGCCCGGCGGCCGTGTTCGACGGGACCAACTACCTCGTGGTGTGGCAGCGGCCGCTCTCCACCGAGGAGAGCCGGCCCGACCTGTTCGCCGCGCGGATGGCGCCCGACGGGACCGTCCTCGACGCGGACATCCCGATCGCCACCTTGCCGAACATCCCCGAGGGCGCCCACAGCGTGGCGTGCGGCGGCGGCGTGTGTCTGGTCGCCTGGCGCCACGCCGCGATCCAGGTCCGCGCGCTCCGGCTGGGCCTGGACGGCACGGTGCTCGACCCCGCGCCCCTGACCATCGCGGTGGACGGGCCGGTACGGGTCACGTCGATGACCTACGACGGCGAGGCCTTCCTGCTCGGCTGGCAGGAGGAGAGCGGCGAGGTGCGCGCGGTCCAGGTGACCCCGGCGGGCGAGATCGTCGCGCCCGGCCCCTTCCAGGTCGCGCCGGCCAGCCTGCGCGCCACGCATCCGGTCATGGTCTCGAACGGCGCCGGGCACCGGATCGCGATGGTCGAGCGCTACGACGCCTCGCCCACGACCCTCATGCGCCGCATCCGCGCACGCGTCGTCGGCGAGCCGGCGCCGGGTCCGGACGCGGGCGCGCCCGACGCGGGCGTGCCCGACGCCGCCGTGCCCGACGCGGCCCCGCCGGACGCGTCACCGCCCGACGCGGCGCCCACCGGCGACCCCGACTATGTCGTGGCCGCGCTCGGTGACCCGCCCGCGGCCGCGGTGAGCGGAGCCACCTTCTCCGTCGACGTGACGGTGCACAACGCCGGCGGCCCGGCGTCGGCCACCTCGACCACGCGCTTCTACCTCTCGGTCGACACCGCGATCGGCGGCGATCGCACACTGACGCGGACAGCGACGGTGCCGCCGCTCGGCGCCGGCGCGAGCGATGCGCAGACGGTCCCGCTGGCGGTGCCGACCGGCCTGGCCAGCGGGAGCTACTTCCTCCTCGCCTGCGCCGACCGCGGCGCGACCGTGCCGGAGTCCGACGACCGCAACAACTGCCGCGCCTCGGCGTCGGCGGTGGCGGTGACCGGCCCCGACCTCGTGGTCGACTCGGTCGCCGACCCGCCACCCGCCCTCGTCGTGGGCCAGAGCTTCCCGGCCAGCGACACCACCCGCAACGCGGGAACCGCCGCCGCGTCGTCGAGCAGCGTCGCCTACTACCTCTCACCCACCCCGGTGAAGGGGGCAGGCGCGCGCCGCCTCTCGACCACGCGGTCGACCGGGCCGATCCCGATGGGCGGGGTCTCCAGCGGCGCGGCGGCCGAGAAGGTCCCGTCCGTCGCCCCGGGGGCCTACTACCTCATCGCCTGCGCCGACGTCTCGTCGACCGTGGCGGAGCTCGTCGAGACGAACAACTGCGCGGCGGCGGCGGGCACGACGACGATCGCGGCATCCGCCCCGTGACGGCGCATTCCACCCGCGCGGCCGGCGCGCGATCATGGGGATCAAGGAGCCCGGTCGGCCGCATGTCGGTACCCGCGGGGGGCCGCCGCGGAAGCTCCTGGCCTGCCTCGTCCGCCATTGACTTACTACGCCGTTGGCTTGTTGTCGTCGCTGGTGCCATTCGATTGGGACCCGACGAAGGATGAGGCGAATCGACGCAGGCATGGTCTCAGCTTCGACGACGCAAAGGAGCTGTTCGCGTCGGCGAACGACTACCTTGAACTCTTCGACGAGAGCCACTCGGACGAAGAGGAGCGATTCATCGCCATCGGTCCCGATCGCATCCGGCGTTGTCGTCGTCGTCTGGACGGAGCGCCCCGAAGATACGATCCGCATCATCGGTGCACGCTTTGCCACAAAGAGCGAGATCGAGCGTTTTCGTCAGTACATGGAGCAAGAGCAATGACTGATCCCCGGGAACTGACGAGCGACGACTTTGGGCGAGCCATCAAGGCAAGCGTGCGCAAGCGCCTGATGCGCGGCGAGATCAAGTCCGGCGACGATATTGTCGCTCTCCGCAAGTGCGTCGGACTGACACAGGACAGGTTTGCCGAGGCGCTCGGTATCAGCGTCCACACGCTGCGCAACTGGGAGCAGGGACGTCGATGGCCAGAGGGACCCGCCCTTGCCTTGCTACGAATCGCCGCCCGCCATCCGCGGATCCTGCGCGAGAATGTCGGGGCAGCGGCATGATGGACATGCGAGGGCGTTTTCGCGTGGGCGTCGCTTCCACGGAAGCGCACCGGCGCTGACGCGTGGCGTCTTGGCCAGGGGCGCGGCGCCCGGGCAAGCCATGTCAGTGCCATTGGAGCTAGCCTGATGCGGGGGGAACGGGGATAACATCCGCCGTACCCTCATGCCGAAAGAGCTGACCCTCCGCGGACTCGTCCTCGGCTCGCTCATCACGATCGTCTTCACGGCGGCCAACGTGTATCTCGGCCTCAAGGTCGGGCTCACGTTCGCCTCGTCGATCCCGGCGGCCGTGATCTCGATGGCGATCCTGAGCATGGTCAAGGACTCGTCGATCCTCGAGAACAACATCGTGCAGACGGTCGCATCGGCGGCCGGCACGCTCTCGGCGATCATCTTCGTGCTGCCCGGCCTGGTGATCGTCGGCTGGTGGAGCGGCTTTCCCTACTGGACATCGTGCCTCGTGTGCGTGGCCGGCGGCATCCTCGGCGTGGTCTTCACCATCCCGCTCAGGCGCGCGCTGGTGACGACGTCCGACCTGCCGTATCCGGAAGGGGTCGCCGCCGCCGAGGTGCTGAAGGTCGGGTCGGGCCGGCGCGGCGAGGGCGAGAGCGACGCCGGTGAGGCGCGCGAGGGCCTGAGGGCGGTCATCTACGGGTCGGTCGCGTCGGCGGGGCTCGCCGTCTTCAGCGCCACGCGCATCGGGGCGGCCTCGATGTCGGCGTTCTTCCGCGTCAGCGGCAACGCGGCCAGCGGCTACGACATCGGGTTCTCGCTGGCGCTGCTCGGCGCGGGCCACCTGGTCGGGCTCTCCGTCGGCGTGGCGATGCTGTGCGGGCTCCTGATCTCGTGGGCCGGTGCGCTGCCGATCCTCACGTCGCTCCATCCGGCGCCCGCCGGCGTGGCCCTGGCGGCCTACGCCGAGGACGTCTGGCGCCACCAGGTGCGCTTCATCGGCGCCGGCACCATCGCCATCGCGGCGATCTGGACGCTGGCCAAGCTGGCCAGGCCGGTCGTCGGCGGGCTGGTCAGCACGATGGCGTCCTCGCGCGGGAAGGCCACGGGCGACGACCGCGACCGCGACCTGTCGCCGGCCTGGATCGTCGGTCTCACGCTGCTCTGCCTGGTCCTGTCGGCGGCGCTCGCCGCGAAGTTCGTCGTCGGGACGCCGCTGGCCTCCTCCTCCACCAAGCTCCTCCTCATCGCGGTGCCGTTCGTCCTGGTGGCCGGATTCCTCATCGCGGCGATCTGCGGCTACATGGCCGGGCTCATCGGCGCCTCGAACAGCCCGATCTCGGGCGTCGGCATCCTGTCGATCGTCAGCTTCGCCGCCATCCTGGTGGTCGCGATCCACCCGGCGGAGGCGGCGCGCCCGTCGCTGGTCGCCTTCGGGCTGTTCGTGACGGCGATCGTCTTCGCCTGCGCGACGATCTCCAACGACAACCTGCAGGACCTCAAGACCGGCCAGCTGGTCGGAGCCTCCCCGCGCCGCCAGCAGATCGCGCTCATCGTCGGCGTCGTCGCCGGCGCCCTGGTGATCCCCGTCATCCTCAACCTGCTCGCGAAGTCGAACGGGTTCGCCGGCGCCCCCAACATCGGCGTCATCGCGAAGAATCCGCTGCCCGCGCCGCAGGCGACCCTCATCTCGGCGCTGGCCAAGGGCGTCATCGGCGGCGACCTCGACTGGAAGATGATCGGCATCGGCCTCCTGGTCGGCCTGGTCGTCATCTTCATCGACGAGACCCTGGGCCTCTTGAAGCGGCTGCGCATCCCGCCGCTCGCCGTCGGCATCGGCATCTACCTGCCGATGTCGGCGACGTTCGCCGTGATCGTCGGCTCCGTCCTCGGCCACTGGTACAACGAGCGCGTGAAGGGCAGGAAGCAGGGCCCCCGGCTCGAGCGGGTCGGAGTCCTGGTCGCCTCCGGCCTCATCGTCGGCGAGAGCCTGTTCGGCGTGCTCAACTCGGGCCTCATCGTGGCCACCAACGACGAGGCGCCCATCGCCCTCGTGGCGGCGGACTTCCGGCTGGCCAACCCGATCGGGGCGCTCGCGTTCATCGGCCTCATCGTCGTCCTGTACCGGTGGATGCTCGGGCGCGAGCGCACTTACTAGCAGCCAGGTGGACTGGCCGGTCGTCACCCTGCTCGCCACCGCGTGGGCTCTCGTGATGGCGGTGGTCATCGTCCTGGAGCGGCGGTCGGCGGCGGCGACGATCGCGTGGCTGGTGGTGCTCGCGTTCCTGCCGATCGTCGGCCTCATCGCGTATCGACTGATCGGCCCGCTGCGGCTCGAGCGCAAGAAGCTCAGGCGCCTGAGCGGCCGCAAGGTGGTGGACGACGCGCTCCAGGCCATCGCCCAGATCGAGGCGACCTCGCCGGAGGACCTCCAGCTCGCGCAGGTGTCGGTCGGCGCAGGCGAGGCGCCTCCGCTGCGGGCCGAGCGGGTCGAGGTCTACCTGGACGGCGTCTCCGCCTATCGCGCGATCGGTGAGGCCATCGAAGAGACCCGCCACCACCTCCACCTCGAGTACTACATCTGGGAGCCCGACGGCATCGGCACGCGGCTGCGCGACCAGCTGGCGGCCCGGGCGCGCGCCGGGGTCGAGGTGCGGATGGTCGTCGACGGGACCGGGTGCAACCACCTCGGCCGCCCGTTCCTCCGCCCGCTGCGCGACGCCGGCGTCGACATCGCCTGGTTCAACCGGGTCTCGCTGCGGCGGCTGCGGCGCCGTCGCGCCGACTTTCGCACCCACCGCAAGATCGTCGTGTGCGACGGAGTCGTCGGCTTCACCGGAGGCATGAACATCACCGACGCGCACAGCGCCGAGTTCACCGGCGCGTACTGGCGCGACACCCACCTGCGCGTCGAGGGCGCGGCGGTCGCCAGCATGCAGCGCGTCTTCATGGAGGACTGGTACTTCGCGACCGAGACGCTGCCGGAGCTGTCGCCGCGCTACTTCCCGCCGCCGTCCCCCGGCGGCGCGCACGTCGTCCAGATCGTCGCGTCCGGGCCCGACACCGACCGCTTCGCCATCCACAAGCTCCTCTTCACCTCGATCACCGAGGCGCGAGAGCGCGTGTGGGCGACGACGCCCTACTTCGTCCCCGACGAGCCGATCCTCACCGCGATGATCACCGCGGCGCTGCGCGGGGTCGACGTTCGCCTGCTGGTCCCGCGCAAGGGGGACAGCCGGCTGGTCGACCTGGCCGCGCGCAGCTACTTCCCGGAGCTGGTCGACGCGGGCGTGCGCATCTTCGAGTACGAGCCGCGCTTCATCCACGCCAAGACCATGGTGGTCGACGACGACGTCGCCATCATCGGCACCGCCAACCTGGACAACCGGAGCTTCCGGCTCAACTTCGAGATCGCCGCCGTGCTGTACGGCGAGCCGGAGGCCGGACTCCTGGCCCGGGCGTTCGAGGACGATAGCCGGGGGAGCCGCGAGCTCCTGGCCGCGGATCTCGAGGGCGCGCCGTTTCTCCGCCGGCTCGGGCAGGCCGGGGCGCGGCTCCTGTCACCGCTCCTCTGACCCATCCTCGTGTACCATACGCGCCCATGCGCGCTGTGGCCCTCATCGTCCTCGCCTCGACCGGATGCGCCGTCGGGGCGCCGCCCGGTTTCGGCAAGGGGGAGTCGTGGAGCTTCCCGCTGGTCGCGCCGCTCGAGGACGACGTCCTCCTGGTACCCGTCTTGATCGACGGCGTGCCGCAGCCGGTCGTCTTCATGATCGATCCCGACTCGGCCGTCTCGTCGATCGACAGCGCGCTGCAGCAGCAGCTCAAGCCCTACACGCGGCAGGTGCCGCACGAGGTCACCGAGCGCGACCAGCGAGTCCCGGTGTTCATGGCCGAGATCAAGAAGATCAGGCTCGGCGAGCTGGAGGTCGAGAACCTCACGATGCGCATCCACAAGGCCGGCACGTTCTGGGCCGGCGGTCGGCAGGTGCGCGGGATCATCGGGCGCGACATCCTGGCCGACTCGATCCTGTTCTACGCCGACCGCGACCGCGGCATCGGCATCCTGGCCACGCAGGGCAGCCTGTCGCCCCCGCCGAAGGCCACCGAGGTCCACTACCGCACCTTCTTTCACCGCCGGCTGGCGAAGGTGAAGATCAACAGGCGCGACTACACCATGCACCTCGATCTGGGCGCGAGGACCACGATGCTGTGGGGCCCGAAGATCCGGACCGCCGCGCTGCCCAAGCTGAGCGTCCGCGCCGAGCTGCAGGACGAGTACGGGACCACCTGGCAGGAGACCAGCGGCGGGCTGGCCGCCATGGTCGAGATGGGCAACGCGCGGGTCGATGCCCTCGTCGTGCTGCCGTACGGCGATCGGCGGGTGAACCCGACCGACCTCGACGGCGCCCTCGGGCAGAACTTCTTCTCGCGGTTCAACGTGATGGTCAACTCGCACGAGAAGACCATGTGGCTCAAGCCGCGCTCGGGCGACATCATCGGCTCCGCCGCCGACCGCCTGACCCGATGGGGCAACCTGTTCGCCGGGTGCCCGCGGCCCGCGTGCGTGACGATCGAGCTCGTGCGCGGCGACACGGCGCAGCCCGCGGCGACCGGCAATGCGGCGCCGCCCGCGAGCGGGCAGCCGGCCGCGGGCGCCGCGCCGGTCGCGGACGCGCAGCCGGGGACCGGCGAGCCGCCGCCCAGCGCGCAGCCGGCGGCCCCGGCGCCGCCGCCCGGCACGCCTCCGCTGCGAGAGATCCGCATCGCCCGCGAGCCGCGGGCGGCGGCCGCGACCTACGAGGTCCTGCTCGAGGCAGTGTCGGCCAGCGGCGAGCCGCTCGGCCTGCCGCGCCTGCGCGCGACCCTGAAAGCTGGGGTGGCGACGCTGGTGGAGCGCGATCTCGCTCCCGATTACGCGGCGGCGGCCACGCTCCTGGTGCTGGACGCGAGCCCGTTCCCGCGCGCCTGCGAGCCGGGCGGCGCCGGCGAGCGCTGCATATGGCAGCAGCCAGTGCGCTGAACGCGGCACTGCGCGCGGCCCGGCCGGGACGGTGATACTGTGGCTGGCATGAGACGGCGGCTGCCGCGTCTCGCGCCGTGGGCCGCGCCGCACGCGCTCGTCCTCGCGCTCGCGTTCGGCGCGGGCGGCTGCGGCCTCCCCGATGGCGACTACTTCGGTCGCATCCGCGATCCCGATCCGGACCACCTCGTGTGGTGCAACGCCGGCGAGCCCGAGTACCTCGACCCGGCGATGGCGATCGGCACGACCGACATCAACCCGATCGACGCGATGTTCGACGGCCTCGCCGACTTCGACCTGGAAGGCTTTCCGGAGCCGTCGGCCGCCACCTCGTGGGACGTCGCGCCCGATCAGCGCCGCTTCGTCTTCCACCTGCGGCCGGACGCGCGCTGGTCCGACGGCCGCCCGCTCACCGCCCGCGACTTCGCCTACTCGTTCGCGCGCCTCCTCCACCCGTTCACCGCCTCCGGCAACGCCGCGGCCGCGTGGCGGATCAAGAACGGCGAGCTCTACACCGCCAACCGGGTGCGGCGGGTCATGCGCGACGCGGCCGGGTTCCGGCGGGGCGACCTCGTCGAGATCGTCGGCACCGACGGCCAGGTGGCGCCCGACACGTCGAGCCTGGCCGCCCCCGACTCGAACGCGCGCGCCGCGCGCGTCCGCCTGGCGCTCCGCGACCTGGGAGCGGCCGCCGGGGACGCCTACGCGTGGGTGCCGCCCGGCCGCCAGGTCACGATCGTCGACGTCGCCGCGGCCCCCGGCTCCGATGGATCCGCCGATGGCGGCGCCGCCCGCGACTGGGCTTACGTGTTCTTCGACGAGGACGACGGCGTGTACGGCTGGGTGCCGGCCGCCGAGCTCTCGCTCCAGCCCAACGGCGCGGTGCGCTACACCGTGCGGCGCATCGCCTCCGAGCACGTGCCGGGAAAGACGCTCCCGCCCGACCCGGAAGGCGCCGCGCGCCCGACCGCGGCGGTGACCGGCGCCGACCTCCTGATGCTGCCCGACGTGCTCGGCGTCAGCGCGCCCGACGACCGCACGCTGGTGGTCGAGACATGGGCCCCGACGCCCTACTTCGTCGACCTGACCGTGCAGCACCACTTCCGGGCGGTGCCGCGCGCGGTCGCGTCGCGCTGGCCGCGGCGCTGGACCCTGCCGGAGCACATCGTCACGTCCGGCGCCTATCACATGACCGAGTGGCGCATCCGCGACCGCATGGAGCTGGTGCGCTCGGCGACCTTCTGGGACCGGGCCCACGTCCGCACCGGCCGCATCACCATCTTCAACCTCAGCGACCAGACCGCCAACACCAACCTCTACATCCAGGGCACGTGCGAGGCGCTGGCCGAGAACAACGTGCCGGCCGCCTACCTGCCTTTTCTGATCGACCCGCACCGGCCCGGCGGCTCGCGCTTCCGCGACTTCAGCCTGACCGCGTACCTCAGCACCTACTTCTACATCATCAACGTCGCGAAGTACCCGAACGTCCACTTCCGGCGGGCGCTCAACCTGGCGATCGACCGCTCGCGGATCCCGGACATCACGCGCGGCGGCGAGCAGCAGACCGCGCAGTTCACCCCCGGCACCGCGATCCGCGATCTCACGGCCGAGGACCTGGCGCTGTGCGGCGTCGCGCGCGAGACGCCGGGCGTGGCCATGATCGTGGAGCCGGGGGCGCTGTGCTACGTCCCGCCGCCCGGGCTCGAGTACGACCCGGCGCGCGCGCGCGAGGAGATGGCGATCGCGCGGCGCGAGATGGGCGCCCGCTTCCCGACGCGCTTCACCATCAAGTTCAACAGCGGCTTCGACGGCCACAAGCTCATCGCCGAGTGGCTGCAGGACGTCTGGCAGCGCACGTTCGGCCTCGAGGTCGAGATCGAGGCGCAGGAGTTCAAGACCTTCCTCAAGGACACGGGCAACGGCCAGTACGACGTCGCCCGCTCCGGCTGGGCCGGCAGCTTCGCCGACCCGGAGGCCGAGTTCTTGCCCATCTTCAAGTGCAGGAGCCCGGAGAACCGCCCCGGTTTTTGCAGCGCCGAGTACGACGCGCTCATGGCGCGCGCGGGCGCCGCGCGGGGCCGCAAGGAGCGGCTGGCCTTCGCCCGCCAGGCCGAGCAGATCCTCCTCGACCAGGCGGCCATCATCCCGCTCTACGTCGAGACCCAGCGCAACCTGCGCAAGCCGTACGTGCGCGACCTCGCCGTCAACGTCGTCGGGATGGCGCCGTTCCGCCGCGTGTGGATCGATCCCGACTGGCGATCGCACGCCGCTCGCCCCGAGGCGCGCGCCGAGCGGGAGACGCGGTGATGCTCCGCCTGGTCCTGGCCCGCGTCGGAACCGGCGTGGTGGTGGTCCTGGCCGTCGCCACGGTGACGTTCTGGCTCCTGCGCGCCGCGCCCGGCGGGCCGTTCGACAGGGAGCGCCAGGTCCCGCCCGAGGTCACCCGCAACATCGAGAGGCGCTACCACCTCGACTGGCCGGCGTGGAAGCAGTACGCGCACTACATGACGGGGCTCATCCCGTTCGCCGGCGACCACGGGTGGAAGCCCGACCTCGGCCACTCGATGAAGCGGACCCAGACGGTCGAGGAGATCATCGGCCAGTCGTTCCCGGTCAGCGCCAGGCTCGGCCTGCTCGCGCTCGGCTTCGCCGCGCTGGCCGGCATCGCGCTCGGGGTGGTGGCCGCCTCGCGCCACAACAGCTGGGCCGATCACGGCGCGATGGGGGTCGCGCTGCTCGGCATCTCGATCCCGTCGTTCGTGCTGGGGCCCATCCTCATCATGGTGTTCGCGCTCGGCCTCAAGTGGCTGCCGCCCGCCCAGTACACCGGGCTGTCCTCGCTGCTCCTGCCGGCCGCCGCGCTCGGCATGATCTACATGGGTGTGGTGGCGCGGCTGGCCCGCGGCGGGATGCTCGAGACCCTGCGCCAGGACTACATCCGCACCGCCCGGGCCAAGGGGGTGAGCGAGCGCGTCGTGGTGTGGAAGCACGCGCTCCGGCTCGGCCTCATGCCGGTCGTCACCTTCCTGGGGCCGGCCGCGGCGGCGCTCATCAGCGGCTCTTTCGTGATCGAGAAGATCTTCCAGCTGCCCGGGCTCGGCTTCTACTTCGTCAACTCGATCAGCGACCGCGACTTCCCGGTCCTGTGCGGGCTGCTCGTCTTCTACTCGGTGTTCCTGGTCCTGCTCAACCTCGCGGTCGATGTGGCTCATGGCCTGCTCGACCCGCGCATCTGGAGCCGCCGGTGAGCGCGCGGCAGTCGCTGTCGGCCGACGCGTGGCGCCGCCTGCGCGCCAATCGCATGGCGGTCGCCTGCGGCGCGGCGTTCGCCGCCATCTGCGTCTTCTCGTTCGCCGGGCCGCTCCTGGCCGGCTGGATCGCCGGCCTCGACGCCGTGTCGCAGGACACCGCGCTCGGCGCCAGCGCGCCGTCCTGGCACCACTGGTTCGGCACCGATCTCCTGGGCCGCGACATGATGGTGCGCACCATGGCGGGCGGGCGCATGGCCATCGCGGTCGCGCTCACCGCCACCCTGGTCGCGCTGGTCATCGGCGTCAGCTGGGGCGCGGTGGCCGGCTACGCCGGCGGCCGCATCGACGAGCTCATGATGCGCATCGTCGACATCCTCTACGCCTTTCCCACCGTGGTGTTCGTCATCGTCGTCATGGCGGTGTTCGACACCAGGAGCATCGTGGTCCTGTTCGCGCTGATCGGCGCGATCCAGTGGCTCACCATGGCCCGCATCGTGCGCGGCCAGGTCATGTCGCTGCGCCACCGCGAGTTCGTGGAGGCGGCCCGCTGCGTCGGCGTGTCGCCGCCGCGCATCGTGTTCCGCCACATCGTGCCCAACTGCCTGGGGCCGATCATCGTCTACGCCACGCTGTCGATCCCGGGCGTCATGCTGACCGAGGCGTTCCTGTCGTTCCTCGGGCTCGGCGTGCAGGCGCCGCGCGCGTCGTGGGGCACGCTGGTCGACGAGGGGGCGCAGCTGGTCGCCATCTATCCCTGGATCCTCATCGGCCCCGGCCTGGCCATGAGCATCACGATCTTCGCGCTCAACTTCCTCGGCGACGGGCTGCGCGACGCCTTCGACCCGCAGCTGCGCGTCGAGTAGCCGGACCAGGCCGGCGGGCGGTGCCGGCGGGCGAGGCCGGCGCTCAGTGGCAGGCCAGCAGGGCGGGGCAGGCGTCCTTGGCCCGCTCGACGCATTCCAGGTGCTGGGCGACCAGGCGGCGGCCCTCGCGGTCGCGCTGCAGCGAGGTGCAGGCCCCGATGCACTCGCTCTGATCGAACTTGCTCTGCTCGGCGGCCGGCCCGGTCGCGGCCTCGCTGCGCTGCTCCTCGGCGCAGCGGGCGTGCTTGCGGCACACCTCCTTGCACTCCGGGCTCGCGCGGTCGGACGTGCAGCCCGGTCCGGGCAGGGCGGTCACGACCAGCAGGGCGAGCGGGGCGAGCAGCGAGGCGAGAGCGGGCCGCACGGGCTGAGTCTATGCCAGGACCGGGCCCGGGGCACGCCGTGCCTCACTGCGGGGGGAGGCTGGACACGGCGGTCGCGACCGCGCGCGCCACCTCCTGCGGGCGCTCGGGGCTGGCCGGGAAGCGCTGGCGCGCATGCCACAGGGTGCGGCCGGTGTGATTGTCGATGAGGGTCATCTCGAGCAGCATGGCCGAGCGGCCGTCGTGCGGGCCCTCCGCGTAGTAGTCGGGGCGCACCGAGTAGTAGTCGACGTGCGTGCCGGCCCGGGCGAAGGCGTCGATGGTGTCGACCGTGAGGTAGAAGAGCTCCGGGTCGCTCGCGATCGCGAGGGCCACCCGCCCGGTCGTGCGCGCCACGCCGGTCATCACGGTGCCGGCGACGCGAACCCCGCCGGTCGCGACCTTGCCCGCGCCCTCGGCCACCTTGCCGACCGCGCCGCCGTGCTTGCCGTCCTTCAGCCCGACGACCACGGCCGCCGCCACGACCGCGACCAGGCCGACGATGAGCACCACCTTGAGCACCTTGCCCGCCTTGCTGGGGCCGTTGTCGACGCCGGCGAAGGCCCAGCCGCCCACGTACAGGGTGGCGTCGGAGCCGGTGGTGGCACCCAGCCGGGCCGGGAGGAACGGGACCAGGAGCGCGCCGCCCTCGCTCTCGCGCTGCGCGGTGCCGTAGCTCGACAGCGCGTAGGCGGTGCGCATCACGTCGTCCGGCGCCATCGCCACGGCGGGCGCGCCGTCCGGCGCGACGTAGCGGCCGCCGCGATCGATCTGCGCCACCACGCGGTAGCCGCGGCGCGCCAGCTGCGCGGAGACCATGCCGCCCATCGACTGCTGGAGCGAGCCCGCCAGCCCTTCGGGGTCGACGCCGCGGCCGGGTGTGGTCCACAC
This sequence comes from Kofleriaceae bacterium, assembly GCA_035262925.1. Taxonomy (GTDB): domain Bacteria; phylum Myxococcota_A; class Polyangia; order Haliangiales; family Haliangiaceae; genus DATFRY01. The sequence continues at coordinate 12,573 of DATFRY010000038.1, read as the reverse complement.
CTGGAGATCGATCGGCAGGATGTCGACGGTCTCGACCGCGCGTCCGTGCCCGAGGAACTGCGGATCGGCGAGGCCGCGCGCGCCGGGCCAGGTCTCGCCGCATCCGGCGAGCGACGAGGCGACGAGCGCGGCGATCGAGGCGAGTGACAGGATCTGCCGCTCTCGTGAACCGGGGACGTGACGCACGCGAGCGACAGAGAGCAAGGTCGATGCCCGCGCCGCGCTGACGTCAAGTGGCTGAAACGGCGGACCTGAACTGTGGTTCGAGCGGCACAGTGTGAGAGAGGCGCTGCGCGCGACTCACGGATTGGCGAGCTGCTATTCTCGTTCTCCGTGGAGACGAGCTCCCCATCCGAAGCGCCCATCGACCGATACGTCGTGCTCGAGTATCTGGCCGAGGGCGGCATGGGCGCCATCTACCTGGGCAAGAAGATGGGCGCCGGCGGCTTCGAGAAGCAGGTGGTGCTCAAGCAGCTCCTGCCCGAGTTCACGCGCCAGCCGGAGTTCATCGATCTCTTCCTGCGCGAGGCGCGCCTGAGCGCCACGCTCGACCACGCCAACATCATCCACACGATCGACCTCGTCACCGCCGGCGAGGACTACTTCATCGTGATGGAGTACCTCGACGGCGCCGACCTGCGCACGCTCCTGCGCCGGTGCAAGAAGAAGCGCCGCGGCCTGTCGCCCGCCGCCGGCATCTACGTGGCGCGCGAGCTGCTGTCGGCGCTGGCCTACGCGCACAACAAGGTCGGCCCCGACGGCGTGCCGCTCCGCCTCATCCACCGCGACATCTCGCCCTCCAACATCCTCATCTCCGGGTCGGGCGAGGTGAAGCTCACCGACTTCGGCATCGCCAAGGCGTCGACCCACAACTCCGTCTTCTACCGGGTCAAGGGCAAGGTCGGCTACATGTCGCCCGAGCAGGCCAAGTCGGAGCACCTCGACGCGCGCTCCGACCTCTACTCGCTGGCGGTGTGTCTGTTCGAGATCATCACCGGCGAGCGCCTGTTCGTGAACGTCGGGCTCACGACGTCGGCCGACGAGATGTACGCGCAGCCGGTGCCGCTCATCTCGCACAAGATGCCGGGGCTGCCGCCCGAGCTCGACAAGGTGATGCTCAAGGCGCTGTCGCGCGATCCCGACCACCGCTACCAGACCGCGGGCGAGTTCCAGGAGGCGCTGCTGCGCTGCGCGCACCGCCACGGGCTCATGATGTCGGCGCCGGATCTGGCCGAGCACCTGAGCGTGGAGTGCGGCGACCCGGCGTCGTGGCGAGACGAGAGCGGCGAGACCGGCGGCATCGGCACCGAGCTCTACGAGATGGACGACGAGGAGGAGCCCCCCCTCGAGCCGGAGAGCACCGATCGGATCGATCCGGACGAGGTGCGGATGGGCGGGCGGACGGGGCTGGAGTCCGACTCGGACATGAGCGTGGCGCTGGCGTCCGGCGGGCAGCTCCTGCGCGATCGCGATAGCCGCCGGAGGCGCGCGCGCACGTCCATCACCAAGCTGACCGAGCTGCGCGGCATCGCGCTGACCTCGATGATCAACCTGGCGGGCGGCACCAGCACCGATCACGCCGGCGCGGACCCGCTCATCGACTTCGATGACCTGGGCCGGAGCCCGATGCTGCCATCGACCACCGACGACGCCGGTCCGGCCGGCCCGATGCCGGGCGCGGCGCAGCCGGGGCGGCTCCCGGCCACCATGCGCGGCATGCAGCCCGGGATGCAGCAGCCGGGCATGCAGCCCGGGGTGGGGCCGGGGATGCAGCCCGGGGTGGGGCCGGGGATGCAGCCGGGGATGCGGCCCGGAATGCAGCCGGGCATGCAGCCCGGGATGGGGCCGGGCATGCAGCCGGGGATGGGGCCTGGAATGCAGCCGGGCATGCAGCCCGGGATGGGGCCCGGAATGCAGCCGGGCATGCAGCCCGGGATGGGGCCGGGGATGCAGCCCGGGATGGGGCCGGGGATGCAGCCCGGCATGCAGCCCGGGATGGGGCCGGGCATGCAGCCCGGGATGGGCCCCGGCGGGCAGCCGGGAATGTCGTCAGGCATGCAGCCCGGCATGCGGCCGGGCATGTCACAGGGCATGCGACCCGGCATGGCGCCGCCGATGGGAGCCCCGGGGGCGTACCCGCCGCACGCGGGCGCGATGCCCGGGCACCCCGGCGCTCAGCCGCACCCACAGACCGGGCCGCACGCGCGCGCGCAGGTGGCGCCCGCGCAGGGCGGGCCGCACGCGCAACCGCAGGGCAAGCCGCATCCGCTGGCCCCGCCCGGCGTGCATCCGCAGGCGCCGCGCGGCTCGCTGGCCGACATCGATCCGCTCGAGCAGACCGGCATCGTGGTCGAGCCCGCGCTGTCGGCCATGGCCCCGCAGGGGTCAGCCTATCCGCCGAGCCCGGGCCCGGGCGGCTTCGGCGAGAGCGGGCCGATGCAGGCAATCCCGACCTTCATGCCGCAGGGCCACTCGGCGTCGATGCCGGTCGGCGGTCGGTCGCCGGGGTCCGGTGTCTATGCCCAGACGTGGGCCGCAGCGCTGACGCCGGTGCAGCGGCCGTGGCTCCTGCTCGCCATCATCTTCCTGGTCGGCGTCGGCACCGCGGCGGTGATCGGCCTGTCGGGCCCGACCATCCATGCCGCCACATCACCCGTGCCCCTCGCCGCCACTCCGACGGCCGTCTCGGTCAGCGCACCGGCCGCCGCTCCGGCGCGGGCGGCTGGCCCGACCGAGAAAAAGGGCGCGCCGTAGGCCCATTGCGCTCCGCACCCGCGGAAGGCGAGCAACCCTCGGATCTCCGAGGGGCCTCACTGTAGACAGGGCCTGGCGCGGCCCCGTAGTATCATCGTTCTTAAGTCTTTATGTCCCGGGGAGATAAGACCCAGGTACTGGACGAGCTTCCGGCGTTCTCGCGGCAGACCCAGGGTGGAATCTTTCTAGCCATTGCGGGACCGGACCGCGGGGAGTCGGTGCAGTTCCGTCCCGGCAAGCCGATCTACTTCGGCTCGTCGCCGGAGTGCGAGATGACGCTGACGGACAAGACCGTGTCCAGGCGCCATCTCCTGGCCCTGTGGGAGGGCGACACGGTGCTCCTCCGCGATCAGGGCTCGACCAACGGCACCTACGTCCAGGGCTCGCGGTTCAAGGAGATCGCCATCGGCTTCGGGGCCGAGTTCAAGCTCGGCCGCACGGTCATCAAGTTCCTCCCCGAGGAGGAGATCGTCGATCCGGAGCCGTCGGAGCAGACCGCGTTCGGCCACCTCATCGGCGCCGACACCAAGATCCGCCAGCTGTTCAAGCTGATGCAGGACGTGGCGGCGACCGACGCGACCGTGCTCATCGAGGGCGAGACCGGCACCGGCAAGGAGCTCATCGCGGAGGAGATCCACAACCACTCCACGCGGAAGGACGGGCCCTTCATCGTCTTCGACTGCGGATCGGTGCCGCGCGAGCTGATCGAGAGCGCGCTGTTCGGCCACGTGAAGGGATCGTTCACCGGCGCCATCACCGACCGGCGCGGCGCGTTCGCCGACGCGCACGGCGGCACCATCTTCCTCGACGAGATCGGGGAGATGGCGCTCGACCTGCAGCCGTCGCTCCTGCGCGTGCTGGACAAGAAGGCGGTGAGGCGGGTCGGCTCCAACCAGTACGAGCGCATCGACGTGCGCGTGGTGGCGGCGACCAACCGCGACCTGCGCGCCGAGGTGGCCAAGAAAACGTTTCGCGAGGACCTGTACTACCGCCTGGCGGTCATCCGGCTCTCGGTGCCGCCCATGCGCGAGCGCGGATCCGACATCCCGCTCCTCATCGAGTGGTTCATCAACCGCTTCTCGCCCGGCAAGGCGCTGCGGGTCAGCCCGGAGGACATGAACCGGCTGCGCCGCCACTCCTGGCCCGGCAACGTGCGCGAGCTGCGCAACACCATCGAGCGCGCCTGCCTGCTCGCGCGCGGCGAGTACATCAACCTCGACGACGCGCTGCACGAGGAGCCGACCCCGTCGCTCGGCATCCGCACCGACCTCCCGTTCAAGGAGGCCAAGGGCCAGCTGGTCGAGATGTTCGAGCGCGAGTACATCGAGGACCTCATGCGCCGCCACCGCATGAACCTGTCCGCCGCCGCGCGCGAGGCGCAGATCGACCGCAAGCACCTGCGCGAGCTCATCCGCAAGTACGACCTCGACCCGCGCGGCAAGGCGACCGAGAGCGAGGAGTGAGGCAGGCGCGAGCGGTCCGGGCCGCGCGCGTCAGTCCACGCGGACGCGCACGCTCAGGCGCGTGTCCTCGACCTGGACCTTGTAGACGCGGCGCGAGTCGGTGACCGGGTCGTAGATCTCGGCGGTGTGCTCGCCGATCTCGACGCCGAGGCGCTCGGTGGGGCAGAGCTGGCCGGTCGGCTCGCCGTCCAGGTAGACGTAGTAGCGGTTCTTCTGCCGGCAGCGGATCTTGATGCCGGCCGGTCCCTCGGAGGGCGTGACCTCCTCGAGCTTGACCGAGATCTTGCCGCGCCCGTCGATCTCCTGGGTGTTCGGCTTGTAGCCGGGCGCGATGACCGCGAGCTTGTGCCGGTCGCTGGTTCCGTCGAAGTGGAAGGGCGTGCGTCCGACCAGCGCGCCGTCCAGGTAGACCTGCGCGCGCGGCGGTTCGCTCTCGATGTCGAGCTCGCCGGTGGGCTCGCTGCTGCCGGGCGGCGCGGAGCCGAGCGCGGGCGGGCGGGTCGGCGGGGCCGAGCGCGCGGACGCGGGCGGGTCGCCGCCCTGCGGCGCGGTCGCGTCGGTCGGGGCGGCGGACGGCGATCGGGCGGCGGCTGTCCCGGGGCTGGTGGTCCCCGCCGCGGTCCCTGCCGCGGTCCCGGCCGTCGTGGTCCCTGCCGTCGCGGGCGCGACCGGCGCGCGGTGGGCGAAGAACACGAGGTAGCCGCTGTAGCCGCCGGCTGCCAGGAGGACGAGGAGGGCCGCGAACAGGGCGGTGCGGAGTCCGCGCCCGCTGCCCGCTCTCCGCGCAGGCGACGACTCGCGTCGGGCCTCGAGGTCGAGCTGCGGCTCGAAGCGCGGCTCGGATCGCGGCATCCGCCCTGGCGGACCTGCGGGCACGACCTCACCGGTGTCGGGCGCGCTCGCGGTCTGCGGCTGCGGCCGGTGCGGCGGCGGGAACGACTCCGGCCGCGTGCGGACCACGTCCGGCGGCGGCGGCGGCGACGGCACCATCCCCGGCGGCGGCGTCATGCGCGGAGCCGGCAGCTGGCCCGTGTCGATCGTGAAGCGCGGATCCACCGCCGGCCCGGTCGGCAGCGGTCGCACCGGCGGACCGGCTGGCATCGGCGGGCGCGGAGGAGGAGGCGGCGGCGGCCGCGCCGAGACGGTCGCCGCCGGCTGCGGCGGCCCCGCAGCGAACGGTGGCGGCCGGCGCGGATCGGCGCCGCGACCGTCGGGACGCGAGGCCGGCGGCGCGGCCGGCCGCACCACTGCCGGCGGCGCGGGCGGCGGCGGGAGAGGCGCCGGCTCCGTCGACCGAGAGGCGCGCGGCGCGGTGGGCGCGTTCGACGCGGTCAGCGAGCTCGGCACGCTGCCCGCGCGCGGCCCGTGCGCCTGGTGCTGCGAGGTGGGCGCGTTCGACGCGGTCAGCGAGCTCGGCACGTTGCCCGCGCGCGGCCCGCTTGCCCCGCGCGCCCCGTTGCCCCTGCCCGGCCCGTTCGCCCCGCCCGGCCCGTTCGCCCCGCCCGCACCGCCGGTACCGCGCGGTCCGTTCGCCCCGCTCGCCGCGTGCGCATGCGGCCCGCTCGCCCCGACCGGCGGCACTGGCGTGAGCGGCGACAGCGTCGACCGCGGCATGTGCTGCGGCGGAGCCGGCGGCGCCGCGCTCGGCGCCATCGGCGGCAAGGTCGGCATCAGCTGCGACGGTTGTCGCGCCACCGGCGCCGGAGGCGGGGGCAAGGTCGTCGCGAACTTGGCGTGCTGCGCCCGCTGCGGCGCTGCCGGCGGCGGCGGAAGCACCGGCGCCGGCGGCGCGACGCGCGACGCCCCCGAGCCCGACCTCGGTCCCGCCATCGCCAGGATCTCGCCCAGCTCGGGCATGGGCGTCAGCACGTCGGGCGGCGGCGATCGCACCTCGGGGAGCGGCGTTGTGTCCCGCCCCTCCTGCTGCGCGAGCAGCGACTGCACCGCCTGCATGAGCGGCGAGCCCTCGCCCTCCTTGTGCGTGACCGTCTCGAGCGAGTAGAAGTCCGAGTCGCCCTCGCGCTGGAACGGGTCCGCGATGCCGAAGGCGTCGAGCGGGCCGCGCCCGTGCGGCCGCGTCTGGCTCTCCTCGTCGCCGGTGTCGCCCGGCGCCGAACCGAGGGCCAGATGCCGGCCGTCTCCGCCTCCGCCCATCGGCGGTCGCCCGGCCGCGCGGTGAGCGGCGCCTGCCCCGTTGGACCCGGCCGAGGGCGAGCCGACCAGGTCCTGCACCATGTGGTGCGGCATGACCCGGGTCTGCTGACCGCGCTCCTCCTCGTGCACGCCGGTCGGCTCCTCCGAGGTCTCGGGCCGGCCGGGCACGACCGGCGCACGCGCCGACCCGCGCACCGGCGCACCGGCGGTGGCGGCGGGCACCACGGCGGGCCGGGGCACCATGAGCACCTGGCCGGCCTGATACGAGCTCGGCGGCACCGCCTGACGCCCGCCGTCGGCGCGGCTCAGCGCCGGGCGCGGAAGCGGGCGGCCGGAGAGCGTCGTCCGCCCCTGCTGGGCCGCTCGCGGCGGCGGCGCGTTCGCCAGCGCGCGCGCGCCGCTGGCGCCGTCGTCGTGGATGGGCCGCTGCTCGAGCGCCCTGCGCACCATCGCCGCCACGTCGCGGCGGTCGCCGGCCAGCGGGGCGGCGCGCGCGGCCAGATCCATCGCGTCGGCCAGCGCGGTCGCGTCGGAGAAGCGCTCGCCCGGCACCAGCGCGAGCGCGCGCCGGATGACCTGCGTCATCGGCCGCGGCAGGTCGAAGTCGACCAGGATCTCGCCGCTCAGCGCGCGGCGCTGCAGCTCGCGCGGATCGGTGCCGCCGAGCGGCGCCTTGCCGGTGAACAGCTCGCAGGCGACCAGCCCGAGCTGGAACACGTCGGTGGCCGGCGTCCCGCTGTCGCCGCGCAGCTGCTCCGGCGCGAAGTAGTGCAGCCGCCCGAGCAGGCCCGAGTCCTCGATCGGGCGGGTCGGCAGGCGCGCCGCGAGGTAGCCGAAATCGGTGACCTTCACGTCTCCCTCGGCGGTGCACACGATGTTGCGCGGGCACACGCCGAGGTGGGCCAGCCCGCGCGCGTGCGCGAACCCGAGCGCGCGCGCCGAGGCCGCGATGAGCGCCGCGCTCGCTCCGGGCGGGAGCGGGCCGCCGCGCGCGGTCATGGCCAGCAGCCATCCGAGATCGACGCCGCGCACCAGCTCGGTGGCGGCGAAGGTCTCGTCGCCGGCGACGCCGAACTCGTGCAGCCGCGCGATGCGCGGGTGCTGCAGGGACGCGTAGACCCGGGCGGCCTGGGCCAGAAGGCCGGCCCGATCAGCATCGGTCGCGAGGTCCGGGTGAAACCGCTTGACCGCGAACTGGCGCTCGAACCCGGCGACCCCGTAGACCTTGGCGCGGAAGACCTCTCCGGTGGGGCCGCCGCCCAGCGGCTCGGCGAGGTGGTACCGGCCGAGCCTGCGTCCCGCGGCCCCCGCGACCAGAGCAGTCACTCGACCGACGGTACCGATCAATACGCAACTCTGTCAATGAATTCGGCCTAATACGATCACCCAAGGCGCCCATGTCGGTGTCCGTGCGAGGGGACGAACACCGGCGAGCCGTCGCAAGCACTTGCCCATATCGCCCTGGATCCCGAATGATCCAAAGATCCCGGCCCAACGACGTGCCACGCCGCCACAAGCCGCCTCGCTCTGAAACCACCCCGCGCCCCGCCGACAGCGCGGGTCCAGGCGGACGCACCGCCACCACAGCGACCACCGGCGCGGCTGCAGCGATGGGACAGACCGCGCGCTGGTTCGGCCGCTGGCTGTCGGGCGCGCCGTCGCGCTGGCTCGGGCGCTCGAGCCCCGTCGCTCAGGAGCTGGCCGGCGGCACCCACGGCCTCACCTACCTCCGCCACCTCGCGCGCGGCAACCGCATCCGCCGGCGCGCCAGCTTCGAGAACGTCGACGACCGCCACCCGCCGGTGCTGCTCATCCACGGATTCCTCGGCACGCGCGGCTCGATGTATCCGCTCGAGCGGCGCCTGGCCGACGAGGGGCTGTGCGTGTTCTCGTTCAACCTCGGCGCGCTCAACAGCCGCGACATCCGCGCGTCGGCGTTCCTCATCCACCGCAAGATCGAGAGCATCCTGTCGCAGACGTCGGTGCGCCGCATCGACATCGTCGGTCACTCGATGGGCGGGCTCATCGGGCTCTACTACATCAAGAAGCTGGGCGGGCAGGGCCGCGTGCGGCGCCTGGTCATGATGGGTACACCCGTGAAGGGCACGTGGGCCGCCCTCGCGGGGGTCGCCACGCTGGGCCTGTTCTCGAAGTCGTCGTGGCAGCTCCTGCCGCGCAGCCGATTCCTGGACGAGCTGAGCCAGGGGCCCCTGCCGCCCGACGTCGACATCTACACGCTGGCCGCGGTGCGCGACTGGGTGTGTCCGCTGCCCAGCACGCGTCTGCGCGGCGCGACCTCGGTGACCGTCCGCATGGGACACTCGAGCCTGGTCGTCTCGGAAGAGGTATTCTCACGCATCCTCTCCATCCTTCGCGAGCCGGCGCGCGACGCCGGCGGTGGACGGACGCGCGATCGAGAGAACGAGGCGGCGGTCGAAGCAGCGCTGGAGGAGTGGAGCGACGGCAGCAGGCGAGGGTCGAGGGGGATGGGGCGATGAGCTGGCGTGGAGGAGTGGCCGGAAAAGACCCGGCTATCTTGCGCAGAGAGATGGAGGAACGTAAGATTCAGGGCGGTAACAGCGCGAAGCTGCTAGATAATATGCAGTCTGATCGACCGCGGTATGCTCTCCGATTCATCTCGGGGAAGTACCAGGGGGGTGAGTTCCCGCTGAGGATGAACCGCGAGATCATCATCGGGCGGTCGAGCGATCTCGACATGGTGCTGGTCGAGGACATGGTGTCGCGCAAGCACGCCAAGATCTCGACCACCGACGGCGAGGTCTACATCCAGGACCTCGGGTCGACCAACGGAACCTTCGTCAACGGCGAGAAGGTGACGCGCTCTCGGTTGCAAGAGGGCGACCGGATCCTGGTCGGCACGTCGATCATCAAGATGGTCTCGGTCGATCCGCTGCAGTACGCGGAGCAGTCCGAGGCCGAGGCGCGCCGCCGGCTCGAGGCGGGCGCGAGCCGACAGCAGACCTCCGGCCGGCCGATGTCCGGCGTCATCGAGGAGATCCCGCTGCCGGACCTGCTTCAGCTGCTCTCCACCAGCCGCAAGTCGGGAGTGCTGACGGTCAGCACGACGGGCGCGGTCGGTCGCATCTATCTGCGCCAGGGTCAGATCTACTTCGCCGCGATCAACGAGGATTTCGCGGTCAGCCCGCACAAGGCCATCTTCCGCATGCTGACCTGGACGGCGGGCCAGTTCGAGCTCGAGCCGGGCGGCGAGATCCGCGTGATGGAGGAGATCGGCGAGTCGACCGAGGGGATCTTGATGGAGGGAATGCGCCAGCTCGACGAGCTGCGCAACCTCGAGAACAAGCTGCCGCCCTATCAGTCGGCGCTGGCCGTGCCGACCCCGCTGGCCGGCAAGCTGCGCGACCTCTCGCCCCAGGAGCTGGACATCTTCCAGCTCGTGCTAGATCACGGCCAGGTGCAGGCCGTGCTCGACAACTACTACGGCACCGACCTCGACGCCGCGCAGCAGCTCATCGGCCTGATGCAGCGCGAGTTCATCGTCGTCCCCTGAAAGTCCCCCGATCGTGGCTTCAAAGCCAAGCAAGGCGCCGTTCGTCGTCTTCGGCGGCATGATCGCCATCGGCCTGACCGGCCTCCTCTCCGTGCTCATCAGCAACTGCATGCGCGAGGAGCCGTACATGGATACCGTCGAGATCAAGCAGGGCGACCCGGGCCGCCTGCCGCCGCCGCCGCCCGATCGCCGCTGAGCCGGGCCCGGCCCAGGCTACACGTCGATCTCGAGGCCCTCGGCCGCGGCGGTGAGCCTGATGTCGCGGCCTCCGCGCCGGTCGAGCTCGGCCCGACAGGCACGGGTCATCTCGTCGACGGTGTCGTCGCCATAGTCCTGGTCGTAGTGGAACAGGGCCAGGTGGCGCGCGCCCGCAGAGGCCGCGGCCGCGGCCGCCTCGGCGTAGGACGAGTTGCCGCGCTCGAGCCGGGTCGCGCGGTCGGCGGGCGTGTAGGTCGAGTCGTGGATGAGGAGGTCGGCGCCGGCGTAGAGGTCGAGGATCTCGCGGCTGGGTCCCTCGGGCGGATAGCCGGCGTCGGAGGCGTAGACCAGCGAGGAGCCGTCCTCCTCGAGGCGATACGCGAGGGCCGAGGTGTGGCCGTGCGGGTTGGGCCGGGCCGAGACGCGGATGCCCTCGAAGTCGTGGACCGCGCCGGGCAGGGCGGCGGTGAAGGAGATGGCCGCGCCCAGGTTCCTCAGCGTGTAGATGGGCGAGAAGTGCGGGTTCATCTGCCCCTCGAGGATGCCCTCGAGCATGTCGGACGAGTGCGCGTTGCCGTGGAGCTCGAACTGGTTGCCGGCCACGAACACCGGCGGGAAGAACGGGAAGCCCTGGATGTGGTCCCAGTGCGCGTGCGACAGCAGCACCGCGGCGCGCCCGCGCCCGCGCCCCATCTCGCCCGTCATGAGCTGCTTGCCCAGCCCGACCACGCCGGTGCCCATGTCGAGGATGAGGAGCTGGCCGCGCGCGCCGGTCACCGACACGCACGAGGTGTTTCCGCCATAGCGGTTGGTCTCGGGCCCCGGCGCCGGGATCGCGCCGCGCACGCCCCAGAACCGGACCTTCACCTCATGCCTCCGCCTCGCCGCTGGCGACGACCCCGCCGTCGCCGACGGTGAGCTCGAGCCCCTCGCGGGCCGCGTACAGCGCCAGCCGGTCGCCGGCCAGCGCCGCGCGGCACTCGCGCACGATCGCGTCCTGCTGGTCGTCGGTGCGGTCCGGCGCGTGATGGTAGAGGACCAGGGCCCCGACCTCGGCCTCGCGCGCGATGGCGATCGCGTCGTCGGGGGTCGAGTGGCCCCAGTGCGGCTTCTGGCGGTACTCCTCGCGCGTGAACTGGGTGTCGTAGATGAGGAGCGCGGCGCCGCGGCAGAGCTCGACCAGCGCGCGCCGCATCTCGGCCAGCGCCGCCGCCTTGGCCGGGTCGAGCGGTGCGCTCGGCTCGGGCGGCTGGCCGATGAACTCGTGCTCGAACAGGATGTCGCGGAAGGGCGCCGTGTCGGACGCGTAGACCACCGCGCGGCCGTCCAGCTCCACGCGATAGGCCAGGGCGATCCACGGGTGGTTGAGCCGCGTGCAGCGCACCTCGGCCGGCCCGATGGCGAACTGCTGCCTGTCGCCCAGCTCGTGGAATGTGACGTCGGCCCTCATCTCGTCGAGCGGGACGGGGAAGTAGGGGCTCTCGGTCTGCGAGGCGAACACCGCGCGCAGGTGGGTGTCGCGCCGGCGGGCGTAGACGTGCAGCCGGTTGCCGCGGGTGTAGAGCGGCGCGAAGAAGGGCAGGCCCTGGATGTGGTCCCAGTGGGTGTGGCTGATGAGCAGGTGGGCCACGCCGCGCCCCGACCCGAAGGCGCCGCCGGCCAGCGCCTGGCCCAGCCGGCGGATCCCGGTGCCAGCGTCGATGATGATCGGGGCCATCCCGTCGGCCGCGATCTCGACGCACGACGTGTTTCCGCCGTACCGGTTGGTGGTGGGCCCGGGGACTGCGATCGATCCTCGTACTCCCCAGAAGCGAGCCCTCATGCGCAATCGGGAGGCTAGCACGCGGAAGTATGCAAGATCCATTGGCTCGCTCGCGGCGGCGGATCCAGCGGGCCGCGCGCTCGTGATAGCCTGGTGATCGTGTGGGAGGGCGCCTGGGTGAGCGCCACGCTCCACGAGGCGTGGTCGCAATTCACCCTGCTTCTCGTGGCGGGCTTCGCCGCGGCGGTGGCGATCCGCAGCCGAGAGGCGCGCGCCGACCGCAGCCGGGCGAGCATGAAGGGCACCGGCTTCCTGCTCGTGCTCCACCTCGCGACGCTGCCGCTGCTCGGCTACCTGGCCGCCGCGGCCAATCCGGCGTACGCCAGGTGGCGGCTCCTGTCGGTCACGATCGCCGCCTTCGCCGGCATCATCATCGCGCTGGCCATCCTGTTCGACGGCATCATGCGGCTGGTGCGGGTCGAGGTCCCGCGCATCGTGCAGGACGTGGTGGCGGCCGGCTCGTTCATCGTCGGCGCGCTGTTCCTGCTGCCGGCCTGGGGGGTGAACCTGGGCGGCCTCATCGCCACCTCCGCCGTGCTGACCGCGGTGATCGGCTTCTCGCTGCAAGACACGCTCGGCAACCTGATGGGCGGCATGACCCTGCAGATGGAGAAGTCGATCCGGCCGGGCGACTGGGTGCAGGTCGGCGA
>DATFRY010000037.1:0-10531 GCA_035262925.1 Kofleriaceae bacterium | reverse complement strand
GGCCACCCGCCGGGTGCTGCTGGGCGAGATCGGCAAGCGGATCGTCGGCCAGGAGCGGGTGATCGACCACCTGCTGGTCGCGCTGTTCGCGCGCGGGCACTGCCTGTTCGTCGGCGTCCCGGGGCTGGCGAAGACGCTGCTGATCCAGACGCTGTCGGACGCCCTGGCCCTGTCGTTCGGGCGCATCCAGTTCACGCCCGACCTGATGCCCGCCGACATCACCGGCACCGACGTGCTGGAGGAAGACCGCGCCACCGGCCGGCGCGTGTTCCGGTTCGTGCGCGGGCCGATCTTCGCGCACGTCGTGCTGGCCGACGAGGTGAACCGCACGCCGCCCAAGACGCAGGCCGCGCTGCTGCAGTCGATGCAGGAGTACCGGGTGACCGCGGGGGGTCAGACCTACGAGCTGGGGCTGCCGTTCCTGGTGTTCGCCACCCAGAACCCGATCGAGCAGGAGGGGACCTATCCCCTGCCCGAGGCGCAGCTCGACCGCTTCATGTTCCAGGTCGACGTCGGCTACCCGAGCGAGGCCGAGGAGCAGGAGATCGTGCGGCAGGAGACGTCGAACTACCTGCCCGAGCTTCGCCCGGTCCTGTCGCCGGAGCGCATCCTCCAGCTCCAGGAGCTGGTCCTGCGCGTCCCGGCCGCCGACCACGTCATCGAGTACGCGGTCGCGCTGACCCGGCGGTCGCGGCCCGGCGAGGCGGCGGCCCCCGACTTCGTGCGCGAGTTCGTGTCGTGGGGCGCGGGGCCGCGCGCGTCGAAGTACCTCATCCTGGCCGGCAAGGCGCGGGCGCTGCTCGACGGGCGCTACGCGGTCTCGCGCGAGGACGTGCGCGCCCTGGCCCGCCCGACCCTGCAGCACCGCATCCTCCTCAACTACCGGGCCGAGGCGGAGGGCGTGCGCTCGGGGGAGATCGTCGACCGGCTGCTGGCCGGCATGCGCCTGCCGTGAGGGGGCGGTGAGCGCGGCGGGCGGCGGCAGGACCGGCAGGACGGGAGGCGGCCCGGACACGGTGAGCGAGCTGGACCTGCTCGATCCGGTGACGGTCTCGCGGCTCGAGACCCTGCCGGTGCGCGCGCGGGTCATCGTGGAGGGGGCGCTGTCGGGGCTGCACCGGGCGCGCCTGCACGGCTCGTCGGTCGAGTTCGCCGAGCACAAGGAGTACTCGCCGGGCGACGAGATCCGCCACATCGACTGGAAGGTGTACGGCCGGGCCGACCGCTTCTACGTCAAGCAGTTCGAGCAGGAGTCGGAGCTCAGCTGCTACCTGGCGCTCGACGCGTCGGGCTCGATGGACTACGGCGAGGGCGGGCGGAGCGGCGGACCCGGGCTGTCCAAGCTCATCTACGCGGCCCACCTCCTGGCCGCGCTCGCCTATCTGATGATCCGGCAGCGCGACAAGGTCGGCCTCCTGGTGTTCGGCGACGAGTCGCTCGACCGCTACGTCCCGGCGCGCGCGCGGCCGGCGCACCTGCACGACCTCCTGGCCGTGCTCGAGGAGGTGACGCGGGTCGGCGGCCGCGGCAGCGAGCCGACCTCGCGCGCGCTCGACCGGCTGGGCGAGCTCACCCGCCAGCGGCGGAGCCTGCTCATCGTGGCGTCGGACCTGTTCGAGCAGCCGGAGGGCGGGGCGCTGGCGGTGCTGCGGCGGCTGCGCGCGCGCGGCCACGACGTGGCGCTGTTCCAGATCCTGCACCCGCACGAGCTGGAGCTGCCGTTCGAGGGCTTGACCCTGTTCGAGTCGCTCGAGGACCGGCGCGAGCTGCTGGTCGATCCGGCGGCCATCCGCCGCCAGTACAAGCGCCGCATGGCCTCGTTCCTCGACAAGGTGCGCTCCGAGTGCGTGCGCGGCGGGGTCGAGCACCACCTGGTGGCGACCGCGCGGCCGATCGAGCAGGCCCTGCTCGAGTTCCTGACGGCGCGGGCCGGCCGCAGCCCGGCGCGGGCGGGCTGAGATGAGTGAGGTGAGCGGATGAGCTTCCTCGCGCCGCTCATGCTGATCGGCGTCGCCGGCATCGCCGTGCCGCTCGTGCTCCACCTGATCGGGCGGCGGCGGGCGCGGCGGGTCCGGTTCGCGGCGATCGATTTCCTGTTCGGGTCGGACAAGAAGGTGCGCAAGCGGCTGCGGCTGCGCGAGCGGCTCCTGCTCGCGGCCAGGATCCTGGCCTGCACCGCGCTGCCGCTGGCGCTGGCCAAGCCCTACACCGCGTGCCAGGCGAGCGGGCCGCTGGTGCCGCACGGGCCGCAGGCCGCCGTCCTGGTCATCGACAACTCGTTCGCCTCGACCTTCGCGATCGACGAGGAGTCCATGCTGGCGCGCTCGCGCGAGCGCGCGCGGCGCATCCTGCAGCAGCTCGGGCCCGAGGCGGAGGTCGCGGTGCTGGTCACCGCCGAGGGCGCGGAGGCGCCCAGCGAGCTCAGCCGCGACCACCTGCGCCTGCGCGACCGAATCCGCGCGATCGAGTCGAGCTCGCGGCCGGCCGACCTGAGCGCGGCGCTGCGCCGGGCCGGTCAGCTCCTGGCCGGCTCGAGCCAGCGCATCCGCACCGTCTACATCCTGGGCACGCCGGCGGCCAGCTCGCTGCGGACCGGCGAGTCGCCGTGGCCGGCCGGGGCGGTGCCGCAGCTCAACCTGGTCGACCCGTCCGACGGGCAGGCGCTGGACAACATGGCGGTGACCGGGGTGACCGTCGAGCCGGACCACGAGACCGGCGCGCGCGGCATCCGGGTCGACGCCGAGGTGGCCAACTTCGGCGCTCACCAGGTGCGCGAGCGGCCGATCGCGCTGCGCATCGGCAACCGGGTGGTCGCGCGCGGGCTGGTCACGGTGGAGCCGGGGCAGAGGACGCGCAAGCGCTTCACCGCCGCGCTGCCGCCCGGCACCCGCGCGGCCGAGCTGGAGGTGGAGCTGGCGCCCGACCAGCTGGCCATCGACGACCGGCGCTACGCCCTGGCCGAGCGCACGGCGGAGATCCGCGTGCTCCTGGTCAACGGCGACCCGCGCACGGTCCGCTACGAGGACGAGCTCTTCTACCTGTCGGCCGCGCTGCGGCCCGGCGATCGCAGCGACAGCGGCGCGGTCCTGACCACGGCGACCGGCGACGAGCTCATGAGCCAGCGGCTCGACGAGATCGATGTGGTGGTGCTGGCCAACGTGTCCGCCCTGCCCGCCCCGGCGGTGTCGCGGCTTCGCCAGTGGGTGGAGGCGGGCGGCGGACTGTGGGTCACGGCGGGCTCCAACGTGGACGTCGAGGAGTACGACCAGCGCATGTCGCCGCTCCTGCCGCAGAACCTGTCGGGCGCGGTCGACCTGGTGCACGGGGCGCGCGGAGACGAGCGCAGCGGGCGGGCGCTGTCGCTGGCCAAGCTGGAGGTCGACCACCCGATCTTCTCGGTCTTCCCGCCCGACGCGCCCGGCCTGCGCGAGGCCGGCTACTCGCGCATCGTCCTGCTCGGCCCCACCACCGAGGTCAGCCGCCGCCAGGTGCTGGCGCGTTACGACAACGGCACGGCCGCGCTGGTCGAGGCCGAGGCGGGCAAGGGCCGCCTCCTGCTCTACACGTCCACCATCGACCGCGACTGGAACGACCTGCCGATCCACCCCGGCTTCGTGCCGTTCGTGCAGCAGGCGGTGCGCCACCTGGCGCGCGTGTCGCCTCGGGGGCGGCCGCGCGAGCTCCTGGTCGGACACCAGCTCCTGCTCGACATCGGCGCCGACACGGTGCGGATCGACGTCGATCGCCCGGGCGGCCACCGCTCGGTGTTCGAGGGCGAGGAGCTGGCCGACCGGCGCCAGGTCCGCTTCTCGGAGACCGACGCGCCCGG
This sequence comes from Kofleriaceae bacterium, assembly GCA_035262925.1. Classification (GTDB taxonomy): domain Bacteria; phylum Myxococcota_A; class Polyangia; order Haliangiales; family Haliangiaceae; genus DATFRY01. The sequence goes on along the minus strand of DATFRY010000037.1, from coordinate 6,702 downwards.
CTTCTACGAGGTGACCGACGTCAAGCGCGAGGGCAGCGGCTCGGCCCGCGGCGACTCCGACTTCGCCGTCAACCTCGACGCGCGCGGCTCCGATCTGCGGCGCGCCGAGCTGGCCCAGCTGACGCGCGCGCCCGAGCACGCGGGCGCCGTCGGCAGCGACACGCACGAGCGCCGCGTCGAGCTGTGGCACGCGGTCGCGGCCGCGCTGCTCCTGTTCCTGCTCGCCGAGTCGTTCATCGTCTGGCGCCACTGAGCGGGCGCCGGGGCCGGCGACGAGCCGACGCGAGAGGTGCACCCGCGCGGCCGGTCCGTCGACCGCCGCCGAGGCACCGCCGCGGGCCATGTGACGTGTGACCGCGCCGGCCGGCTCGTGCACCACTGTGTCTTTCTCCGCGCCCGCGAGGTGAACCCGCGCAATCGCTATTTGGCATTTAACTGAAAGCTGGACTGCGATTCTCACTGGGGGCGATTGACGAAACATAGATTCTGCAAATGTCACAGTGGTGGCGTGCTCGGGCGCCATGCTGTCATGGCGCGGTTCGCCGGCGGCCTGTCGTCCGCCGCATCGAGAAGGGAGCTCCACATGCCGAGCAAGAAGCGTCCCGTTCGCGCCATCCGGGCCCTCGCCCCCTCGTGCCTGGTCCTCGTCGCCGCCTGCAGCGGCGGAGAGGGCGATCCAGGGGCACCCGAGACACCTGTCGCCGCCCTGGCGGCGAGCCCCTCGCACCGGGAGGCGACGAGCCTCGCCGGAGCGTCGGGCCCGACGACGAACTACCCGAGCCCGGGCGGCCAGTGCCAGCCGTCCCGGCCGTTCGACCCGGGCAACTTCGAGCTCATCCCGATCGAACGGCTCGACGACATCGTCATCCAGCGCCTGCGCGAGCCGACGCCGCTGGGCGAGGACCTCGCCGTCCACGTCCACGTGCCGCCCACGCCCAGCCCCGAGCTGGAGGACAGCCTGATCCGCGTGGCCGGCAGCCAGGAGGCGCCCATCGTGCTCTTCAACAGCGACGCGCTCGCCGAGACCGGCGAGCTCGACAAGAGCCCGGGTCCCGGCTTCTTCACCGCGTTCGCGCGCACCGACCAGCGCGGGCTCGACATGCGGCGCAAGCTCGAGGAGGAGGCCTCGCGCGGCGACATCAACAAGACCGCGCTGGTGTTCGAGGGCCGCCACGTGGTGGCGCTGACCAGCCCCGTCCCGTTCGACATCCAGCGGCTCGAGGCCGGCGACCTGGTCGGCCTCGGCCGCGCGCGCCTCATCCCGATCTCGATCCGGGCCAACTGGGACGAGGCCCTGTTCATCACCGATCGCGACGTGGTGACCGATCCGGGCCGCACGCGCGACACCTGCACCAACCAGGGCAACTCGTGCGGGCCGTGGACGTTCTGCCACCTCATGACCGAGATGGCCAACACGCCGCGCACCGGCATCACGCCCGAGGCGTTCACGCGCCAGTGGCTGCAGCAGTGGACGCGCGACTACACGGTCAACGGCGACACGGTGGCGAAGCGGACCGCCATGATGACGCAGGTCATCGGCCCGTGGCTGGCGGCCAGCGGCGGCGCCCAGCTCGATCTCAGGAAGGCGCCGTTCCGGCTGCTGGCGATCGTCAACCGGCTCGATCTGCGGAAGACGTCGGCCGGCTTCCATGGCTACGGCGGCAGCGGCGGCGGCGTGCCCCAGGACGGCGGCGAGCTCCGCTTCGTATTCGGCGTGATGCGGCCGACCCAGAACGGGGCCGCGTGCGAGCCGATGCCGTTCACGGTGATCTTCGAGTACGGCGTGCCGATCTCCGGCTGTGAAGGCGTGCGCGACTGGGCCAACCGCTGGACCGCGCTCGACGCGATGGGCGGCTTCGGCCCGGCCTATCGGGCGGCCCTGGAGTCGATCACCGAGAGCGTCGTGCACGCCAACGCCGACCCGACCGGCGGCAACGGCAGCGCCATCAACCAGATCCGCACCAACGAGATCGCGCTGGCCCACCCGTGGGAGCTGCGCGAGTTCACGCTCAACAACCAGTCGCTGTCGTGCACCACCGCCACCGACGTCCCTGCCGACGGATTCCTGCGGCCGCACACCGTGGCCCAGACTCCCGACGACGCCGCCCACGCGCCGACCGCGAACCTCCTGGTCGACGAGTACGTGAACCAGGAGGTCGTGCCGCCCCCGCCGGCGTGCGCGAAGAGCTACGTCGTGCCTCCGAAGTTCGACTGCGCGGCCAGCCCGGTGCCGTTCCTGGGCGGCAACGCGCTGACCGACCTCGTCGCCGGCGGCTCACCGCCAGGCGCGTGGCTGGCCAACACGTTCTCGCCGCCTGCGTCCAGCGAGTTCGTCTGCGGCAGACACACGTTCTCCCTGAACACGTGCAACGGCTGCCACGCCTGCGACACCGCCACGACCTTCACCCACGTCAGCCCGCTCTCGGGCATCCCCGCCGCCCTGTCCGGCTTCCTGACCGGCGAGGTCGTGCCGGACACGCAGTTCCCCGGCGTCACCTGGTCGTTCAACGACCTCGATCGCCGCTACCAGGACCTCTACGACGTGGCCGGCTCCCAGTGCTCGCCCTTCATCCCGGTCATCCCCGACCTCTTCCGCAAGTTCGAGATCGACCCGGCCGGCCCCGTCATCCGCGACCTCGCCCGCTTCGAGGAGCTCTTCCTCGCCCGGCCCGACTTCAGCCCGGGCGGACTCGCCGTCGACCCGGTGATGGACGACTTCGCGGCCCCGCAGCAGAACTTCTCGCACTGACCGCCTCGAGCCGGGGACTCAGCGCGCCGGGTCGAGCTCCGCGAGCAGCCCGGCGCCGGCGCCGAGCGCGGTGGCCGGCTCGGGGCGGTCGGGGGGTGGGGACTGCTTGAGGCGGCGGACGGCGGCGGCGGACTCGGCGATGCGGCTGCGCAATGCTGCGTCGCGTTCGCCGGCGCGGACCAGGGCCTCGAAGGCGGCGTCCTGGTTCGCGCGCTCTCGGCAGAGGAGGAGGACGTCGCAGCCGGCGTCGATGGCGCGGACGGCCGCCTCGCCCGCGCCGATGTGGTCGGCGATGGCCTTCATGTCGAGGTCGTCGCTCACCACCACGCCGCGGTAGCCGAGCTCGCCGCGCAGGATGTCGCCGACCACGCGGCGCGACAGGGTCGCCGGTACGCCCGGGTCGAGCGCGTCGAACACCACGTGGGCCGTCATGATCATCGGGATGCCGGCCGCGGCGGCGCGCGCGAAGGGGACGAGCTCGACCTGGCGCAGGCGGTCTAGGCCGTGGCGCAGGCGCGGCAGGACGTGGTGGCTGTCCTGATCGGTGTCGCCGTGGCCGGGGAAGTGCTTGCCGCACGAGAGCAGGCCGGCGGCGGCGAGGCCGCCGGCGAAGGCCAGCGCGCGCCGCGCGGCCGCCTCGGGCTCGGTGCCGAACGCGCGCTCGCCGATGATCGGGTTGGCCGGGTTGGTGTGCACGTCGAGCACCGGCGCGAAGTCGATGTCGAAGCCGAGCGAGGCCAGCTCGCGCCCCATGGCCGCGCCGATGCGCCGGGCCAGGTCCTCGGCGGTCGCATCCGGCAGCGCGGCCAGGCGATCCATCGGCGGCCACCGGGTCGCCGGGGCCCGGATGCGCTGCACCGGCCCGCCCTCCTGGTCGACCGCGATGAGCAGGCGCTCGCCCGAGGCCGCGCCGGCGTCGTGCAGCGCCTGGTTGAGGGCGACCAGCGCGGGCACGTTCAGCTGCGCGTCCCCGCCCCCCGGCGCCGTCGTCTCCTCCAGGTTGCGCCGGAACAGGATGACCGCGCCGGCCTCGCCGGCGGACAGACGGCGCTCGAGCTCGGCGTCGATGTCGGTGGTCTCGAACCCGATCCACAGGAGCTGCCCGACGTCGCGGCGCAGGTCGTCCTTTCGTGGCGTCATCGGGGTTGGCGTCATGGGGGTGGCGGGAGATCCTGACAGACGAGGCCGGGGCTCGCATCGCAATCCTCGACCAGATCCGGATCGAGCGAGATGGCGAAGAACGTCGTTCCGCCCTCGTCGGTGCCGGCCACGAGCAGATCCTGTGGCCCCGGCAGACCGGGGCCCTGCGCGACCACCACCAGCACGGCGCCGCACACGTCCAGGGTCGCGCCCGGTGTGGCCAGCGGATCGAGGATGTCGCGCAGCCCGACCAGGTAGTCGCCCTGGTCCTGGCCGCCGACGATGGTCCAGCTGCACACGGGCGGGTCGCCGAGGCCGATCGGCGGCAGCACCACCTCCGGCGCGGGGCACTCTGCGCCGCTCTCGAGCTCGACGTTCACCGCGCACCCGGTGACGCCGAGGCCGCTGGTCTCGATCGAGCATGTATATGGATCGGCGTGCGTCTCGGGATCCTGGTCGCAGGTCTCGTAGGCCGTGCACAGCTCGGCGGCCACCTCGGTGTTCTCGCCGCCACGCCCGCACGCGCCGTCCCAGTCGCCGATCTCGCCGTCGCCCTCGAGGCACGCCCGCTCGCCGACGACGCAGAGGGTCGGGTCCACATCATCCAGCAGGAAGCACGGCGCGCTCTGCAGCCGCTCGCCGTCGCAGTCGTCGTCGCGCCCGTCGCAGGTCTCCGGCGCGCCCGGGTGGACGGCGGCCTCGCGGTCGTCGCAGTCGCGCTGCAGGTCCGACAGCCCGCAGTGATCGACCAGCGACCCGCACGCCGTGAAGCCGTCGCCGTCGCGGTCGAGGCCGGCGCTGGCGTCGTCGCACAGGCCGCTGCAGTCGTTGTCGCGCCCGTCGCACACCTCCTCGGCGCCCGGGTGCACCTCGCCGTCGCCGTCGTCGCAGTCGGCCTGCCCCGGATCGAACAGGCAGGCGGTCCCGCCGTCCACGAGCTTGCTGCCGCACACCGTGTAGCTGTCGCCGTCGGCGTCCTGGCCCTCGTCGCACAGCCCGTCGCAGTTGTTGTCGACCCCGTCGCACGCCTCCTCGGCCCCGGGCGAGACCGCGCCGTCGTGGTCGTCGCAGTCCCCGGCGCAGGTCGTGACCTGGTCGCCGTCCTCGTCCACGTCCTCGTCGACCTGTCCGTCGCAGTCCTCGTCGACCGCGTTGCCGCACCGCTCGCCCGCGCCCGGGTTGACGGCCGGGTCGACGTCGTTGCAGTCGTCGTCGGCGAACCCGTCGCAGTCCTGGTCGCGCGGGCGGCCGATGGTGACGAGGCCGCCGTCGCCGTCGGTCCAGCGCAGGCACCCGGTGTCGGTGTCCCCGAAGCCGCCCGGCAGCTGGCCGCGCAGCACGATCGGCCACATCGCCACCTCGCCGTCGACGAAGCGGACCGGCGCCTCGAGCGCGCCGAAGCCGACGGCGTCGCCGCCCGTGTAGGCGACCACCGCCACCAGCACCTCGGCCTGCGGGTGCTCGCGCGGCCTGATGAGCAGGCGATACGGGTCGTCGGCGATGTCGCGCCCGTCCAGCCGGACGTCCTCCTGCGGATCCGGGTCCACCCAGCGCGACGGCTCATCCGGGATGACGCCGTCGATGCCGACGTGGAACGCCAGCCGCCCGATGTCGGCCGGGACCGAGTCGTCGCGCGTCACCTCGATGAGCACCCCGGTCGAGCTGTCGCAACCACCGCACGCGACCAGCGCGGCCAGCGCCGCCGCCCGCCCGATCATCCGACGAGACTCCATGCGTCCGACCATTCTATCGGCCGGTCCGGCGCGGCCCGAGGACTTTCGCGCCACCTCTGCCGCTCAGGGCTGCGAACCGGCAGGCCATGGCGTCGCGACCGCGACCCGCTCCAGCCGCGCGGCGCTCTCGCGCGCGCTGTAGAGCACCCACACCTGGCGCCCGCCGCCGCGCAGCAAGGCCACGATCTCCTGGCGGCCGTCGCCGTCGAGGTCGATCACGCCCAGCACATCCATGCCGCCGGCGCTCGACGCCGCCGCGCCGCGAAACGCGAACCTGGGAGCACACGTGGCTCCGCCCCCGGCCACCGACGCCACCTCCTCGCTGGGTGCGCCCGACGCGCTCGCGAACCCGGCCACCGGATACGCCTCCGGCTTGCCGTCGCGATCGATGTCGACCATGAGCTTGCCGGCCGCCACGCAGGCGCCGCCGGTGTCGAACGCCGCCGGATCCGGGTCCTCCTCCGCCGGCCGCGCGTGGAAGCCCCCCGCCGGCTCGAGCACCGCGGCGGCCAGCCCGCAACCGCGCAGCGCCGCCTCGCACTCCGGCTCCCTCACGCCCGCCGCCGCGCCGCGACGCTTCTCGCACGGCGAGTGGCCGGCGTACGCGCCGATCGCCGCCATGCCGTGATCGGTCTCGGCCGACCCGGCGACCGAGAACAGCCCGGCGCGCCGCCCGTCCCAGCCCAGCACCGAGAACTGGCGCGCCTCGCGCCGCTCGACCGGCGAGGTCAGCGCGGCCGGCACGTCGCTCCAGCTCTCGCGGCGCACGAACAGCGGGCGAACCGCCGGCCGCCCGGCCGCCGCGGCGGGGCACATCTCGCCCACCAGCACCGGACGGCCGGTCATCGCGCCGCCCGCGACCGCGCCCGGCGGCGGCGGCCCCACGGGCCCCGCCGGTCCGACCGCGACCGGCACATCATCATCTTTCTTGGGCCGCGAGCCGCAGCCCGACTCGAGCCCGAGCCCGAGCCCGAGCACGGCTGCGGCGAGGGTGAGACAGGCGAGCGGCGTTCCACGGCTGCGGCACATCTGGCGGCTAACCTACCCCGGCGGCGACGATGAGGTCGCGCGGCGGGCAAC
>DATFRY010000036.1:0-14075 GCA_035262925.1 Kofleriaceae bacterium | reverse complement strand
GCTGGCGGTCGAACTGGTTCTGGCGCTGGCGGTCGAACTGGTTCTGTCGCTGTCGCTCGGCCTGCTGCTGGCGCTGGCGGTCGAACTGGTTCTGTCGCTGGCGCTCGGCCTGCCGCTGGCGCTCTCGCTCGAACTGGTTCTGTCGCTGTCGCTCGGCCTGCTGCTGGCGCTGGCTCTCGAACTGTCGGCGCTCGAACCGCTGGCGGTGGCGGATCGGGTCGAGGCGCGAGCGGTCGCCCTGGATGCGGAGGCGGGCGAGCACGCCGGCTCTCGGTGGGACGATGTGGACCCGCGGGACTCGCGTCCGCGTCACCCGCTCGATCTGCTCGGGGCGCGGTCCGCCGAACCATCGCGCGCGCCCGTGGCGGACCGGGCTGTGAGCCCATGCCGTCCTGTGCCAGATGCGCGGGCTCGATCGCACCCAGTAGCGCTGGATGTGCGGGCGGCCGATGTCGCGATACGAGCAGAAGTACCAGTTGCGGTGATCCCGCCTGGTCACCCGGTACCCGCGCGGCGGCAGCGGGGCCCAGCCGATGAAGCCGTCGCCGTACCGCCAGTCGACCCACGCCGGGGCCCAGACGTTCCCGGGCACCCACACCCACCCGTACGGATACTGCCGGTACCAGCGCCCGTAGTGGAAGGGGGCCCAGCCCCAGTCCCAGTCGCTGGCGAACAGCCATCCGGCGTCGCTGTACCTCCACGATCCGCCCGTCCCGTAGGGGACGAAGTCGGAGCCCACGATCGAGCGCGACGGGACCCATACCAGCCCGAACTCGGCCGTGCGAACCCACCGTCCGTAGGGCGCGAGCGTGTCGTGGAAGGCGTCGGTCGGCGCCGGCGGCGCCGACTCGCCGCTCGAGTCGTCGGCGTAGCTCTCGTCCACCGACCCCGCGACACCCTCGTCGATCGCCTCGTCGGGGGCCGTGTCGTCGTAGGCAGGCTCGTCGTACCCCGGATCGTCGTATTGCGCGTCATCGCCCAGGTCCGCCTCGGCGCCGCCCACCGGCGCGCTGTCCGGCGGGGGCGAGTCCGCCGGGGGCGAGTCCGACGGGGGAAGCGAACCGTCGTCGTCGGTCTGAGCCGCCGCCTGACGGCCGGCAGCGCTCGCCATCGCGAGGATCGCAAGGGACAGGATCGTGCGTCGCATGAGAGAACCTCCAGCTCTTCGGAGTAGCGCCCCCTCGCCGCTCGTGCGTGTCCAAAAAGCCGGGTCCCTGCCCAAAGACGCGGCACCGTCTGCAAAGAACTCGCCCCGCCATGAATCTTCCCGCGCCGCGCGGGGACCCGGCTCCGGGCCTCAGGGTCCGCGGTCGGAACCGGGCGGCTCGGTGAGGTCTGCGACGCGCGCGCCGGTCAGGGACTCGAGCTGCGCGAGGGTCATCGGCACCCCGGAGCCGTCGGTCCCCGCCGCCGGGTAGATCGTCGACCAGCGCGCCAGGTGCTGGTCGATGAGGACATCCACCCCCTCCACGCCGAACGGGCACACGCCGCCCGGCGAGAAGCCGGTGACCGCGAGCGTCTCCTCCGCCGACGCCATGCGCGTCTTGACCCCGAGGGCCGCCTTGAGCTTGGCGTTGGTGACCCGGCGGTCCCCGGGGCACAGCACCATGTAGAAGCGCTCGTCCTTGCCCTTGAACAGCAGGCTCTTGGCGATCTGGCCCACCTCGACGCCGAGGGCGGCGGCGGCCATCGGCGCCGTCGGAGTGGTTCCCTCGGCGAACTCCACGGCCTCGAGGCCCGCCCGACCGAGCACGCGCTTGACCTTCTCCGGGATCATCCTTCCTCCCTGCCCGCCAGTCGCAAGAGGCGCCATCGTACGAGACGCCCGGGCGCCGCGCAAAGCCGGCCGCTCGGCGAGGAGCCTACCCCGCGGCGACCAGCGCGCACCCGGCGGCCAGGGCGACGCACAGCGGCGTGAAGAGTCGGCTGTCGCGGCGCGCGAACTCGGTCCCTCGCACTCGCTTGAACAGACCGAAGAGCCGGAAGTCGCCGACCGCGCGCGCGGCCAGGACCGCGGCGACGCCCCACGTGCCGAGCCGCGGGAGCCATCCTGGCACCATCGGCAGCGTCCACAGCTCCGCGCAGCACGTCACCAGCGCCGCCGCGAGGAGGAGCAGCGCCGCGACCGCGATGGTCGGGCCGGGCCCCGGCTCGAACGCTGCCCTGCCGTCGACCTCGGGCACCGCCGCGGAGCGCCCCCACTGCCCGCCGGCCACCCAGTAGAGGTGGATGGCCGCGAGCAGGGCGAGGACGAGACCGACCGCCGCTCCCACGACGATGCGCATGCTTCGATCATACGCGTTCGGGTCCGTCACCACCGTCCGGGTCGAGAGGCGCGCCGCGTGGCGGAGATCCGCGGCCACCGCGTGCGGTCGACCGCAACTGGGTGGGTGCAGGGGGTGGACTGCCCTACTCACCCAGGCGGCGGACATTGCAAGAGCAGACGGATCATCGGCCACAACAGCGCGGAAGCGGGTGGATGTGGCGCGCGGCACTTTGCTTGCACCGAGGCGCGGCGCTGTCTTCCCCCTTCAAGGAGTCGTCATGCGCCGCGCTCTGTCCGTCCTCCCTCTGTCTCTGATGGCCGCCGCGGGATGCGCGACCGCGACCATCGGGGACGGTGCCGGCGAGGTCGAGACCTCGTCCGAGGTCAGGCTCATGGAGAACCACCCGAACTGCGAGGACGTGGAGGTCGAGCCGGATCGACTGACGTTCGTGTGGCGGACGGACCCGAGCGCGGTCGACATCGGCGTGGGAAACGTGGTGGTCGGTGAGAAGGGCGGAGGCTACGTCCGCCGGGTCACCTCGGTCGCGAAGGAGGGACACCGCATCGCCGTCACCACGGAGCCGGCGTCGCTGGCCGACGCGGTGCTCTCGGGCGACATCTCGATGCCGCTGGTGCAGGAGGGCGGGTGGACGCAGTGTCCCGAGGGCGTGGCGTGCGCCGGATTCGGCAGCATCGATCTCTCCGGCCTCGTGCTGTTCGACGGCGACGTCGACGGCGTGCCGCTGTCGGTGGTCATCCCGCGCGGCGAGCTCCAGTTCTCGCCGGGGGTCGACTTCGACATGTCCATCGGCTTTCCCGCCACGGTCGAGCACCTGAGCGGCACCGTGAGCGGCACCTTCCTCGCCGACATCGACGTCGAGGCCAGCACGGGAGGCGCCGTCTCGTTCCAGCAGGAGGTCGACGTGTCGGGGCCCGACGCGCCGCTCTACAGCATTCCGTTCAGCTTCGTGGCGCCGACGCCGCTCGGCCCGCTGCCGATCGTCGGGACCGCGAACCTCGACGTCTTCGTCGGCTTCCGCGCGGGCGCCAGCGCGGTCGCCACCGTGTCGACCGGCGTGCGCGCCACGGCGGAGGTCGAGGTCGGCGCCAGCTACGACGACGGCGAGTGGAGCGCGAGCGCGGAGCCGAGCTTCGACGCGGTGGCCGATCCGATCGAGCTCAGCAGCGACGTGGCCACCACGGTCGAGGCCTACGCGCGGCCGGAGGTCAACGTCGTCTTCTACGGCGTGGCCGGGCCGCGGATCTCGGTCGAGCCGCTCCTCCGCTTCACCAGCGAGCTCGCTCCGCCCGATCCGCTGCGCAGCCAGCTCGACGCCTGCCTGCGCGGCGAGCTCGGCTTCTCGGTCCAGATCCTCAGCTTCTCGGTCGCCGACTTCTCTCGCTCGCTCGAGCGCTGCCTGACCCTGTTCGACAGCGACCAGGGATAGGGCGGGAGCGCGGGCAGGCCCGGGAGAGGGCAGGGCGGCGGTCCTACTCCCAGCGCCGGGCCCAGTGCTCGGTGTAGAGATAGTGCAGGAGCTGCGGCCGCAGCGAGGACAGCTCCGGGCTCTCGCCGTCGAACATCTGCTCGAGGGCCCGGCGGTCGAGCAGCCCGCGCGCGACCAGGAGGCCTCCTTCCAGGTGGCGCCGCGCGGTCGTGTAGTGGTCGCGCGCGGTCTCGCCGTGGTGGAGGTCTCCGCTCCCCTTGGCGTTCCTGGCGAGCACCTCGGGCGCCACCAGGCCGGCGAAGGCGGCGCGGGCGAGCCCTCGATTGCGCCCGTCGATGCTGAGGAGATAGATCGGGGTGCGCAGGCAGAGCTCGACCAGCGGCTGCGAGTGGAACGGGTGCACCTGGTCGAGCCAGTCGGGCCCCGCCGCCAGCGTCGCGTCGTTGTGGGGCGTCTGGGTCAAGAACACGTGGATGAGCTTGCCGGGCGGCAGGCGGGCGCCGGCCAGGCTCGGGTGCTCGACGTCGTCCACGCGCAGCGAGTCGCGAAGACGAGGGGCCAGCGCGTCGCTCATGGGCACCGCCAGCCGCGCACGGACATCGCAGGCCCGCCCGAGCACGCCGTGGCGCAGGGCGAGCGCCAGCACCGACCACAGCGAGGTACGGCTGAGCAGCGCCGCATCCAGGGCGGTGCGAACCAGCGCCCGATCGAGCCCGCGCCGGCGCACGTAGTCGACGACGCCGAGCGGGTGGTGGGTCGCCCCGAGCACCTCGTCGCCGCCGTGGCCGGTGGTGAAGCCGTCCGCCCCCAGCTCGCGGCTCAGGCGCGCCTCGAACGGCGCCGCCGACAGGCCGTAGTGGTAGCTCGTCGGCCTGGCGGTCGGCGGCATGGCGGCGAGCGCGCCGTCGTCGACCGTGGGCCGGCAGACCGGGCGCTCGAGCAGCCGCACGCCGGCGTGGGCGGCGGCGCGGCGCGCGTGGCCGCGCTCGTCGCTGTCGGCGTGCTCGCTCGTGTAGTGGAGGGCGGTGACCTTGCTGCGGTCGACCGCGGCCAGGCAGCCGAGGATGATGGCGGAGTCGAGGCCGCCCGACAGGCGGTGGACGATGTGATCGAAGCGGGAGGCCCACGCCGCCATGCAGGCGCGGCCGGTGCGCGCGAGCAGGCGGGTCGCCTCGTCGAGATCGTCGACCACGCCGGAGCCGGCGACGTCGACCGGGTCCCACGCCTGCGACAGGTGCGCGCCCTCTCGTGTCGTCACGCGTCGCTGGCCGGGGAGCAGCGCCCGGACCCGGTCGAGCCCCGACGCGCCGGTCTGGTCGAGCTCGAAGTGGAGATGGCGGCCGACGTGGCGCCAGTCGATCGCGAAGGGGGGCAGGTCGAGCCCGAGGACGTCGTCGATGTCGGAGAAGTGGATGCCGGCGCCGCGGTGGTCGGTGTAGTAGCAGGACAGCGCGCCGGACGGATCGCGGAGGACGGTGCGCGCGCCGGACGTCGGGTCGAACAGCAGGGCCACGTAGCGCCCCCAGTAGTGATCGATCAGGTGGCGGCCCCGCGTCTCCGCGATGGCTCGAGCATCGGTGGCGGTCAGGACCGGCTCGGCCGGCGGTCCGTCGCCGGCCTCGAAGCGGTCGACCGCGCGCCGCGCGAACAGCGTGCCCAGGATGACGCCGTGCTCGACCGGCCCGCCCTCGCCTGACAGCCGGTAGACGCGGGTCGCCCCGCTGTCCGCGGGGGTCGCGAAGACCAGCATGCCGGGCCTGTCGGCGAGGAGCTGCCAGCGCGGGCGTCCCTCCAGCCGCCGTCGGAGGTCCCGCACCACGTCCTGGTCGGCGCCCGCCGGAGGCCAGGTGAGCGCGACGAAGCGGCGCACGTCAGACCGTCATGATCGGTGTGAAGCGGGCCGCGTTCGCGACCACGTCGTTCAGGACCACGCTCTCGTCCTGGACCCAGCTGTGCGCCGAGAACGGGCCCATGCGCACCCCGATGACCCAGAGCGGAAACAGGCCGTGCGCGGCCAGGAACTCGACGAGGACGAGCGAGTCGTGGAGGCAGCGATCGCGCGAGGTGAACAGCAGCGGCCGGAGGCGCTTGTAGATCTCCACGAGCTCGCGAAGCCGCGCCTGCCGCTCCGCCGGGCCATCGGTGGGCCGCCCGTCGCCGCCGCGCCGCCGCTTTCGGTCGCGCACCCGCGCGACGACATCGACCAGCGAGCGCCAGCGCAGGCGGGCGGCCGTGGTCGACGCGGCGGCGGCGAAGCGCGCGACGTGGCTCGCGCGGATCCGGGGCGCTCGGCCCACCGGGTACCCCATCAGGTCACCGGTGAGGGCCAGCGGCGGCGGGGCGGAGAGCGGCCTCCCCTTGCTCGGATCCGGCGTGAGCATGTCGGCCGCGGCCAGCGCGTCGGCGATCTGGTCGACGCTCTGGTCCGGCGCGAGACACGAGTACCGATCTGCGCGCAGGTCGAGGAACACGAGCTGCCCCTCGACCTGCGCACAATGCACGTGATGCGCCAGGTAGAGCCGACCGCGCAGGGAGCGATTCTCGGAGATCACCTGGTCTCCTCGGTCGCGGCTCGGAGACGCACCGGGCGAACGTCCAGCGATCTGGCCGTCCGCCGGCTTACCCCAGGTACGGGCCCTTCTTGTGCAGGAGCACGTTGTCCAGGCGCTCCGGCGGCGCACCGGACTGGGTCTTCTCGGTGGCCTTGCCCAGATCCCGCAAGACCTTCCGCGTCGTCGATGCCGGGTCCGGTTTCGAGGTCGACATGTGTCCTCCGTGGCTGTGGGTTGCGGTCGCTGTCGAGGTGCGAGGATAGGACGAACGGGGGGCGGAACGATCGGAACAGGCGTGGCAAACGTTCTGGCAGCTGTCTCGACCGCTCGCCGGCGCGATCGAAACAGCAGGAACCGATGCGGAACAGCCGGGGAGCCCGGCGCGCGTTTTCGTGTGTAGCCATTTCAGTTCGTTCCGCGCGTGAGTGTCCCGGCACACTGCTTGCTCAGCGCGGCAGTCGGCCATGGTTGTTCCCGGTGGGCTCGGTCGCACGAAGTCGGTGGTCCCGGACCCGACCCGCACCCTGGCCAGTCGCGAGCCGGAGGGCACGCGGTTCCGGAGCGACGACCGGTTGCCGGCTCCTCTGCAGCCGCGCGACCCCGCTCGCTATCAGATCCTCGCCGAGCACGGCCGCGGCGGCCTGGGCCGCGTCTATCGCGCGCGAGACCGGGAGCTCGGCCGCGAGGTCGCCATCAAGGAGCTCCTCGACCCCCCGCACCGCTCCGAGCTGCGCTTCTTCCGCGAGGCGCTGATCACCGCGCGCCTCGATCACCCCGGCATCGTCCCGGTCCACGAGGCCGGCCGCTGGCCCGACGGCTCCCCGTTCTACACCATGAAGCTGGTCGCCGGCCGGCCCCTCGCCGAGATCCTGGCCGCGACCGAGACCTTCGACCAGCGCCTCGCCCTGGTGCCTCACCTCATCGCGGTCGCCGACGCGATCGCGTACGCCCACGACCGCCAGATCATCCACCGCGACCTCAAGCCATCGAACGTCATCATCGGAGACTTCGGCGAGACGTTCGTCATCGACTGGGGGCTGGCCAAGGAGCTCACCGAGGCCGGGGACGAGGACGCGTTCGAGGGGCCGTATCGCACGCCCGCGGCGCCCGAGGTGACCGTCGCCGGCAGCGTGCTCGGCACCCCCGCGTACATGTCGCCCGAGCAGGCGCGAGGTGACGAGGTCGACAAGCGGAGCGACGTCTACGCCCTCGGCGCCATGCTCCACCAGCTCTGCACCGGCGCGCGGCGCGGCGATGACTCGACCGGCGATGCCCTCGCCCGCGAGCTGCGCGCCGTGCCCCGCGATCTGGCCGCCATCATCCTCAAGTGCCTCGCCGCCGGGCCCGAGGACCGCTACGCCGACGCCTCCGACCTGGCCGCCGATCTTCGCTGCTTCATGAGCGGGCGGCTGGTCAGCGCCCATCGCTACTCCGCGCCGGCCAGGCTCGGCAAGTGGGTGGCGCGGCATCGCTCCCTGGTGACGGCGGCGGCGATCGCGGCGCTCATCCTGGTCGCGGTGAGCACCGCGAGCATCCTGCGCATCGTGCGCGAGCGGGACATCGCCGACCTGGAGCGGCGGCGGGCACAGCGGGAGCGCAACGCCGTGGTCCTGACCCACGCGCGCGAGTCGCTGGCCGCGGACCCCACGACGGCGGTCGCCTGGCTGAAGAAGCTGCCCGAGGGCACCGATCTCGACGGCGTGGTGGGGAGCGTCGCGATGGACGCCGGCAGCCGCGGCGTGGCGCGCAAGGTGCTGCGCTTCTCCTCCTCGGTCGAAGAGGTCGCCGCCAGCGACGACGGACAGACGCTGGTGGTGGCGACTCGCGACGGCACCTTCCGCCGCTACCAGATGCCGGGGCCGACGCTCGTGGCCGAGGCCCACGCGAGCGTCGGATGCGAGATCTCGATGACCGCCGGCGGCGGCATCGTCGCGCTGACCCAGGAGAACGGCGACATCGCGCTCTGGTACCGGAGCGGTGCGGTGGCCGAGGTCCCCGGCCACACCAGGGCGCCGTTCGTGACCGCGTTCGCGCCGGGCGGCGGCGCGCTCTACAGCGCCGGGCCCGACGGCCAGGTGCGGGTCGTCGACGTGGCGGCCAGGCGCTCCTCGCTCCTCTATCGCCAGGCGGACGTCATCACGGGGATCGCCGTGTCGGCCCGCGGCGAGCGCATCGCGACCGCGAGCGCCGACGGGAGCGTGGTCCTGTTCGATCTCGCGACGGCGCGGGCGCGGCGCCTCGATCCGTTCCCCGGCCAGCACGTGGCCGCGGTCGACGTGCACTTCCTCGGCGACGGCCGGCTGGTCTCCGGGCACTCGAACGGGGAGCTGCTGCTGTGGACCGCCGACGGACGCATCGGCAGGCACGTCAAGGTCCACAACGGCGGCGTGGACCACCTCCGGGTCGCCCGCGACTCCAGCACCGTCCTCAGCGTCGGGACCGATCGCACGATCGCGCGCGTCGCCATGGCCGACCTCTCGGTCGAGACCCTCGGGACCGACGCCAGCCCCATCACCAACAGCGTCCTCGGCCACATCGCCGGCCGCTCGCTGTTCGTGGTGACCTTCGCCGACGGCTCGCTGCGCTACTGGGACCTCGAGGCGCACCTGTCCCGCGAGCTCGAGGGACACGACCGGCTGGTGCCGGCGGCGGCGCTCGTGGCCGGGGAGGGCGGCCAGCCGCTCATCGCCAGCGCCGGTCACGACCGGACGCTGCGGCTATGGCCGGTTCCCCCGCCGATCTCTCGCGTCCTCCACGCGCACACGGGCGGGGTCCTGGCGGTCAGGGCGTCGCCGGACGGCGTGCACGTCGCCACCGCCGGCCGCGACGGGCGCATCGTCGTGGCGTCCCTCTCCGGTGTGGACGCCGATCTGCGGGGCGATCGCGACGCCGTGTACGACCTCTCGTTCTCGACCGACGGCCGGCTGATCGCCTCCGCCGGCTGGTCGCGGACGGTGACCGTGTGGGACGTGGCGCGGCGGCTGCCGATCGCGGCGCGCTCGATACCGGGCGATCTCCCGGGCAACCTCGTCTTTCTCGAGAGCGGCCGGCTGCTGCTCGTCGCCTCCGCCTCCGTGTTCGAGTGGGACCACGTGAAGGACGAGCTTCGCGTCCTGCGCACCTTCGATGAGCCCGTGGATCAGATGGCGCTGCGACGGCGCGGCGGACCGCTGCTGGTTCTCACGCGCTCGGGCCGGCTTCATCGCCTCGACCTCGACACCTCTCGCTGGACCGAGGAGGCCACGCGCGCCGTCAGGCTGCTCGGCCGCGGCCACGTGCTGGAGGTTCCTCATGCCGGGGAGCGCGGGGTGGTGCGCGTGGTCGACCCGGTCGCGGGCGTGGCCTACGGGCCCGTCCGACTGCCCTTCGAGGTCGAGGCGTCGCTCCTCGACGCGGACCGCCGGGTGCTGTTCGCGTTCGACCACGCCGGGCGCGGCCTCGCGTGGTACCTGGTCGGCGGCGAGGTGGTCCAGATGCGAAGCGTCAACGACGCCACCCGGGGCCTGGCCCAGCTGCCCGGCGGCGCGGTCCTGCGCCTGGTCGAGGATGGCGCGCTCGAGCGCTGGGACTTCCATGACCGGACGCTCGCCGTGGTCAGGGACCACGACGAGAGCTCGACCGGCGCGCTCGCCGTCCTGCCGGTCGGCAGCGGTGTGGTCACGGCCGCCATGGACGGGAGAGTCTTCGGCTGGCACCTCGATCTCCTCGACCGGCGGTGGGCGCGGCTCCGCTCCACGTCGCTCGAGTCTCTCACCGACCTCACGGTCGACGACATCGTCCCGTAGGACCCGTGGCAACCGTGCATTGCAAAGGAGAATGACCTTGAGAAAGTTGCTCGCCAAGAACCGCCGGCGTCTCGCGCTCAACGCCGAGACGGTGCGCACACTCACCACCTCGAACATGGCCCAGGTCATCGGCGGCGCGGTGCCGTCCCATGATGCGGGTGTCTGCACCGAGTCCTGTCGCTCCTGCACCTGTCCCCCCCCATGACGTCGATCGACGCCGCGCGCCGCATTCTCGGACTCGCAGCTGGCCTGGCTGGGGCCGTCGCATGCGGCGGCGCCTCCGGACCGGCCGCGGAGGGGACGGCGCGCGGCGCCGATGGCCGGTCATCCGGCGACAACGTCGACGCGATGAGGTTGCCGGAACGATCGACCCCCGCCCTCGTCATCGCCGGTGCGGTGCGCGATCCGGCGGGACGACCGGTGCCGGACGCGGTCGTCGCGGCGTTTCCGCTCGAGGCGTCCCTCCTGGAGGCGAAGCCGCGGGCGATCGCCCGGTCCGGCGCGCGCGGCGAGTGGGCTCTCTCCGTCGACGGCGGACAGGACTACTCCATCACCGTCGCGGCCGCCGGGCGATCGCCCGCCTATCTCCCGTGGTCCGCCGCGCAGAGACGGGGAGCGGCGGAGCGGGCGCTGGTGACGGTCGGCGCGCAGGATGCCCGCGAGCTGCGCGGCCGGCTCATCACTCACGACGGCCGACCGGCCGCGTCGGGCATGGTCCGCGTCTTTCCGCCCCTTCCCGGTCGCAAGCAGCAGGAGATCTACCTGGCCCTCCCGGGGGAGGATGGGCAGTTCCGGGTCAGCCTTCCGCGCGGCGAGTACCTCCTCATCGGTGACGCACCCGGCGCGACCTTCTCGGTCGCGCGCGTCCAGCCCGACCAGCCGGAGCGCGCCGTCGAGCTGCGGCTGAGGCCGCCGGCGCGGGCGATGCCGAGGACGGCGGTCGACGACCTTCGAAGGAGCGCCGTGCCGGTGGACATCGCGGCCTACGGCGGCGGGCAGCCGCACGGTGAACGCCTGCGGGCCAGCCTGTGCGGCGCGCGGGTCGTCGGGATCGGCGAGTCCACGCACGGCTCGTCGGAGTTCACGCGCTTCAGGGGCCAGGTGCTCCTGCACCTCGCGGCCGGGTGCGGGTTCAATGCGCTGCTCATCGAGTCCGACATGTCGGTCGCGGCGGAGATCGACGACTTCGTCCTGACGGGCAGAGGAGACCCGGCCGCGCTCGCCAGCCGGCTGGGCAGCTGGCCTTACGCCCACCAGGAGTTCCTCGCCCTGGTGCGGGAGGTGCGCGCGCACAACGCCCGCTCGGGGACGCCGGTCCACATCCTCGGGATCGATCCCTACTACCCGCAGCTGCCGGCGCGGAAGCTCCTGGCCTACCTGAAGAGGCACGGCCGGCGCCTTCACGACCGGGTCGTCGCGCGGCTCGGCGTCATGGAGCGAGTCGACTTCCGCGAGTGGTACGGCGGCGCGGGCGAGGGCGAGCACGCGGCGCTGCGGGCGTCGCTGGGAGAGGTCGACGCGTTCCTCGAGGCCCAGGAGCGGCGGCGCGGCGGCGCGGACGGGCGCGCGCGCGCGGCCCTGCATCTGCGCGCCATGCAGTCGATCGAGCGCGAGGTGTCGGGGATGGACCGCGGGCAGACCATGGCGGACAACGCGCGCTGGCTGCTCGACCGCTACGTGCCGGGCGGCAAGGCCGTCCTGGCGGCGCACAACGGCCACGTGCTCCTGGCCGACCCGGTCTGGAAGGTGAAGGAGACGGGAGACTGGCTGGCCGAGGCCTTCGGCGACCGATATGTGTCGGTCGGCGTCCTGTTCGGCAAGGGATCCTTCCGCGCGCTGTTCGCGGAGCGCGGCAAGCCGCCCGAGCTGAGGATTTTCTCCCTCGGTGAGCCGGCGCCGGAGAGCCTGGAGTCGGTGCTCGGCCGCGTGGGCCCGCGCGCCTTCTACGTCGACCTGCGCGGCCTCGAGGGAGCGACCCGGTCGTGGCTCGAGAGCGAGCTCCCCTGCCGAGAGGTCGGTTCGATGTACTCGTCCGAGGACCAGGCCGCCCAGCGGGTCGCGCCGGCGCTGAGCTTTCACGCGCTCGCCTACATCGGCGAGCTGACCGCCATCGACACGCTGCCATAGAGCAACGCATGCAACCTGTCGCCAGAGACGAGAACGGGGCCGCCTGGACGCCGATCCTGTCCGGTCGCGAGGGGGCGGCGGCGCGCGAGGTCGTGCACGAGATCGCGGCGTTCGCGCGGCGCGTGGAGCCCGAGCACGCCGGGCTGGCCAGCGGGGCGGCCGGGATCGCGGTCTTCCTCGCCTACTACGCCGCGGCGTTCGGCGACGAGGCCGCCGCCGACCGAGCGTCCGAGCTGCTCGATCGGGCGGCCGACCGGGTCGCCGACACACCGATGACGTCGTCTCTGTACGCGGGCTTCACCGGGATCGCCTGGGCGGTCCAGCATCTCACCGGCGCCGTCGGCGACGGCGGCGACGACGGCGACGGCGACGGCGACGGCGGCGGCGACGGCGGCGGCGACGACGGCGATGGCGAGCATGATCCGGGCGCGGAGATCGACGAGCTCATCGGCCAGCTGCTCGCGCGCGACGAATGGCTCGGGCCATACGACCTGATGTCGGGGCTGGTCGGGCTCGCGGTCCATGCGCTCGAGCGAATGCCGCGGCCCGGCGCCAGGTCGCGCCTCCAGCGGATCGCCTGGCATCTCGATCGACTGGCGCGGCCGGTCGCGCCCGGTGTGGCATGGCACACGGCCCCGGAGCTCCTGCCCGTCTGGCAGCGCGAGGCGTCGCCGGCGGGCCACATCGATCTCGGAGTCGCCCACGGCAACCCCGGCGTCCTGGCCGTCCTCGCCAAGATCGCGGCGCAAGGTGTCGCGCCGGACCGCACGGCCGCGCTGTTCGAGGCCGGCGTGGCCTCGCTGCTGTCGCGGTGGATCGCCGGCCATCCGGGCGGGTGCTTCGCGAGCTGGATCGCGGGCACCGGCGGCGACGCCACGCCCTCGCGCCTCGCCTGGTGCTACGGCGATCTCGGGCTGGCCGCGGCTCTCCTGGTCGGTGCCCGCGCGGTCGGCTGCGCGCGCACCGAGCGGGCCGCGCTGGAGCTGGCGCGGCTGGCCGCCGCGCGGGCGGACGATGCCGCCGGTGTGGTCGACGCCGGCCTGTGCCACGGCGCGCTCGGCAACGCCCACGTCTTCAACCGCATGTACCAGGCGACGGGAGACCATCGACTGCTCGAGGCGGCGCGCTCCTGGGCGCGGTGCGGCCTCGGCTTCCGCAGGCCCGGGGAGGGAGCGGCCGGCTTCAGCGCGCGCAGGTCGCTGGCAGACGGATCGCTGTGCTGGGAGGCCGATCCTGGCCTCCTGAGCGGCGCCGCCGGGATCGGGCTCGCGCTCATGGCCGCCTGCACCGACCTCACCCCGGCCTGGGACTGCCTGTTCCTGGTCGATGCGGCGCCCCGCGCCCATCGCCCGCCATCCGGCGCCGCCGGAGGGAGCCGATCGTGAGCGCCGAGCAGTCGACGGTGTCCTTCGAAGAAGGCGGGCTCGAGCAGGCCGCCGGCTCGGTCGGCGCGCCCCGTCTGGTGGTCGCGCTGTCGTGGGAGAGGCCGCTGGTGCCCGGGTGGCGCATCTCGCTCGGCTCCGCCGGCGAGGTGTTCCTCGGGCGCGGCACGCGGCGCGAGCTCAGGCGCTCGCCCGGTCGGCTCGACGTCATGCTCGACGACGACGCGCTGTCGCGGCAGCACGCGGTGCTGCGCCGCGTGTCGGGAGGATGGGAGCTGGAGGACCTGGGCTCCAAGAACGGCACCATGGTGGGCGGCGACTACTACATGCGGACCACCCTGGCCGACGGCGACGTCGTGGAGATCGGCACGACCGTGCTGGTCTTTCGCGACACCTGTCCGTGCAAGGACGACGCGCCGGAGCTGGCGGATCGCGATCTCGAGCTCGAGGGTGACTCTCGCCTCCCGGGGGTGTTTCGCACGCTGGACGTCGATCTCGAGCGCCGGCTCGCCGAC
>DATFRY010000035.1:0-4536 GCA_035262925.1 Kofleriaceae bacterium | reverse complement strand
TGGCTGGCGATGGTGCTGTGCGGCTTCTTCTTCTGGAGCGCGGCGATGGCGGCGGCCACCGAGGGGATCGGCCCGGACAGCGAGGGCTTCGAGCTCTCCTCCGGGCGCGTGTCCGAGCTGGAGACGGAGAAGCGCGCCCTGCTCAAGGCGATCAAAGAGGTCGAGTTCGACCGGGCGATGGGCAAGATGTCCGAGGCCGACGCCGCCGAGATCACCCGGGTCTATCGGGCGCGGGCGATCGACATCATCAAGCAGCTGGAAGGGGAGGGCGAGGAGGGCGATGCCTCCGATGCGCCGCTCGATCAGGTGATCGAGCGCGAGGTGCGCGCGCGCATGGCCCTGGCCGGCGTCCTGTCCCGGCGCAAGTCGCCGCCCAGGCCGCAGGACGCGGGGGCCGCAGAGGCCGCGGCACCGGCGGGGGCGAAGCCGACCGCGGAGGCCGCCACCGAGGAGGCCGTGACTGCCAAGGCCGCCACCGAGGAGGCCGCGCCCACCGACGCCGCGCCCCAGGACGCGGCCGCGGATGCGACGGCCGGCGCGCTAGCCGAGGCCGAGGCGACCCGGGGCGCGGACGAGGACCACGCCGCGTCGGGCCCGTCCGGCGGCCGCGAGATCGAACGACGGAGGGACGCGTGAGGTACGCATGGCTCGCGGCCATCGCCGCGCTCCTGGCCCCGGCGCCGGCCCTGGCGCAGTCGGCCGACGCCGGAGCCGGCGACGAGGCGACGGCCGGCACCGGTGACGAGGGCGCGGTGGACGACACCGGAGGCGGCGCCGAGGGCGGCGCGCAGGGCGGCGGCGACGAGCTGCCGCCCATGTTCCGCGAGCCGCGCAAACTGAGCGGCCACGCGCGCGGCGAGCAGCAGGACCCGCCCGGACGCCTCACGGTTCGCGCCGTGCAGGGCGCCATGAAGAAGTCCGAGTTCGGCGACATCCGCTCGCAGTTCCCGCCCGGCGGCAAGATCCACCTCATCGCCATCGCCTCCAGCGGGGCCGTGACGCTCAAGACCGTGCCGCTCGACTCGGGAGGGCGGGCAGCGTTCGACCACCTCAAGACCGGCAGCGGCACCTCCTACGTGGCCCTGTCCGTGTTTCCGCGCGAGGGCGCCGAGGACCGGCTGGTGAGCCGCGTCCTCACCATGCCGCCGCAGATCGGGATGCGCATGATCCTGGCCGGCGAGGGTCCGGACTCGAAGCTGCCGCCGGTCGATGACCTCGGCACCATGGGGGCAGCGGGCGAGGAGGGCGGCGAAGAGGCCAAGGTGCCGGCCCCGGAGGCGGGCTCGGTCGTCGTCCACCTGATGGGCCAGACCAGGAACGTGAAGGAGGTGGAGCTGTTCGAGGCCGGCGCCGCGGCGCCGCTCGAGAAGGCCAGGGTCGAGGTGGCGACGGGAACGACCGAGCTCGACGGCACCGTGTCGGCGCCGGCCGACGACCAGGCCCTGCGCCCCGGCCTCCTCGAGGTGCTGGTCACCCGCCGGGGCCACCCGCTGGCCGACATCCCGGTCGAGGTCGCCGCGCTCGCCGGCAAGAGCGACGCCCAGGGGCGCGCTGTGTTCGAGCGCGTGCCGCGCGGCAAGCAGGTGGTGGTGCGCACGACCGTGCAGGACCGCACCTTCGAGTCGCAGCCGTTCGACGCTCCGAGCAAGAGCGGGCAGCGCGTCCGCGTCGAGGTCGACTGGCGCGAGGAGAAGGAGCTGCAGGCCCGGTTCACGGGGGTCGCGGGCGGCGCGGACAAGGTCTACATCGCGCGCGCGGCCGGCCAGTCGCGGTCCTTCCTGACCCTGCCGTTCCAGCTGACCTCCACGATGGGCGCGAGCGTCAGCCTCGTCATCGCCCCGCCGGTCCTGATGGCCTTCCACGGCGGCGCCGAGATCGACGACGAGGCCCTCTACTTCCAGCTGCAGATCGCGCTCTACAACCCGTCGTTCGTGCCGTACGACGCGGGGCCGCAGGGGCTGCGCATCCCGCTGCCCAAGGGGTACGTCGGCGCGTCGATCCAGGACGAGACGGCGGGCACGGCCACGCCGCTCAAGGTGGACGAGGACCGCGGCCTGGTCTGGCGCGGCCCGGTGCCGGCGGGGCAGCGCACCTTCATCGCCGGCTTCGCGCTGCCCTCCGTCGACGGCAAGATCGACTTCTCGATGTCGCTCCCGTTCGGCCTGTGGCAGAGCCAGCTCGTCTTCGAGCAGTTCCCCGGCATGCAGGTCTCGGCCCCCGCCGGCGCGCACGAGAGCAAGACCCACGCCGAGGACGGGCGCCCGCTCCTCATGTACCAGGGCCTCCAGGCCTCTCCCGGCGGCGTGATCAAGATGAGCTTCAGAGGGCTGCCGCAGCACTCGGTGTGGGAGCGGCGGACGGCCTACGCGGTCGCCGTCGTGGTCCTCGGCCTCGTCCTGTGGGCCGTGTGGGGCGTGGCGATGCGCGGCCGCCGCCGCGGCGGGCGCCAGTCGACTCTCGAGGAGGAGCGCGAGGAGCTCCTCGAGGAGGTGGTCCGGCTCGAAGGAGATCTGAGACGCCAGCGCGTGACCGAGCAGGTCTACCAGCAGCGGCGGGTCCAGCTCCTGCGCGAGCTGGAGGGCGTGTACGCCGACCTGGCGGCCGAACGATCAGCCGAGCAGCGCCAGGCCGAGTCGCGCGCGTCTTCATGATCGACGCGGTCGTCATCCGCGGCCTCACCAAGCGCTACGGCCACCAGCGCGCGCTGGCCGGCATCGACCTCGAGCTGCGCAGCGGCAGCATGTGCGCGCTGCTCGGGCCCAACGGGGCCGGCAAGAGCACGCTCATCGGCATCGTATCGACCCTGGTCCGCGCCTCGGCCGGCGAGGTGGCCTATCGCGCCGGCCGTACCTCGCTGCCGGGGGGCAGCCGGCTGCGCCGCCTGATCGGCATCCTCGCCCACGACTCGTTCCTCTACGGCGAGTTGACCGCCGAGGAGAACCTGCGCCTCTACGGCGAGCTCTACGGCGTGGCCGACGCCGACCGGCGCGCCGCCGCGCTGCTCGACGAGGTCAGCCTGGAGGGCGAGGCGCGACGGCGGCCGGTGCGCACCTACTCGCGCGGCATGGTCCA
This sequence comes from Kofleriaceae bacterium, assembly GCA_035262925.1. Lineage (GTDB taxonomy): Bacteria > Myxococcota_A > Polyangia > Haliangiales > Haliangiaceae > DATFRY01. The sequence continues at coordinate 1,464 of DATFRY010000035.1, read as the reverse complement.
GCGCGTCGCCCTGGCGCGCGCGATGCTGCACGACCCGCGCGTCCTCCTGCTCGACGAGCCGTTCACCGGGCTCGACCGCAGCGGCTCGGCGGCGCTGGCCCGCACCCTGGCGGGGGCGGTCGCGCGCGGCTGCGTCATGGTGGTCGTGACTCACGACCTCGAGGCCCTGGCCGGGATGGCCGACCACGTGGCGGTCCTGCGGCGCGGCAAGCTCGAGTACGAGGCGCGCCAGGCGGGCGGCTACTCCTACGCCGAGCTCAAGGAGCTCTACCATCGCCACGCCGACTGAGACCCCGGACGCGTCCCGGGGAGCGGGGCGCAGAGTTGCGGCCCCGGCCGCGGTCGGCGTACAACCCGAGGCGAGGGCCGAAGAGACGGGACTGGGGACGGGGCTGGGGACGGGATCGAGGAGCTTCGACTTGGACTTCTTGCGCCACGTGGCCACCATCGCGGGCAAGGACCTGCGCGTGGAGCTGCGCAGCCGCGAGATCATCTTCAACATGGCGTTCTTCGCCGCCATGATCGTGGTCCTGTTCTCCTTCGCGTTCCTCAAGGAGGCGAAGAGCGGCCTCATGGTGGTGGTGGCCGAGGTGACGCCGGGGTTCGTGTGGATCGCGGTCCTCTTCTCCGCCACCATCGGCATGGGCCGCGCCTTCGATCGCGAGCGCGAGTCGGACACCATGCGCGGGCTCCTGCTGTCGCCGGCGCCGCGCGCGGCCATCTTCCTGGGCAAGGCAGCCGGGCTGTTCCTGCTCATGGCCATGGTCGAGGTGGTGGTCGTGCCCATGGTCTGGCTCTTCTTCGGCTCGCCGCTGTTCGACGACCCGGTGGCGATGGGCTCGCTCGTCGTCCTGGCCACCGCGGGGGTGGCCGTGATCGGCTCGGTGTTCGCCGCCATGCTCATGCGCACGCGGGCGCGCGACGTGCTCCTGCCGGTCGTGCTCTACCCGATCCTGGTGCCGCTGTTCATCGCGGCGATCAAGGGGACCTCCGCCATCCTGGGCGACATGCCCGACGACGCCTGGTTCTGGATCCGCTTCCTCCTGGTCTACGACGCGCTGTTCGTGGTCACCGCGCTGTGGACCTTCGAATCGGTGGTGATCGAATGAAGCGCGCAATCTACCTGGCCGCCGCGGCGGCGTGCATCGCCGGCTTCGCCGGCACCCTCTACCTCATCTTCTACGTCACGCCGATCGACCGGCTGCTGCTCTTCAACCAGAAGATCTTCTACTACCACATAGGCGCGGCCTGGATGCTGCTGGTCGCGGTCCTGACCTGCGGCGTGGCCTCGCTGCTCTACCTGCTCAAGCGCCAGAGCCGGCACGACGATGTGGCGCGCGCGGCCGGCGAGCTGTCGGTCCTGTTCGGCGCGATCGTCCTGGTCACCGGCTCCATCTGGGGCAAGGCGGCGTGGGACGTGTGGTGGGACTGGGAGGCGCGGCTCACCATCTCGCTGCTCCTGTG
>DATFRY010000034.1:0-6825 GCA_035262925.1 Kofleriaceae bacterium | reverse complement strand
CTCGATCATGAGACTGACCCCCGGGCCGAGCTCGATCTTTGCCATCGCGGCGATCGCCGGGATCGGGGCCGCCGCCGGCGCGATGCGCGCGGCGCGCGCGGTGCCGGCGGGAACCGGGGGGGAAGCCGCCGCCGCGGCGGCGAGCGCGAGCGCGGGCGCGGGCGCGGCCGCCCAGAAGCGCGCCTCGCGCGGCGCCTGCTCGGCCGCGTCGGCATCGGCCGTCGCCATATCCGCGGTCACCGGCGACGCCGCGGTCGCCTCGGCCGCGCGCGCGGCGCTCACCCTCGCGATCGCCGCCAGCCCACGGTCATCCAGGCCGGTCAGCTCGGCCTGCACCTCGCTCAGGCTCCTGCCCTCTGCCTGCAGCCGCTTGACCGCGACCAGCTGGAGCAGGTGCCGAGGTCCGTACAGCGCGGTCCGCCCGCGCATGGCCGCCGGCCGATCGAGCAGGCCGATGGTCGTGTAGTAGCGGATCGTGCGCAGGTCGGGAACGGCGCGCACCTGACCGTTGCTCGGCGGCTGGTACTCGGTGTCGGCCAGGGCGGCAGACACTCGTGCCCCCAGCTCGGCAATCGTCCAGCGCGGCTCGCCCGTGGTCATGGCGAGCAATCTGACACTGTCTTATGACAGTGTCAATCACGTCTTCGCAAGCCACCCCACGATTTCGCTCAAGATGCCGACCTCACCTGGAAATCCGACGTGCCCGCCGCGCCTCAACCACCGCACCTCGACCGCGCTCGACGCATCGACCAGCGCGGGCCGCACGGTCCGCGCCGGGACCATCGGGTCGCTCTCACTCGCGACCACCAGGGCCGGGATGGCCATCCCGGGCAAGAGCGGCCCCACGCCCACGCGCCGGTAGTAGTCGCTCGCGCCGGCGAACCCGAAGCGCGGCGCCACCACGCGCTCGTCCCAGACCCGCACCGACCGGATCGCCAGCACCGCCTCGACCGGCTCGGGCATCGGGCGCCGCGCCGCCACCGTCCGGTACACCTCCTTGACCCCGGCGAGGAGGTGCATGCGATAGGCCCAGCGCTTCGCGTGATCGATGTGAGCGCAGCAGGCGTCGAGATCGATCGGCGCGCACACCGACGCGACCGCGCGCAACCGGCCGCCGGCGCCGCCGAGCGCGGCCGCGCGCAGCGCGATGTGGCCGCCGAGCGAGAACCCGATCGCGTAGAGCCGCTCGTAGCCGGTCACCTCCGGGTGAGCGACGGCCGCCTCGACGTCGTCGACCAGCCCGATGTGGTACAGGTCCTCGCCGCTGCCGTCGGCGCCGCGCAGGTTGAGGCGCAAGGACGACAGCCCGGCGGCGCGCGCCGCCGACGCCGCCACCGCGCAGTAGGTGCGCTCCGCGCTGCCGCCCATGCCGTGGACGATGATGACCAGGCCGCGCGCACCGGCGACGTGGTCGATCCGCCCGCTCAGCTTGACGATCCCGAGGGTTGGGTCGTCGATCTCGGTGCTCCACGGCGCGCTGGGCGGCGCGACCGGCGGTCGAAAGCGATCGCGCACGCGCGGCCACACGGTCCACGCATGCCCTCCTACGTCCGCCAGGATCGGCATGCCAGGAGCGTGATTAGCACAGCTCGAGGGCCTCGTCCCGGGCCGCCGGCTGTGCTGAAATAACGCTGCTCACGTGCAGCTCAGGCGAGCGAACGCGCGCGCGGCGCCCAGGGGGGGCGCCGGCGGCGCGCAGGAGGCGACCAGCGAATGGCGCACGTCCGGAACGGCCCGGGCATCGGTAACGGCGCGGGTGCGAGCGCGGGTGCGAGCACGGGCGCGCGCCCGCCGCGGATCGAACCGCTACCGGCCGCTGGAATGAGCTACTCCGGCTTCGCGCTGGTCCTCGAGCCGGACCGGCAGGCGGCGGCCGAGCTGGCCGGCCTCCTGTTCACCGAGGGCATCGAGTGCGCGGTGGTCGACAGCGGCGAGCAGGCCTGGCAGACGCTGGCCGCGCGCAGGCCGGATCTCATCCTCATGACCCTGGGTGCGCCCGCGCTCGACCGCTTCCACCGCCGGCTGCGCGACGAGTACCTCGGCGTGCGGCCGCCGCTGGTCGGCGTGGGCGAGGGCAAGCTCGACCAGGCGGTCGCGCGGCTCGATCTCGACGCGGTCGTGCTCAAGCCGCTGCGCAGCGGCGAGCTCCTGTCGGCGCTGCTGGGCGCGGCGGCGCCGGCGGCCGCGATCGCGCCGGCGCCGGGCGGCGAGTCCTCGGCGGTGCGCCGCCTGCCGGTCGTATCGCTCGACGTCGATCGCATGCGCGAGATGGTCAAGCTCACCTTCCTGGGCAGCGACCTCCAGGTCGCGCTCGACTCGCTGGCGCGCCGGCTCGCGCTCATCTTCGGCCTGTCCGGCTGCGTGGTGCTGGCCAGCGCGCCCGAGCGCCACTGGGTGGGCGCCGCGCGCGAGCCGATCGCACCCGAGCAGTGGCCTGCCGTGTGGAACCGCTGCGTGCAGGCGGTCCACGCCGGCGCGCCGCTCTTCGTCGAGGTCGCGCGGCGGGCGCGCGGCGGAGGACCGGCGCGGCCCGCCACGCGCGTCGAGACCCGGCTCGCGGTCCCCATCCCGAGCCGCGGGGCGGCCGTGGTCGGCGCCATCTGCCTCATCAGCGACGGGCCGGTCCTGTTCGGCAGCGATGCGCGCGACGCGCTGTCGGATCTGGCCGCGCGCCTCGGCGTGGAGCTGTCGTGGCGCTCGGTGCACCAGCGCCTGGCCAGCGAGCGCGACCGGCTGCGCGAGACCGCGATGCTCGACCCGATGATGGGCGTCCTGGCCCGCACCGCGCTCGAGCAGGCGATCGCGTCCGAGCTGTCGCGCCGCGACCACTCGGGAGAGCCGATCTCGCTGTCGGTCATCGACATCACCGGGCTGCGCCACCTCAACCACCGCTACGGCCACGTGGCCGGCGACGCGGCGCTCTGCCACATCGCCAACGTCACCCGCCGCATGGTGCGCGGTCAGGACATCGTGGGCCGCTCGGGCGACGACGAGATCGCCGTCGTGTTCGCGTCGACGCGCCTGGGGCCGGCCACCGCGATCATGGAGCGCATCCGGCGCGCCATCGAGTCGGAGCCGTTCGAGGCCGGGGGCAGCGGGCCGCTGCACGTCAAGGTCGGCGTCGGCGTCACCGAGTTCCTCGGCGGCGACGACGACGGCGGCCTGCTGGTCGACCGCGCCGCCCGCGCGGCCAACCTGGCCGGCCGGCGCGGCGCCACCGTGGCGGTGGCCGAGCGCGACGCTCCCGAGCTGGGCCGGCGCAACCTCCTGCTCGACCGCTACGAGACCGGCGTCACCCTCGGCGGGATGTACCAGATCGTCCACGAGATCAGCCGCGGCTCGATGGGCGTGGTCTACCGGGCCGAGGACCTGGGCCTTGGCCGCCCGGTGGCGATCAAGATGCTGCGCCCCGATCTCGTGCGCGACGTCGAGCTGGTGCGCCGCTTCCGCGAGGAGGCGGCCATCCTGGCCTCCATCAACCACGAGCACCTGGTGCGGGTCTACTCGTTCGTCGAGGAGCGCGAGGACGTGTTCTTCGTCATGGAGCTGGTCGAGGGCGTCTCGCTCGACCACGTGATCGCCGAGCTGGCCCAGGCCGACCGCCACCTCGGGCTGGCGCGCGCGTCGGCCATCCTGACCCAGGTGGCCAGCGCGCTCGACGCCATGCACCGCGCCGGGGTGATGCACCGCGACGTCAAGCCGGGCAACGTGGTGCTCGATCGCACCCGCGAGCGCGCCGTGCTGGTCGATGTCGGCCTGGCGCGGCGGCTGGGCGATCGAAGCGAGCCGGCCGGCACGCCGGGGTTCATCGCGCCCGAGAGCGTGCTCAGCCAGGCCGAGAGCCCCGCCACCGACGTCTACGGCCTGGCGGCAACCGCGTACGCGCTCCTGACCGGGCAGGCGCCGTTCGGGCGCGCCGACGATTATCGCGAGCTCCTGCGCCGCCAGCTCGAGGACACCCCGCACGCGCCGTCCGAGTGGCGAGAGGATCTGCCGCCCGCCGCGGACGCGGTGGTCCTGCGCGGGCTCGCGACCGACGGCGACAAGCGCTACCCCAGCGCCGGCGAGCTGGCCCAGGCCCTGGCCGACGCGCTCGGCGCCGGCGCCGTGGTCGGTGGCGTCCTGCCGCGCGACACCGAGGAGCAGCCCTTCGCGCTCGGCGCGGCCGACGTCCTCGACGGTCCCACCCTCGGGGACAGCGAGCGCGGGGCGGCGCTCGCGCTCGACCCGGTCACCGCGCCTCTGCCATCGCAGGGGCCGATCGCGCTCACCCGAGGGGTGGTGTTCCGCGCGGTCACCGGCGTGCTCGGCCTGCGAGCGGCCACCACCTGGATCCGATCGATGGAGCGCGACAACCAGGTCCTGGCCGACGCGCTGTCGCTGCGCACCGCGCCGACCGCCTGGCTGCCGGCCGAGCGCTTCCACGAGCTCCTGGGCGCGGTGGCGGCGAGCGGGCGACACCCGCAGAGCTTCGCGCGCGAGCTCGGCAGCCACGTGGCCGAGCAGAGCTTCCAGCGCTTCTATCCCTCCAGCCCGGAGAGCCTGTCGCCGGGCAGCACCCTCAGCGTGCTCGATCTGCTGTGGCGGCACTATCACACCTGGGGGGCCCTGCGCATCGCACAGAGCGAGGAGCACAGCGCGCTGGTCGCCTACGAGGGCCCCGAGAACCCGGTCGTGTGCGCCTTCATCGAGGGCTGGCTGGAACAGGCGGTGGCGCTCTCCGGAGGCGACGGCGCGCGCGTCGTTCACACCTGCTGCACCACGCTGGGCGACGAGGCGTGCGAGTTCGCGGCGCGCTGGGGGCGTCCGCACCGCGAGCCGTAGACCGTGGTTGCCGACGAAGTCGCCGGCGACCCGTCGACCTCGACCCGCGTGTTGCGCGCGCTCGCGCGGGTGTGCTACCGAGGCTGGGCTCAACCGCGAGGTCATCACGATGACGAGATCCGTTCGCTCGGCGTGCGCCGCGGCGCTGCCTCTGACCATGGCCCTGGCCTGCCTCATCGGCTGCGGCGGCGGCGACCGAGCCGCGGAGACCACGCCGGCCGCCACCGCGCCGCCGGCGGCCGCGCCGGCCGCTCCGGCTGCGCCGCCGGCGGGTGAAGCGGCCGCGCCCGGCGCGGGTCTCCGCGAGCAGCTGGCCCAGGCCGACAAGGTGTGGGGCGACAGCTGCAGCACCTGCCACGGCGACAAGGGCGAGGGCAAGGGCGCCAAGAACCCGGCCCTGATCGGCGGCAGGGCGCTCGGCAAGTTCAAGACCGGCGGCGAGCTCCTGGCCTACGTGAAGGAGAAGATGCCCAAGGACGACCCGGGCAGCCTGTCCGAGGGCGACTACCTGGCCGTCACCGCCTGGCTGCTCGGCAAGAACGGCAAGCTCGGCCCGTCCGCCGGCGCGCTGACCACCGACTCGGCGGCGGCGCTCCAGCTCAGGTAGCCGGGGCGAGCCCGGACGATCGGGATCAGAACACCTGGTTGACCCCGGCGATGAAGCGGCCGGGAAAGGCGCTGGCGTCGGTCAGCGGCAGCGCCCAGTCGAAGCGGAACACGTAGGGCTGGAGCTGCGGGACGAGGACGCGCAGCCCGCCGCCCACGTCCTGGTGCAGGGACAGCGCGCCGGGGCAGCCGCGGTAGCAGTCCGCCGCGTGGCCGGTGTCCCAGAACAGGAGCGCGCCCACCCGGGTGAAGAGGATCGGCACCGCGGTGGTGCGCAGCTCCAGGTTGGTCTGCACGCGCACCGCATCGGGGCCGTAGCCGACGAACTGGTTGATGGCGTAGCCGCGCAGGCCGTCGTCGCCGCCGATGGTGAAGTAGCGGTTGGCGGTGTCGTCGAACAGCCCCGACCAGGTGGCGCGCCCGGCCAGGCGCATGCCGAGGAACGACGGGCTCGCCGCCACGATCGACGCCGAGCGCAGCATGTCGATGAGCTCGCCGTCCTGCCGGCGAGCGCTGGCGCTGCCGACCACGCGGACCAGTCCGTCTCTGCCCAGGGCCATCGTCCACCCGGCCGTGACCGAGCCGTACAGGAAATCGACCTCGGAGCCGAGCGCCTCGAGCGCGGAGCCGACCTCGACGCCCAGGTCCGGTCCCAGGCGCTGGTCCTCCGCCAGATCGAACGAGCTGATGTTGCGGAAGACGGCGTAGGTCGGGACGAACAGGTTGTAGCGCGCGAACACGGCGGACGAGCGCTCCGAGCGCGGCAGCACCTGGCGCTCGAACTCCTCGCGCGCGGCGTCGTCGCCCGGAAAGTTGTCCCGCACCTCGGGCCGCTGCACCGACAGCTTGTGGCCGATCGCGAACCGGTGCTTGACCGAGGACCCGAGCTGGCGGACGACGTTCGACGTGACCTCGAGATCGCGCTCGTCGTACTCCCACGGCACCATCATCCCGTCGGCGGTCTGGTAGCGGCGGAGCTCGGCCCCCAGGAACGAGCGCCGGACCGCGTCGAAGTGGGAGATGTCGATGCCGGCGCCCCACTCGCGACTCAGCGACCACAGCGGATAGTTGAAGCTGGTGGCGCTCTGCGAGCCCTCCAGATCGCTGGTGTAGCGGTTGAACACCGCGTCCACGTGGGTCTCGAGCGTGAGGTGCGTGCCGGCGATGTTCGGATCGATGTAGCGCGGGCCGATCGAGTACTTGCCCAGGTCCATGTTGAAGACCATGGCGATCTGCTTGCGCAGCCCGAACAGGTTGTTCTCCGAGAGCGAGAGGCTGAGCTTGGACAGCGTGCCCTCCTGCACCTCGTAGTTCGAGTTCATGCGCAGGCTCCAGATGTCGCGGGTGACCACCAGGAGGTCGACCTCCTGGTCGGCGCCGCCGTCGGCGCGCACC
>DATFRY010000033.1:0-14115 GCA_035262925.1 Kofleriaceae bacterium | reverse complement strand
GAGCTCGCCGTTCTCGACGTTGACCGACAGGACGGTCACCACCGACGGCATGGTGAGCGAGATCGCCTCCAGCCGGGTCTCCTGGGCGCGCACGACGAGCGGGGCGATGAGCCCGGCGAGGCCGGCCAGCCACATGGCGAGCACGGCGGCGCCGCGGCCGCTCGCGGGCCCGCGCATCAGCGACCTCCCACGGCGGCGGGGTGGTTGGCGTCGACCGCGAGCGTCGGGATGAGGAGCGCCTCGAGCCGGCGCGCGTCGCCGCCGCTGGCGCCGTGGAAGGTGACCGTGTAGAGCAGGCGGCCGTTGATGGTGGCGTACTCGATGGCGGTCGCGATGCGCGGCGCGTCGGTCTTGCTCCCCTTGTAGGCGTAGCGGAACGCGGTGCGGACCCAGTCGCGGCCGCCGATGGTGCGATCGGCGGACTCGGCGGCCCACAGCGCCTCGCCGTGGCGACTCACGCGCTCGAGCACCAGGGCGCTGCGCAGGTTGCCGGTGGTCGGGCGCTGGGCGATGCGGATCTCGAGGCGCGCGACCGGGTCGAGCGACGACTGGATCTGGATGTGATAGGGCAGAGCGGCCGGGGCGGCCTGCTCCGCGTCGCGCTCGGGCGCGGCGGCCTCGGGCTCGCGGTCGCCGCGCTTCTCGGCGCGCGCCACCAGCCCGGCCGCGGGCCGACCGACCCGGCGCGCAGGGAGCCAGCCCGACGGCGAGCCGATGTGCAGGCCGAGCTGGTCGAACGGGGAGAGCGACGGGGCGGCGAGCCGGTGCTGGGCCGCGACCCCGCCCGCGAACAGGGCGGCCGCCACCACGACGACCAGGAGATCGTGGCGCTGCCAGGCCAGCGGACGGGTCAGCTCCGTCAGCGGTCGGCGCCACAGGCGGAGTCCTCCCGCGCGCACCCGGGCCGCGTCCGCCTGCCGTGCGCCCGCGCGGTCGGCGGCGACGGCGGATGCGGCGTCCACGACGACGCGCTCGGCGCGGCGCCTGGCCCCCGAGTGGCGGCTCGCGTCGGCGTGCTCGGCGCTCGAGGAGAGTCGCCTGTGTCCCGACCGCGCGTCCGCGTCGACGCTGGCCTCGCGGGATGACGTGGACGGCCCGGCGATCGATCCGGAGACGGCGACCGACCCGGTCAGCGAGTCCGCGTCTGGCTGGGAGATGGTGCGTCCGCCCGGCCATGAGTGGGCATGGGTGCCGGGCTGCGAGGGGGCGCGCCGGCCTGGCTGCGAGTCCGCGCGTCGGCCCGGCTGCGAGTCCGCGGGCCCGCCCGGCTGCGAGTCCGCGCGTCGGCCCGGCTGCGAGTCCGCGCGTCGGCCGGGCTGCGAGTCCGCGCGTCCGCCCGGCTGCGAGTCCGCGCGCCCGCCCGGCTGCGAGTCCGCGCGGGGGCCCGGCGGCGAGTCCGCGCGCCGGCCCGGCTGCGAGTCCGCGCGCCGGCCCGGCTGCGAGTCCGCGCGCCGGCCCGGCTGCGAGTCCGCGTGTCGGCCCGGCTGCGAGTCCGCGTGTCGGCCCGGCTGCGAGTCCGCGCGTCGGCCCGGCTGCGAGTCTGCGCGTCCGCCTTGCGAGGCCGCGGGCGTGCCCGATGGTGCGGGCAGAGCCGCGCCGGCGAGCGATCCGGTGGCCGCCTCCCCGCGAGGTGCGTCGGCCTCCCGGGCCGCGGCCGCGCCAGACTCCGCCGCGGCCGGGGCGGGCAGCGACGTCGGGGCGGGCGGTCGCTCGGGGCCGGGCAACGAGGTGCGCGGCACCGGTGGCGGCGCCGCGCTGTCTCTCTTCGAGGTCGCCCTCGGCTTCGCCTTCGGCCCCTCGCGGAGGCGGCTGCGCAGCTCGGCGGCCGCGGTCCTGGCCGCCTCGGCGCGCGCCTCGGTGTCGGTCAGGTCGGAGGGGGGCGGCGTGTCGACCCGGCTCGACGGGCGAAACCAGCGCCAGCGCCGGCGCAGGCCCGACGCCGACTGCACGCCGCTGTCGCCGGAGAGCGGCCTGGTGAAGAACCTGCGCCGCTTCTCCTTGGTGCGCTCGAGGTCGGAGATCTCGGGGATGACCGAGATCGGCCGGCTCCGGCGGAGACCGCGTCGCGACGGCTCGGCGGTCGTGCTCGCCTCCGCCTCCGCCTGCGCCTCGCCCTTCGCCTGTGGCTCCGCCTCCGCGTCTGCCCCCGGCGCCGCCTCCAGCTCGCGCGCCCCGGCCTCTTCGTCGCCCCGCTTGCCCCGGTCCTCGCCCTTCACCGCGTCCCTGTCCCTCCTCTTGCCCGGCTTCCTGCGGCGGCTCATGCCTCGCTCTCCACCCGGGCGACCGCCCGCACCACCCGGCGCAGCACGAACGAGAACGCGATGAGGACCGCGGCCGCGAACCCGAACGCGAACGCCACCGACCGCCACGGCGCGAAGCTGAGCCCCGGCACCGAGATGGCGGCCTCGACGAGGGCGAACTGTCCGTTCAGCAGCACGGCGCCCGCCAGCCCGGCCAGCAGCACCAGGCTGCGCCGGCCCGGCGTGCGCGACCGGAACTTGGCCCAGCCGATCGCGAGTCCGAGCACGGCGGCGAAGCAGGCGTGGGCCAGCGTGGTGACCACCACCCGCCCGGCCGCGACCGAGAGCAGCGCCTCGCCGTCGAGCTCCGACAGGTAGCGGTGGCTGCGGAAGGTGGCGAAGCCGAGGCCGACCGCGGTCATGTAGACCAGCCCGTCCACCGGATCGCCCAGGTCGGGCAGCGAGTACACCGTGTAGCGCACGACGGCGTACTTGCACAGCTCCTGGGCCACGGCGACGACCAGGAAGGCGGTGACCAGGCGCTCGCCGCCGAAGCGCGCGAAGACCGGGGTCGCCGCCGAGTCGGGCGGCAGCGCGACGTCGACCGCGAACGACGCCACCGGCCCGGCGATGAGCGCGCCGGCCACGTACATGACCAGCAGCAGCGACATCGGCTCGGCCGACTGGCTGTCCTGTGACCGGAAGTAGCCCAGCCACAGGATCGACGGCGCCCCGGCGAAGGCGATGCGCGTGATCGGCCCGAGCGCAACCGGCCCGTCGAGGCCGGCGCCGCGCTCCACCAGGAACGCCGCGATGACGAAAGCGAGCAGACCGAGAAACAGCACCACTTCGGTCGCGACAACCGTGCGAACTCGGCTCACAAACCCCCGTTAGGGCGCGCTGGACGCGCGGAAACCAGCCAAATGGTACTACGTCGCGCGCGGTTGTCCGGCAGCGGCCGCGATCATAAAGTGCGAGCCATGCCTGCGCCTGACGAGGAAAGGCTGCTCACCTTGGCAGAGCTGGCCAACTATCTGCACATGGGTCAGAAGACGGTGCTCCGGCTGGCCGAGGCCAAGAAGCTCCCCGGCAGGCTCATCGATCGCGAGTGGCGCTTCCGGCGGGCCTCGATCGACGCCTGGCTGGCGTCGCAGTCGGAGGAGGAGGCGCAGCGCTTCGAGGACGTGCCCGACGGGATGATGCTGCCGCTCGGCGATCTCCTGCCCGAGTCGGCGATCGTCCACGACATGCAGGCGCGCGATCCGCTGGGCGCGATCGAGGAGCTGGCCGCGCGCGCCTACTCGTCGAAGTGGCTCAACGACAAGCCGTGGTTCATCGGCGCCGTGGTCGAGCGCGAGGTGCTGGCGTCGACGGCGATGGAGGGCGGCATCGCGTTCCTGCACACGCGCGCGCGCGAGGCAGATCGCATCAGCCGGCCGTTCATCATCGTCGGCCGCTCGTACGACGGTATCGACTTCGGCGCGCCCGACGGCAAGCCGACCTATCTCTTCTTCCTGCTCGGGCTCAAGTACGACCGCCTGCACCTCCCGCTGCTCGGGCGCCTGGCCCGCATCATGGCCAAGAACCCGCAGGTGGTGGCGCGGCTGCGCTCGGCCACCTCGCCGACCAAGATGCGCGGCACGCTCCTCCAGCTCGACGCCGAGGAGATCGACGGGCGCCGGCGCGTGATCGGCGACGGCCAGCCGGAGTCGCCCGCGGCGCGCATGAGCTCGGCGAAGCCGGCGCTCGATCGCGAGATGCGGCTGCGCGCGTTCCGCCGCATCAGCGCGGAGCGCGCGACCCACGCGCCGCCGGCGCGCGGCAAGGGGACGCGCCGCGGCAAGGCGGCAGGGGGAGCCGCCGACGCGAGCGCGCCCGCCGGCTCGAGCAAGGCGAGCAAGGCGAGCACGAGCGGCGCGAGCAAGAGCGCCCGGCCGCCCGACGGACGCAAGCCGCGCCGCTGAGACGCCGGCCGCATGGCCGCGGACCGCCGCGCGCGGCGCGTCACGGGGGGCCCGCGGCCGCGCGATTTCACCGCCAGCGCCGGTCTGCTACCCTGGGAGGAGTGTCCTACCTGGGGGCTCCAGCGGGGCCAAGGTCGCGGCGCCGCACTCGAGTCGAGATCGGTGTGCGCACGCTGCACCTCACGCTGCCCGACGGCCGTCCGCACGACTTCGCCCTCGCCGGGGCCGACCTCGCAATCGCCGACGCCACCCACGCGCGGCGGTTCGTCCGCCACATGCGCCTGGCGTCGGCCGCCGAGATCATGCACCTCATCACGCCGCCCGAGGAGGGCGCGATCGCGCCGCGCGCGGTGCAGCTGCCCCGCGCGCCGGAGGACGCCGGCATCATCGACCGGCACGCCTTCGACACCGTCCACGAGTGGGTGGTGAGCGGCGGCAGGCTGGGCGGGCGAACCATCGACGAGCTGGCGCGCCTGGCCCGCCTGGCCACCTCGGCGTTCGCCGCGGTGATCGGCGAGCGCGCGGCGCAGATCGCGATCGAGACCATCTGGCCGTTCGGCGGCCCGATGCGCGGCGCCGTCACCGGCGACGACGTGCGCCACCGCCTGCGCCCGCTCGAGGTCGCCGCCCGCGACTCCGATCGCGCCGCCGAGGCGCTGGTCGCCGCGCTGGCGGCGAGCTCGCGATGACCCGGACCTGCGTTCGGTCGCGTCGAGCCGACCAGCCGAACGCGGCACCCGGACGAGGTGCCGACGGCGCCAGCGGGGGGCCGTCGAGATCGGGCCGGGCGCTGACTCCGGCTCAGCCGCCGACGGTCGGGATGTACAGGTCGTCCTGCGGCTCGCCGATCGTCAGATTGTGGATCTCGAAGACCTCGCTCGAGCCGACGTTCTCGAACTTGGTGGGGAACTTGAGCGCGCCGGCCTGAGTCCAGCCGGACAGACCATAGGCCAGCTGCTTGTTGTCGGGCAGCTGCTTGCGGATGACCTCGGGCAGCTTGCTCTCCGTGTTGATGTTGATGAACCAGGTGTCCTTGCCGACCTCGGGCGCGAAGGTGACCTCCAGGACCTGGCAGCTCGGCTTGCAGAACTCCTTGACCGCAGGAGCCTGCCCCTTCAGCGCCAGCTTGACCCCCGGATCCTTCACCTTGTAGATCGCGGTCAGTCGATAGGCGTCCATCTGCCAGGCCTCGAACGACCGGGCCACGATCTGGTCGCGGGTCGCGGCGTCGGTCGGCTGGCCGCCGACGGTGGCCGTTCCCTTGCCCTGGTGATCATAGAGGTCGTACATGCCGACCGTCACGTTCACGTCGGGCGCGTCCGGTCCGCCCTGCGCCTTCGCCTTCTCCATGCTGGCCAGGTCGACGATCTCGAAGCGGTGGCGGCCGTTCCAGCGGTCCCACGAGTGGCGGAATATCGCCACCGTCTTGCCGTCGTGCACGTAGTGCTGCTCCCACCTCAGCTGCTTGACCTTGTCCCATTGCGCGGCGCCGCCCAGCTTGGCCAGCATCTCGTCGGCCAGCGCGACCGCCTTCGGATCGGATGCTGCGGCATTGAACGCGGTCGGCAGCCCGGGCTGGGTGGCGGGCGCCGTGCGACCGCCGCCACATGCGGCGGCGAGCAGGGCGATGGCGACGGCAGAGCGGGGGAGGGGGGTCATGGGGGGGCACTGTACACAAAGTGGCGTCCCGGTGGAAATTGGGCAGAATCGTCCTCTTCATGCGCGGCCACGGCGTCACTCGGGCCCTGCTCACGGCCGCCATCCTGGCGATCGCCGCCGGTTGCAGCGCATCGTCGGACGTGTCGCGAGAGCTCGGCGCGCGCTGCGACCAGCAGGACGAGTGCGATGACCGCTGCCTGAGCGGGCCGCCTTATCCGGGCGGCTTCTGCAGCGCGACCTGCGACAGCGACAGCGACTGCCCCGACGAGGGCGCGTGTGTCGACCTCGACGGCGGCGTGTGTCTGTTCGACTGTGTCGACGCCGCCGACTGCGCGTTCCTCGGCAGCGGCTGGCAGTGTTTGCCCGAGTCGGCGCGCGGCGCCGCCGGCGGAGAGGTGATGGTATGTATCGGGCCGGGCTGATCGCGGTGGCCGCGCTCCTGGCAGCGTCGCCGGTGCGCGCCCAGCCACCGGCGGACCAGCCACCGCCGGACCAGGCCGCGCCCGATCAGGCCGCGCCGGACCAGGCCGCGCCCGATCAGGCCGCGCCCGACCAGGCCGCGCCCGACCAGGCCGCGCCCGACCAGGCCGCGCCCGACCAGGCCGCGCCCGACCAGGCCGCGCCGGACCAGGCGGCGTCCGACGCAGGCGCCCAGCCGGCGGACGAGACCGCCAGGAAGCCGCGCCGCGCCGACCAGGAGCTGTCGGGCTCGCTCGGCCTGGATGTGGGCGGCAGGGTCAGCCCCGGCGGCGTCCACGTCGCCGGCGCGTACCTCTACCAGCTGAGCGACCAGGACTGGTTCGACGGCGGGCTGTCCTTCACGTTCGGCAGCGGCCAGGCCGCCTGCTTCCGCGACCGCGAGGACGACTATCTGTGCGACCACGGCACGCTCGACGGGTTCGGCGCCGAGGTGTTCGGCGGCGTGCGGCGCTACTTCCCCGGCGAGGGCACCTTCACGCCGTACGCGCGGGCGGCGCTCGGGCTCCGCCTGGTGAGCTTCGGCGGCGACGATGTCCACGGCCTGGCCATTCCGCTCCAGCTGGGCGGCGGCGTGCGCGCGCGCGTGGCGGACCGCATCTCCGTGAGCGGCGGCGCCGAGCTGCGCGTGGGGCCGGCCTTCTTCAACAGCGGCCTGGAGACGCAGCCGCACCTCGGGTTGACCGTGCACGGCGGCGTCGAGTTCGCGCTCTGATCGGGCGGCCGCGCCGCCTCGCGCGCCGGCGCGCCGGCTCAGATGCGGCGCAGCGCGCGCGGCGGCAGGAACGCGCGCAGCCACATCCGCCGCGGTTTCAGGTCACCCTCCAGCCAGGCCAGCCCGCCCTTGCGCAGATCGAAGCGCGAGCCGTACTTCGCGGTGCCGTACATGAGCAGCGACACCATCTCGGACAGCCAGGGCTCGTGCCCGACGGCCGCGACCCGCTCGCCGCGCAGCGACGCCAGCAGGCTCGCGTCGGGCTTGCGCGTGAGGCCCGGCTCGACCGCGGTCTCGCCGTCGGCGGCGACCAGCCGGGTCAGGAGCTCGGCGGTCTCGACCGCTCGCAGCCACGGGCTGTGATAGAGGTGGTCGATCTGGACGCCCAGCCGCTCCATCCCGCGCACGGCCCGCTGGAAGCGACGGCGTCCGTCGGAGGTGAGCGGCCGCGCCTCGTCGGGCAAGTCGGGCCTCTGCGGCACCGCCACCGCGTGGCGGACGACGAACAGTTCCATTCCTTCACCCCTCGTGAGTGAGTGAGAGCGATCGATCGATCAGGCCAGCGCGGCCACCACCTCGCGCAGCGCGGGCCAGGCGGCGACCGAGTCGATGCGGCGAGCCAGGAACTCGTCGTCGAGGCCGCGCCGGTACTCGCCCAGCGCGGCCGCGTCGGGGTAGGTGTCGAGCAGGATCAACGTCACCGAGAGATCGGCCGCGCGCCCCGACACGTCCTGAAAGTCCTTGAACGCGCCCGTCTTCTCGTGCAGCCACTCGAGCGCGTAGCGCAGCCCGCGCACCGAGCGGCGGAGCTGGTGGAAGCCGACGATGTCGTTGGGCGCCTGCTCGAGCTCCGCGCCCAGCTCGAGCACGCCGCGGGCCAGGCGCCGGATCGTCTGGCGCGCGCGCGAGTCCTCGACCGGCCCGATGAGCGACAGCGCGCCCAGGATCGCCTCGGTGCGCGGCGCGGCCAGCGCCTGGACCAGCCCCTCGAAGTGGCGGGCCCGCTCACCGCTCAGCCACGCGGCCAGCCGGGCGGGCGGGTTCAGGGCGATCACGACGTCGAGGTCGCGCACGACCCCGCCGGCCGCGCGCAGCCAGCGCAGGTCGGAGCGGAGGATGCGCATGCGGCCGAGCTTGAGCCAGGAGGCGAGCCGCCGGGTGGCCACCCGCAGCTGGTGCACGTCCTCCTCGGCCCCGCCGTTCTGGACCGCGGTGATGTGGACCCGGAGGGCGTCCAGCCATGGCGTGGGGACGATCATCGATGATGCAGGCGCGGGTTCGTGCTCGAGGTGGACCATGAAACCTATCCGGCTCGCGTGACGGTGCTGTCACATGATCGAAGGAGTGCGGTCACAGGCCCAACCAGGCGATGTCACCGGTGTGCCCCGGGAGTGTTGCATCCGGACGATATGGTGCGGATATGGTGTTGTCCGTACTCGACCTGGGCTCCAACTCCTTTCACCTGGCCGCCTATCGGGTCCGGAGTCGGAATCGGCTGGAGAAGGTCGGCCGCGCCAAGGAGATGTGCCGCCTGGGCGCCGGCACCCTGTGGAACCGATCGATCGACGACGCGGCATGGCGGCGCGGATCGGCGGCGCTCGAGCGTCTGTACCGCCGGGCCCTCGGCCACGATCCGGACCGCCTGATCGCCGTCGCCACCAGCGCGATCCGCGACGCCGAAAACGGCGCCGGGTTCTGCCGCGCCGCGCACAGGCGGCTCGGCCTCGACATCGAGGTCCTGTCCGGCGAGGACGAGGCCCACCTCATCTATCACGGGGCGCTCTCGGCCCTGCCGCGCACCAGCGGCCGCGTCGCGGTGATCGACGTCGGCGGCGGCTCGGCGGAGATCGCGGTCGGCGACCGGCGCACGTGCGCGTTCGCCGCCTGCCTTCCGCTCGGCGTCCTGCGCATGCGCGACGTGGCGAGCGAGCGAGTGGTCGGCCGCGTGCGCGCTGTCGCGCGCGAGACCATGGCCGAGGTGCGCCGCCTCCGCCCGGCGACCGTGGTGCTCACCTCGGGCACCGCGCGCCGGCTGGCGGATGTCGCCGTCGGGCTCGGCCTGAGCGGCGCCGGCGCCCGCCAGGTCACCCGCCCCGCGCTGCGCGCGATCGTGGAGGCCCTGCCGCAGCTCCGCCCGTCCGACCTCGCCGCCCTCGGCGTCGAGGAGGGCCGCTGGGACACCATCCGCCACGGCGCGCTCATCTTCGACGCGCTGCTCGACATGGGCGGCGCCCGGTGCGCGCGCGTGTCGACCCGGGGCCTGCGCGAGGGCGTGGCGCTGCGCGAGCTCGGCCGCGGGAGCCGGGCTCGCCGCGCGGTCGGCGTGATGGCGGCCGGCTGAGCCCCCCGGGCGCCCGGCGGCCGACGCTCGCCTCACGCGGCCGAGCGGGCGCGCGGCTCGACCACCGCCGGCACGACGTCGGGCGCGGGCGCCTGGCGCAGGTCGGACACCGACGTCTCGCTGGCGAAGCGGGCGGCCTCGATGAGGCGCGGCTGGCTCTGGAACGGCTCGGCGCCGCCCGGGACCGGCACGCGCGAGTGGGTGCCGTCGGTCTCGAGGATGCGCGCCTTCACGTTGTCGCGCACGCCGTAGCCCAGCACCTCGTCGAGCAGGCGGGTGCGGATGCCGCGATCCTCGACCGGGACCATGATCTCGATGCGGCGCTGGAAGTTGCGCGGCATCCAGTCGGCCGACGACATGAGGACCTCGAGGCGGTCGCCCTCGCCGAAGGCGAACACCCGGCTGTGCTCGAGGTAGCGGTCGACGATGCTGCGCACGCGGATGCGCTCCGACACGCCGGGCACCCCGGGCCGGAGGCAGCAGATGCCGCGCACGAGCAGATCGATCTCGACGCCGGCCTGGCTGGCCGCGTACAGGGCGCGGATGACGGCCGGGTCGACCAGCGAGTTCATCTTGGCCACGACGCGGGCCGGCTCGCCGCGCCTGGCGCACGCCGCCTCGCGATCGATGCGCTCGACGATCGAGTCGCGCATGCCGAACGGGGCCACCACCAGGCGCCGCCACTTCGGCGGCTCGGCGAACCCGGTCAGCAGGTTGAACAGCGCGGAGACGTCCTCGGCCACCTCCTCGCGCGCGGTGAACAGCGAGAGGTCGGTGTAGAGGCGCGCGGTCTGCGGGTTGTAGTTGCCGGTGCCGATGTGCACGTAGCGGCGGATGAGCTCACCCTCGCGGCGCACGATCAGGGCCAGCTTGCAGTGGGTCTTGAGCCCGATGAGGCCGTACACCACGTGGACGCCGCTGTTCTCCAGGCGGCGGGCCCAGGCGATGTTGTTGGCCTCGTCGAAGCGCGCCTTGATCTCGACCAGCACCGTGACCTGCTTGCCGTTCTCGGCCGCGCGGGCCAGCGCGCGCACGAACGGGCTGTCGCCGCTGGTGCGGTACAGCGTCTGCTTGATGGCCAGCACGCTCGGGTCGTCGGCCGCCTCGGCCAGGAAGCGCACCACCGGCTCGAACGACTCGTAGGGGTGATGCAGCGCGATGTCGCGCTTGCCCACCACCGAGATGATGGTGTCGGCGTCGCGCAGGATCGGCGTCGCGACCGGGGGGGCCGGCTCGTAGCGCAGCTCCGGCGCCTGGTCGTATTCGGCCAGCGCGGTCATGTCGCTCAGCTGCAGCGGTCCGTCGACCCGGTAGACGTCGGCCGGCGAGCTCAGGTTGAGCAGCTCGACCAGCATGCGCTCGATGTCGATCGACGCGGTGGCGTCGATCTGCAGGCGAACCGCGGCGCCGCGGTCGCGCCGGCGCAGCTCCTCCTGCACGGTGGACAGGAGGTCCTCGGACTCCTCCTCGTCGATCGTGAGGTCCCAGTTGCGCGTGACCCGGAACGCCGCCGTCTGCAGGACGTCGTAGCCGGGGAAGAGATCGCCGACGTGGGCCGAGATGAGCTGCTCGAGCAGGATGATGACGCGCCCCTCGGACGACGGCACCGGCAGGAGGCGCGAGAGCACCGACGGCACCTGCACCACGGCGAGCAGCTTCTCGGCCCGCCGGCGGTCGCGCCGGCCGCTCTTGCGCAGGATGACGGCCAGGTTGAGCGACTTGTTCTTGAGCTGAGGGAAGGGATGCCCCGGATCGACCGCCAGCGGGGTGAGGGCGGGGAACACCGCGCGGGTGAAGTAGGAGCGCACCGAGTTGCGCTGCGCGCCCGAGAGGCGCTCGATGGTGGGGAGCACCAGTCCGCGCTCGGACAGCTGCGGAACGAGGTCTTCGCGCCACACCCGGTACTGCTCGGCCACCATGGTGTGGACGCGCTCGCTGATCGAGGCCAGCTGCTCGCCCGGGAGCATCCCATCGGCTGCGGTCTCGGCCACCCCGCCGGCCAGCTGCTGCTTGAGGCCGGCCACCCGGACCATGAAGAACTCGTCCAGGTTGGTCGAGACGATGCCCAGGAACTTGAGCCGCTCGAACAGGGGCAGGGTCTGGTCGCCCGCCTCGGCCAGGACGCGGTCGTTGAAGGTGAGCCAGGAGAGTTCGCGGTTGATGTAAAGCCGTCGGTCGGTCAGCTCTGGTCGTGGGTCCACGCCCCGGCATTTTGACTTGAACCGGAGGGGTGCGCTCGATCGCCCTGTGACAGTTCTGTTACCCAGCACCCGCAGAAGTCACCGAAACGTCATGCCCGGGCATCGGGAGTGACACCCCGTCGGCCAAGACTCGTACGCAGGATGAGGCTGGCGGTGCTCGATCTCGGCCTCGACTCGCTTCACCTGGCCGTCTTCGAGACCGGCGGCCGGGCGGCGGGCGGGCCGCTCCACGTTCGCCGCTCGCGGTCGGAGAGCGTGCGGCTGGCGGCGACCATGCCGGGCGGTGAGCGCCTGAGCAGCGCAGCGGTCGCGCGCGCGCTGGCCGCGGCGGCGCGCCTCCTGGGCGACCTGGCCGCCACCGACCCCGCCTGCCCGCTGGTCGTGATCGCCAGCGCGGGGCTGGGCGCGGTGGCGGGCGGCGCGGCGCTGTGCGAGGAGATCCAGCGCCGCCACGGCGTGGCGGTCGAGCTCCTGACCGGCGACGGCGAGGCGCGGCTCAGCTACCTCGGCGCGCGCTCGTACGTCGGCACCGGCGGTCGCCTCGCGGTGGTCGATGTCGGCGGCGGCTCGCTCGAGCTGGCGACCGGCCCGGGCGCCGGCGGCTGCGACCTGGTGCACAGCGTCCCGCTCGGCGTGCTCAGCCTGCGCGACATCTACCTCCGCCCGGAGCGCGGCCTCGATCGCGTGGCTCGCGAGCGGGTCGCGAGGGCGGTGCGCTTCGCCGCCGCCGACGCGGCGCGCGCGGTGTGGGATCGGCGGCCCGAGCGCCTCGCCTTCACCTCGGGGACGGCGGTCGCGCTGGGCGCGCTGGCCGACGATCTCGGGCTGCGAGCGCCGGGCGCGCGCGGGCTCACCCTCGCCGCCGTCGGCCGCCTGGCCGACATCCTCGCCCAGTTCCGCCCGATCGAGCTCTCCGCCCTCGGGGTCGAGGAGGCGCGCAGCGACACGGTCGCCGTCGGTGCGGTGGTGCTGCACACGCTCATGGAGCTCCTGGCCATCGGCGCCGCCGACATCTCGCCGTACGGCCGGCGCGAGGGCGCCGCGCTGCGCAGCATGCGCGCCCTGGCGATCCCGAGCGTCACCCGAGTTCACAGCGCCGTCACGTAGCCCCGATCGAACCGCCACGGCCGCCTGACATCGTGCCCGCGAGATGTTCGAGGGGTTCGAGGGCGGCGGTGACCGGCAGAGCCGGAGGCGCTTCGCGGTCTCGAGTGGAGCGTCCATCTCGGTCTGCGTCCTCGTCATCGCCGTCATCATCGGCCTGGCCAGTCGCCCGCGGCCGAAGCGCGCCAAACCGCCTCCCGTCAAGGTCGTCTTCCACGCGCCGGTCAAGCGGCCGCCTCCGCCGCCGGCGCCGAAACCGAAGCCGCGGCCGAAGCGGGCCGCGGCGAAGATGGCGCGCAAGGCGGCCGGGCCGAGCGCCGCGCCCACGCAGCGGCCCGCCGGCGCGCTGCCCGAGGCGGACGCGTCGCACTTCCAGGGCACGACCGCAGGGATCGCGTGGGGCGAGGAGGGCACGACCGGTCTGGGCGGTGGCGCGCTCGGCGACGAGCGCCGCTCGGTGCCGCCGCCTCCACCGCCGGCGCTGCGCGGCATCGGGGTCCGCCCGGAGAACGTGGCGGAGCGGATGACGCCGCCGCGCCCGGATCCTGCCAATCGCCTGCCCGCCTATCCCGACGACATGCGCAAGAAGGGTGTCGAGTCGCTCGTCATCCTGCGCGTGCTGATCGACGAGCAGGGTCGCGTGAAGCACGTCGACGTGGTCCAGGGCGAGGAGCCCTTCCTCGGCGCCGCGCTCGATGCCGTCAAGAACTACCGCTACGAACCGGCGCTCCTGGATGGGCGTCCGGCGGCGGTGCACCGGCTGCTCCGCCTGCCTTTCCGGCTGCGGGCCTGACACAAGCGAGGACCCAGAGATCCCATGAGCTTCAACCTGGTCAAGATCCTCAGCGACATGGGGCCATTCGCGATGGCCATCATGATCGCGCTCCTGGTCATGTTCTTCGCCGCGCTGACCGTGTTCGTCGAGCGGCTGTGGGTCTTCTGGCGGACGCGGCGGCGATCGATCGAGTTCGCGATGGTCGCCACGCGCCTGCTCGAGCGCGGCGAGTACGCCGCGCTGCAGGGCGCGGCCGACGACCCGAAGGCGGGCTCGCTGGCCAGCCTGCTGGCCTCGGGGCTGCGCACGTACAGCCGCTCCGTCATCGCGCCGCCGACCGGAAACGTCACGCCGATCGAGCTCACCAAGCGCGAGCTGGCTCGCCGGGCCGACTTCATCTCGGCGTCGCTGCGGCGCGGCCTGGGCGTCCTGGCCTCGGTCGGCTCGGTGGCGCCGTTCGTGGGGCTGCTCGGCACCGTCATCGGCATCATCGGCGCCTTCCAGGGCATCGCGGCGGAGGGCTCCGGCGGCATCGGCGCGGTCTCGGCCGGCATCGCCGAGGCGCTCATCGTCACCGCTGTCGGCCTGGGCGTGGCCATCCCGTCGGTGCTCGCCTTCAACCTCCTGCAGGCCCGCTCG
>DATFRY010000032.1:0-11470 GCA_035262925.1 Kofleriaceae bacterium | reverse complement strand
GTGCGCGCCGACGTCCAGCGCGACCCGCTCATCGTGCTCCGCACCGCGACCGTGATCGGGCGCGGTCGCGGGCGGCCACCCAGCGCGGTCACCCGCGCGTGCAAGGAGGAGATCGGTCTCCTCGCCCAGGCCTCGCCGCTCGCGGTGCGCCAGGAGCTCGAGCGAGGGCTTGTCGGGCGCGACGCCGACGTGGCGCTCGAGTGGCTGCAGGAGGTCGGGGTCATCCGCCACGTGTTCCCGGAGCTCGAGGCCACCGTCGATCTGGCGCAGGAGGCAGGGCGCCTGCACAAGGACGTCTGGGCCCACACGCGCCAGGTCGTGAAGCAGGCGGTGCCGCGTCCCGCGGTGCGCTGGGCCGCGCTCCTGCACGACATCGGCAAGGTGCCGACGCGGACGTTCACGCGCGACGGCGTCCACTTCCACGGGCACGCCGAGGTCGGCGCGCGCATGTTCGACAAGGTCTGCCGCCGCCTGCCGTTCGAGCGCGACATGGCGCGCAAGGTGCGCTTCCTCATCAAGCACCACCTGCGCTCGAACCAGTACAGCGACCACTGGACCGACAGCGCGGTGCGCCGGTTCGCGCGCGAGATGGAGGAGCACCTGATCGATCTGCTCGATCTGTCGCGCGCCGACATCACGTCCAAGCGACCGGGCCGGCGCCAGGCGCTGCTGCGCCAGATCAGCGAGCTGCAGGCGCGCATCGAGCGCCTGCGCGAGGCCGACGCCGTGCTCCCGCCGCTGCCGCCGGGGATCGGCAATGCGCTCATGACCCATTTCGGCCTGCCGCCGTCGCGCCGCGTGGGCGAGCTCAAGCAGATGCTGGAAGAGGCCATCGAGCGCGGCGAGCTGGAGCCGCGCCGCGAGGATGAGTACTACCTCGCGTGGCTCGCCGACCGCGTCGGCCCCGCGACCGAGCCCTGAGCGGCGCCGCGCGGCGGGAGCGGGCGCCAGGGGCCCGCGCGGCCTGCGGATGGCCGCGCGAAGCCCGCGGATGGCCGCGCGAAGCGGACGAGGGCCTCGTGCGTTGACACGCCATGCTCTCGGGTTCTCCCCTGGGTCCCGTCCCTCGTGCGCGTCCCGCCCTCGCCGCCCTCGCCCAGCGTCCCGCCGTCGCCGCGCTCGCCGCGCTCGCCGCGCTCCTCGCGACGGGGGCCGTGGCCTGTGGCGGCGACACGACTCCGCCGTCACCCGTGAAGCCGCGGTCGGCCCGTCCGGCGCCGCCGGCTCGCCCGCGCGAGGCGACGCCGGTGCGGCCGGAGGTCCACCTCGGCAGCTACCCGGCCGAGGGCGTGCCGCACAGCGCGCCCATCGATCGCATCGAGCTCGCGCCCGACGGATCGGCCGCGCTCACGCGCGACGCTCGCGGCACCGTGCGCGTGTGGGCGGCGCTCGACGGATCGGCCCAGCCGCAGCGCGTCCCGGTCGGCGCCCCGCGCCACATGTCGCTCGCGCG
The DNA here is from genome assembly GCA_035262925.1 of Kofleriaceae bacterium. GTDB lineage: Bacteria > Myxococcota_A > Polyangia > Haliangiales > Haliangiaceae > DATFRY01. Next base: position 10,017 of record DATFRY010000032.1, on the reverse strand, counting down.
CCGGCGGGACGGCCGCGGCATGACCCTGGCGCTGGTCGACTCCGCGGGCGAGGTGAGGCTCTTCCGCACCGACGAGCGCGGGCACCCCGCTGCGGTCGCGAGCGCCGCCCCGGCCGGGCGCCCGGCGCTCGCCGCCCTGGTCCTGGCCGGCGGCGACCGCGTGGCGATCCTGCGCGACGACCACGCCATCGAGCTGGCTGACGAGACCGGCGCGGTCCTGGCCCGGCTGGAGCAGCGCGGCTTCCGCCCGGCCACCTTCGCCGCCACCGCCGCCGGGACCGGCCTGGTCGCGATCACGCTCGACGCCGGCCGCCCGAGTCATCGGGTCAGGATCCACCGCATCGACGTCGCGGCGCGCGGCCTGACCCTGCGCCCCTCGCCGGTCGAGCTCACCGCCGCGGCCGTGATCGGGCCGTCGCAGTGGGCGCTCGACCCGTCCGGCAACCGGGTCGCGCTGCTCGCGGCCCCGCCGGGGCCGACCTGGCACCTCCTCGCGGCCGATCTGGGCGCCGGCACCGTCGGCGACATCGACCTGCCGATGACGGTCACCGAGCGCGTCGCCATCGGCTTCGTCGACGAGCACGACGTCGTCGCCACCCAGGCGCAGACGCCGGTGTCGCTGCGCATCGACCTGGCCGCGAAGGGCGCCGTCTTCCCGGCGGTGACGCCGGATACGCGCGGCGGCGAGCTGGTCGTCGCCACCGCGGTCGGCACACGTGTGGCAGCCGCGCTGGCCTGGCTGTGGGTGGACGCCGCGTCGCGCGGCGCGCTCTATCTCGGCTACGATCAGTTCCAGGCGACGGACGGCGCGATCTCTCCCGACCGGCGATGGGCGGCGTGGGCCGCGACCAGCGGCGACGTCTACGTGCGAGCCCTGCGCGGGCAGCCGCAGCCGCGCACGTCGCTGTCCTATCCGGCGGAGCGCGGTCAACCCAGGCGCGTCCTGTTCCTCGACGACGCGCGGCTGATGCTGGTCGAGCCCGACGGCGAGGTGAGGCTCATCGACTGGGCGTCGGGCGAGGAGATCGACGCGGTCGACGCGGGCGGCTCGGCCAGCGACGTGGACCTGGACCGCGCGCGCGGGCTCCTGGCCGTCGTCCGCCAGGGCGGGCAGGTGTGGCTGTACCCGGTCTCGGCCGCCGGGTTCGGCGCCCCCCTGCTGGTCGCCGACGGCGCCGAGCGCGCCGGCTTCCTCGCCGGAGACGGCCCCGCGCTGTGGACCCTCGACAACGGCCGCAAGCTGCGCACGTACGCGATCGCCGAGCTCACCCGCGGCATGAGCCGGGAGGAGGCGACCGCTCGCGGCACGCAGCTCGACTCGTCGGTGCTCGGCGTCGACCGTCAGGGAAGGGCCATGGTGGTGGGGCAGGTGCACGACGCCCAGGCCGCCGCCGACGCCGCCGGCGCCCGCGAGCGGCGGCTCCCGGGCGGTTTCTTCCGCGCGCTGCCCTCGCCCGACGGAAAGCGCGTGGCGATGTGGCGCTCCGACAGCGTGCTGTCGATGTTCGAGGCGGGGCGCGACGCGCCGAGCTGGACCCGTGCGTTCCTCACCATCCAGAACGCGAGCTGGTCGGCCGACGGCTCGCTCCTCGCGGTGGCGGGCCCGTTCGGCGCGGCCGTGGCGGACGCCGCCGACGGGAAGATGGTCGACCTGACCTGCGGCCCGCTCTTCCGCGTGCAGCGCGCACCGCCGGCCATGTCGGCCTTCGACCGGGTCCCGCTGGCCACCCTGTGCGAGGCCGACGCGGCCCACTGACGCGAGCGCGGCTCGGCTCCGCCAGCCCATCGCGCCGCGGCCGGCCCGCGCGATCAGCGCGCGATGCGCAGCCCGAGCCCGGCGGCCAGGACCAGCTCGCTGTCGAGGCCGTCCACCAGGACATGGGCGCCCCCGTCGACCGCCAGCGCCACCGGGCCGACCAGCCACAGCTCCAGCTCGACGCCGCCACCGACGGCGGCGCGCGGATCGGGCGCGACCGCGCCGGCCTCGCCGTGCAGCGCGAGCGCGAGGCGCGGGCGCGACGCCGCCGCCTCGCAGGCCAGCCCCGCCGTGTAGAGCGCGCGGTCGAACCGATCGCCCTGGCCGATCGTCCGCGCCTCCAGCCGGAGGCCGAGCCGGCCCGCCCACGCGCCGGGGTAGAGCGCGGCCACGGCGGCGAGGCCGCTGTCGGCGGGCCCGCCGAGCGCGACGTAGCCGCTCACGCCCACGCTGCCGGCCCATGGACGCGCGCCCGGAGCCTCGCTGGCCTCGCTCGCCTCGTCGGCCGCGGCCGGCGCTGACCGGATGGCCAGGCCCGCGGCCAGGACCAGCGCCATCGCCCGCTCGATGCGCGGCCAGCGCACGCCGCGACTTTAGCCCACACGCCGCACGTGCGCGCGCACCGCGCCGCGCGATCGGGCTCCCGCGCGCGGAGCTGATGCGAGCCTCGATTCACCGTGCTACCGTACCCGGAGCGCGTGGAGCCGACTCGCAAGTTACGCAAGCCCGGACTCGAGCACTTCATCAAGTTCGTCCGCGAGCTGCCCGACCTCTCGCCGCGCCAGATGTTCGCGATGCTCGAGGAGCAGGGCTATCGCGGGCAGGACGAGGCGCGCCGCGCCGTGTGCCTGCTCGCCTATCGCCACGTGCGCCGGGTCAAGCGCATCTACCTCGACGGCGTCGACCGCGCGCTGGTGCCGCGCAAGTGCAACTGCCTGCTGGTCGGGCCCACCGGGTGCGGCAAGACCTACCTCATCGAGCTCCTGTTCGGCAAGATCCTCAAGCTGCCGACCGCGCTGGTCGACGTCACCACCTACTCGGAGACCGGCTACGTCGGGCAGGACCCGTGCACGATCCTGACGCGGCTCCTGCACGCGGCCGACGACAACCCGATGCTCGCCTCGATCGGGATCATCTGCCTCGACGAGTTCGACAAGATCGCGTCGGGCCAGAACAACGCCATCTTCGCCGGCGCCGGCACCACCAAGGACGTGACCGGCATGGGCGTGCAGCGCGAGCTGCTCAAGATGCTGGAGGCGAGCGAGGTGGTGGTGCCGCTCGAGCTCACTCACTCGACCTACGGCGATCACGTCATCCTGTCGACCGCCGACATCGCCTTCGTGTCGGCCGGCGCCTTCTCCGGCTTCCAGCACGTGGCGCACAAGCGGGCCAGCCGCGATCACATCGGCTTCGGCCGCAACATCGTGCGCGGGCGCTACGCGGTCGACGCCATCGCGGTCGACTTCACCGCCGACGAGGTCGAGAGCATCGCCAACTTCCAGGCCTACGGCTTTCTGCCCGAGCTCATCGCGCGCTTCACGCGGGTGGTGCCGTTCCGCGCGCTGTCGGCCGAGACGCTCAAGGACATCCTCAACTGCGACGTCATCGAGCGCATGACGTCCGAGTTCGAGCACGAGGGCTTCACCCTCAACGTGGCCGAGGAGGTGCTCGACCACGTCGTCGCCGACGCGCTCCGGCGCGAGACCGGCGCGCGCGGCCTGTCCTCCATCCTGACCAAGCAGCTGGAGGAGGTCGCCTTCGACGCGTTTGGCGGCGGGGTGGGTGGAACTATCGACGTCCGCATGGTAGACGGCGCTATCAACGTGGCCGTCTCGCTCGACCCGTAGGGGCGCGCGGGCCGGCCGACCACCGGCATGGACAAGAGCGTCGTCCAGGGCGCGATGAGCGCGGGGTGAGCGATGGGTGGACTGCCGCGCGCGCGCATGACGACCGCCCCCGACCCGGGCCGCCCGATCGTGGTGGCGCTGCCCAAGGGGCGCGTGCTGGGTCAGGCGATCGATCTGTTCCGGCGCGCCGGCTACCCGCTGGACGCGGTCGAGCAGGAGACGCGGCGGCTGGTCCACGAATGCGGCCCCATCCGGGCGCTCGTCCTGCGCGCCGGCGACGTCCCGACCTACGTCGAGTACGGCGCGGCCGACATCGGCGTGGCCGGGCGCGACGTCCTCGAGGAGGAGGAGCGCGATCTCTACGAGCCGCTCGATCTCGGCATCGGAGCCTGCCGCATGGTCCTGGCCGAGCCGATCGATCGCCCGGTCGACCTCGCCTCGCACATGCACCTCCGTGTAGCCACGAAGTACCCAACCGTCACGCGTCGCTACCTCGAGGAGCGCGGCGTGGCCGCCGAGATCATCAAGCTGTCGGGATCGGTCGAGCTCGGCCCGCTGACCGGCCTCGCCGACCGGATCGTCGATCTGGTGGAGACCGGCGAGACCCTGCGCCAGAACGGCCTCGTCGAGGTGGAGACGATCCTGCAGGTGACCAGCCGGCTGGTCGTGAACCCGGCCAGCCTCAAGCTGCGCGGCGCGCTCGTCGCCGGCCTCATCGACCGGCTCGCGGCCGCCGCCCGTGACCGCCGCGAGTTGTAGTAGGCTTGTGACCGGCATGTCGTCCATTCGCCCCGGGACGGGAGAGACCCAGAGGGCTGCGGAGGCTGGCGAGGGCGAGCGCAGCGTCAGCGACCTGCGCGCGCTCGTGTCCGCCGATCTCCGCCGCCATCCGCGGGTCGCGTACCAGGGGCTGATGGCCGAGCTGGACACCGGGGAGCGGCTTGCCGGCGCGCTGCCCGAGATGCCGCCCTTCCGCCACAAGTACGCCGGCGCGCTCTCGGTCATCGACTGGGACCACCGGCTGCCGTCGCGCGCGCTCGTCTTGCGCGTGTTCGCCTACTACCGGGCCGAGTCGCTGGCAGCGGGCCAGGAGGGCTTCGACGATCGCCTCGAGGAGATCGGGCGCGTCGATCGCTACCCCGAGTTCGACGTGCCCGACTTCGATCACCTGGTGGCCGACGAGGCCTACGAGGTGGAGCTGACCACCGCCGGCGAGGTCGGCCGCTGCCGCTTGACGTCGGCGTGGCGCCGCGAGATCGCGCCCGCCGACTCCACGTCCGCCGTCGACATCACCCGCGCGTCGGAGGAGTTCAAGCGCCTCACGCCGCTCCTGTCGAACCGCCCCGCCCACCTCGGCGGCCTCGAGGCGGTGTCGTGGACGCCGCCCTGCGAGTCGCAGCACGCCGTGTGGACCCTGGACGTCTGGTACCTGCTCGCCTTCGACGGCCGCATCGGGACCGGGCGAAGCTTCCTGGTCGACCCGACGGCCAAGGCGGTGGTGGCGGTCCGCGACTTCTCGGTGCGGGCCGGGTAGCTACGCGGCGGCGCCGGCCAGGTCGGCGATGGGGCTCTCGCCGCGGCAGCTGTTCAGGCAGCGGCGAAGGTGGGCCCGGATCTTGTGCTTCTTCGTGTAGACGGTCTTGAGGCTGATCGACATGGTCTCGGCGACCGCCTCGGGCTCCATGCCCTGCCCGAAGTAGAGGCTGACGAACGTGCGGTCCTTGTCGGAGAAGTCGGCGAGGAGATCGTTCAGGTGATCCCAGCGCTCCTTCTCGATGAGGAGGTCGAGCGGGGAGCGCTCCTCTTCCTCGTGCGGATCGGGGGTGCCGTCGAGGCGGTCGAGGATGGGGCGGCGGCCGGCGCTGCGCAGGAAGTCGTAGGCCGAGTTGACGCTGATCATCCCGATCCAGGAGCCGAGCTTGGTGCCGCGGGTCGGGTTGTACAGGCGCAGCTTGCGCATGTCGTCGCGCAGGAGGTTGAGGAGAACGTCGCCGTAGATCTCGTCGAGGTCGGCGCTGCCCAGCGTCGGGGCGCAGCGGGCGGTCACCTTGGTGATGCAGCGATAGATGAGCGAGCGGTACCGCCGGATCAGCTCGACCCAGGCTCGGTCGTTGCTGCTGAGGACGCGGCGAAGCAATTGCCTCTCGGTCCAGTCGGGGGGCTGGGTCGGGGGGCGGGCGATTTGCGGCATCGTCGTGCGAGCTCCTCGGGAAGTTTCGGGGCGACGGTCGCGTAGACCGTGAACAAGCCGCAGCAAGCCAGGTGCCATCGGCAACCCGGCAAGATCGTTACCGCGGTGTGCGTTCAGGTCGGGCGAGAGCACCAAGGGTTGGTGTCCGACACCAATTCCCTCACGCTGGCCCCGGGCCGCCGGTCGCGCCGCCTCAGGCCCTGGCGACGGCGTCGCGCCAGCGCGCGAGGGCCTCGTCGACGCGGGAGCGGTCGCCGGCCGGCTCGAAGCGGCGCTGCTCCCGCCACACGCGGGTGATCTCGGACTTGCCCTTCCACAGGCCCGCGCCGATGCCGGCCAGGAAGGCCGCGCCCTGCGCGGTGGTCTCGACGAACTCGGGGCGCGAGATGCTGACGCCCAGCATGTCGGCCTGCATCTGCATGAGCAGGTCGTCGGCCGACGCGCCGCCGTCGACCTTGAGCACGCGGAGGTGGGCGCCGGAGTCGCTCTCCATCGCGCGGATGAGATCGACGTTCTGCAGCGCGATGCCCTCGAGGCAGGCGCGCGCGATGTGGGCGGCGGTCGTGCCGCGCGTGAGGCCGGTGAGGAGGCCGCGCGCCTCGGGGCGCCAGTGCGGCGCGCCCAGGCCGGCGAACGCCGGCACCAGCGTGACGCCGCCCGAGTCCGGGACTTGCTGGGCGAGCGCCTCGATGTCCGACGCCTTCGCGATGAGGCCCAGCCCGTCGCGCAGCCACTGCACCGCCGCACCGGCGATGAAGGCCGAGCCCTCCAGCGCGTAGGTCACCTCGCCGGACTCGGCGCCGGCGCCGAGCTGCCAGCCCACGGTGGTCAGCAGGCCCGACTTCGACGGCACCGGGCGATCGCCGGTGTTCATCAGGATGAAGGCGCCGGTGCCGTAGGTGCACTTGGCGTCGCCGGGGGTGAAGCAGGCCTGGCCGAACAGCGCCGCCTGCTGGTCGCCGGCCATTCCCGCGATCGGGACGCCGTCGCGCAGGCCGGCGACGCCTCGCGTCTCGCCGAGCACGGCTGCCGACGGGCGCACCTCGGGCAGGGCCTCGCGCGGAACGCCGAAGAGCTGGAGCATGCCGACGTCCCAGTCGAGCGACTCGAGGCCGCACAGGAGCGTGCGCGACGCGTTGGTCGCGTCGGTGACGTGCACCGCCCCGCCGGTCAGGCGCGCGACCAGGTACGAGTCGACCGTGCCGAAGGCGACCTCGCCGGAGGTGGCGCGGCGGCGAAGATCCGCGTCGTTCTCGAGCATCCACGCGAACTTGGTCGCGCTGAAGTAGGGGTCGATCACCAGGCCGGTGACGCGCCGGACGCGCTGCTCGTGACCCGCCTGTTTCAGCGCCGCGCACCGATCGGCGGTGCGGCGGTCCTGCCACACGATCGCGGTGCGCGCCGGCCGAAGGGATCGCCGCTCCCATACCACAGCGGTCTCGCGCTGATTGGTGATGCCAACGGCGGCAACCGTTGCGGCATCGATGCCCGCCTGACCCAGGGCACCCGAGAGGGCTTCCTCCACGGATCGCCAGATGTCGTCGGGATCGTGCTCCACCCAGCCCGGCTGGGGGTAGATTTGTCGGAACTCGCGAGTGTCCCGGCCCACGATGCGCAGCTCTTCGTCGAGAACCAGTACGGTGGTACCAGTCGTGCCCTGGTCGATCGCCACGACGTGTTTCATGGGGCGCATCTTACCCGAGCGTACATTGACAGCGAACACGCGCCCCCGATACAACGCCAAAACAGGCGCTTCCGGCGATGAGTGAGTGGAAGACCCGGATAACGAAGGTCCAGGTCCTCAAGCCGAAGACCGGTGATGGCGAGGGCTGCCTCGTCCTCATCTATCCGCCGGGTCCGGACATGGGTCGACGGTGGACGCTGGGCGCCGACGAGATCGTCCTCGGCCGCGGCAGCGACTGCGACATCCTCATCGATCGCGACTCGGTGTCTCGCCGCCACGCGCGCGTGTATCGGGTCGACGATCAGTGGTCGGTCGAGGACCTCGGGTCGACCAACGGTTCGTACATCAACGACATGCCGATCCAGCGCGCCCCGCTGCGCGACGGCGACTTCGTGAAGATCGGGTCGGCGATCTTCAAGTTCCTGTCGGGCGGGACCATCGAGACGTCGTATCACGAGGAGATCTACCGGATGACCATCGTCGATGGTCTGACCGGGGCGCACAACAAGCGCTACTTCCTCGAGTTCCTCGAGCGCGAGATGGCGCGCTGTTCGCGTTACGGCCGCCCGCTGTCGCTGCTCATGTTCGACATCGACCACTTCAAGAGCATCAACGACACGCACGGCCACCTGACCGGCGACTACGTGCTCAAGGAGATGGCGCGGCGGCTGCTCGGACGGATCCGCAAGGAGGAGCTGCTCGCGCGCTATGGCGGCGAGGAGTTCGCGGTCGTCCTGCCCGAGACCGGCCACGAGAACGCCGTGCAGTTCGCCGAGACCCTGCGCGGCATGGTCGGCAACGACGCGTTCGAGTACGAGGGCGACCACTTCACCGTGACGATCTCCATCGGCGTGGCGACGCTCGAGGGCCACAACCAGGGCGCGCCGCTCGACATCATGGAGTTCATCCGCGAGGCGGACGCCAAGCTGTTCACGGCCAAGCGCAACGGCCGCAACTGCGTCGTCGGATAGCGCCGCCCGATTCCGCATCCGCACGGCGACTCCGTCGGCGGGCCCGGAGCGTACCGTCGGGCGCCGCCTCCTGGCGGCTTCCTCCGCCAACCGGCCGTCGGGTCGCGCACGCACGATCCGGCGGGCCGCGGCCGCCTGCTCGCGGTTGTATAGAATCGGCCCCGGATCGACAATGCGCCGGTCTCTGACGTCAGGCTTCCGTCGTGGGCCGTGTCCTCCTCGTCGCCGTGCTGCTGGTGGCGCCGCGCGCGGTGCTCGCGCACAAGGGCGCGCCGGGCGCCGTGGGCGGGCCAGGTGCGCCGGGTGCGGGGGCGGCACCGGCCGCGACGCTGGTCGTCCGCGTCGCCGGCGACGGTGTCCCGGCGTGGCAGGCCGATGCGATCGCCCGCACCGCGGCGCGCGACCTGACCGGCGATCGGCTGCGCGGGGCCTTTGCCGACATCGATCGCGCGGCCTGCGCCGCGGCCGACACCGTCTGCGCCATCGCGGCCCATCGCGCGGCCGGCGTCGACATCGCGATCACCGCGGAGGTGAGCGGCGGCCTGCTCCGATACGAGGTGCTGCTCACCTGGCCGGGCGCGTCTCCGCCGGTGCGCCGCGGCAGCGCGGCTCTGCCCGAGCCCGGTCGCGCCGGGCTGGCCGCCGCGCTGCGGGCCGCGCTCCACCCGGTGACGCGCCCGGGCGGCGCGCTCGACACCCGGGGCTCGGCGGCGCGCGCCGGGAGGCCGGCGCTCGCGGCGACGCCGGCCGCGGACGAGATATGGCTGGCGGCGCTGGCGGCGGCGCTGCTCCTCCTGGCGCCGCTGGCGTTCGGCGCGCTGCTGCTCGGGCGCGGAGGCCTGGTCGCCGCCCTGCGCACGCGCGCGCTCCGCCGCGTCCTCGTCGCGCTGGCCGCGCTCGCGGCCGCGGCGTATTCGGCGACCGAGGCCGGCGAGCTGGTGCGCGCGTGGAGCTGGGCGGTCTTCCTGGCCGGCGGGCTGGCCTGGGGCGCGCTGGCGGCCGCCCTGCTTCCGGTCATGTGTCCGCCGCTCCTCGGCCTCGGGCGAGTCGAGCACGCGGAGCTCTTCCGGGTCGTGCGCGCCTGGCTGCTGCTCGCGGTTCGCCGCTCGGTCGGCGTCGCGCTGTTCTACGCGCCCTTCGCGCTCGCGCTGTGGGCCGCGTGCGCGGCGGCCGGGATCGCGGCGCAGCTGGCAGTCCTGGTCGTCGCGCCCTTCTGGGGCCTGGCCGCCCGCCTGGCCCACCGGTCGCTGGTCGAGGTGGTGGCGCTGCGGCTCGACGCCGATCTGGTCGACAGCGCCGGCGACGCTGCCGGCGACGCATGGGACGAGGCGGCGCGCGGCTACCTCCTCGCCTACGCGCGCCGGGCCGGATGGCCGGACGCCGACCGCCTGCTGCGCGGCATCCGCGTCCTGCCCGGGCGCGGGCGCGAGGTTACCCTCTACGGCGGCGGCCTGACCCACACGCGCGTCGTCGTCGGCCGCGAGCTGCTCGAGCTGGCGCTGGCGCCGCCCGGGCGGCCGCACGACTACGCGCTGCCGCGCGTATCCAAGCTGCACTGGACCGAGTGG
>DATFRY010000031.1:0-28541 GCA_035262925.1 Kofleriaceae bacterium | reverse complement strand
GCGACGTGTTCGAGCTGTTCGAGCAGCACCGGCGCTTCCTGCGCGTCGCCATCGAGACCGACGCCTCGCGCACGCCGCCGTCGCCGCCGCCCCACAGCGTCCTCGACCAGCTGGTCGCCGCCCTGGACCATGTCTTCAGCGCCGGCGCCGACGAGGGCCGGCTGCCCACCGGCCACGGAGAGCGCCTGGCCCGCCTCGCCGCCGGAGCGATGCGCGGCCTGCTCCGCCACCAGCTCGAGCGCGGCGGCCCGTTCGCCGACGAGGCCGGATTTCTGGCCGACGTCCTGCTCGCCGGCGCGCCCGGGGTTGCCGCAGCGCCATGAACCCACCGGTCAACAAGTGGGTCGTGGCCGTGTCGGTCGCGCTCGGCTCGCTCATGGCGTCGATCGACTCCTCGATCGTGAACGTCGCGATCCCCGTCATCCGCGGCGAGCTGGGCGCCAGCATCCAGGAGATCACCTGGGTCAGCACCGCGTATCTCATCGCCATGGTGCTGGTCATGCCGCTGACCGGCTTCCTCGGCGCGCTGTTCGGCCAGAAGCGCATCTACCTCCTCTCGCTCGCCACCTTCGTGGCCGGCTCGGCGCTGTGCGGCACCGCCCACTCGCTCGAGGCGCTGGTCGTGTTCCGCGTGCTGCAAGGGCTGGGCGGCGGCGCGCTGCAGCCGACCCAGCAGGCCATCCTGCGCCAGACCTTCCCGCCCGAGGAGCAGGGCATGGCCATGGCGGTCTTCGCCCTGGTCATCATGGTGGGCCCGGCGGTCGGCCCGGTCCTGGGCGGCTGGATCACCGACAACTACAGCTGGCCGTGGATCTTCTACATCAATCTGCCGGTCGGCGTGCTCGGCATCCTCATGACCGTCCGCAACGTGCACGAGCCCGAGGACGTGCGCGCGGCCAACCGCCAGCGCGCCGAGGTGCAGCGCCGCCACCTCGACTGGGCCGGCATCGCCCTCATGGTGATCGGCGTGGGCTCGCTGCAGTTCCTGCTCGAGGAGGGGCCGCAGCACGACTGGTTCGACTCGGCCGCGGTCCAGGCGGCCGCCTTCATCGCCGTGTTCGGCATCGCCGCGTTCATCATCCGCGAGCTCACGGCCACGGCGCCGGTCGTCAACCTGCGCCTGTTCGCCGATCCGACCTTCGCCGCCGGGACCGCGATCGCGACGGTGATGTTCGGCATGCTGATGGGCAGCTTGTTCCTCCTGCCGCTCTTCATGCAGGAGCTGCAGGGGCAGACCGCGACCGCCTCGGGGCTGGCGCTGCTCCCGCGCACGCTGTCCATGATGGCCATGTCGGTGGTGGTCGGGCGCATCTACAACAAGGTGCGGCCGGCGGTGCTGGTCGGCCTCGGCGTGCTTCTCTTCGGGCTCGGCTCGTGGCAGCTCGGCCACTCGGCGCTCGCCACCACATCGACCGACCTCATCGTGCCGATGGTGATCACCGGGGCGGGCTTCGCGTTCCTGTTCGTCCCGCTCACCACCGCCGCGCTGAGCCGCACGCCGCGCCACCTCCTGGCCGACGCGGCCGGGCTCAACTCCTTTCTGCGCCAGATGGGCGGCTCGGTCGGCCTGACCGTGTTCGCCACCCTGTTCACCCACTTCAGCGTCGAGGCGGGCGCGGCCATGGCCGGCTCGGTGTCGGCGCTGCGCCCGGAGGTGGTCGATCGCCTCTCCACGTTGCAGGGCCATCTGGTCGCGAGCGGCGCCAGCGCCGCCCAGGCGCACGGCGGCGCGCTCGCGAGCGTCGCCGGCGCGCTCGCCTCGCAGAGCGCCGTGCTCGGCTTCGATCGCACGTGCGTGCTGCAGGCGCTGAGCTTCCTGCTCATCCTTCCCCTGCTCTATTTCCTGCGCGTGCCGCGCGGCCAGGGCCGCGGCGACGCGCCGGTCGCGGCCCATCTGGCCGCCGAGTGACCCACCGAGATCGTCAACCGGGACAGAGACAGAGACATGGAATCATCGATTCGCAGCGAAGCCGACACTCACAGCCGCCGCCGGCGCATCGCGCGCCGCGCCTACATCGCCCTCGGGGCGGTCGCGTTCGCCGCCCTGGCCGGCTTCTTCCTCATCCGCCACTTCACCCACGGGCGCGTCTCCACCGACGACGCCTACGTCGATGCCGACGTCGTGCCGATCTCCGCGCGGGTGGGCGGCGTCATCAAGGCGCTGCACGTGGACGACGACCAGGCGGTCGCCGCCGGGGCCGCCATCCTCGAGATCGATCCGGCCGACGCCGAGGCGCGGGCGGCCGCCGCCGAGGCGGACCTGGCCGCGGCTCGCGCCCAGGCCGACGCGGCCGACGCTCAGGTCCCGGTCGTGCGGGCCTCGTCGACCGGCACGCAGTCGAGCGCACGCGCGCAGCTGGCCGGCTCGGGAGCCGCCGCCAGCTCGGCGCGGGCGGAGATCGAAGCGGCGCGCGCCACGGTGGCCCGCGCCGAGGCCGACGCGCGCGCCGCCAGCACGGCGCTGACCCGCACGCGCTCGCTGCACGCCCAGGGCGCGGCGACAGAGCAGGAGCTGGACGCGGCCCAGGCGGCCGGCGACGCGGCCGCCGCCCAGGTCGGCGCCGCGCGCGCGGAGCTGGCCTCGGCCCAGGGCGCCGCCCAGCAGGCGCGCTCGCGCGTGGCGGAGGCGGCCGGCCGCGTCGAGCAGACCGGCGCCGCCGACCGGCAGGTGGCCGCGGCCGAGGCGCAGGCGCGCGTTGCGCACGGCCGCGTCGCCACGGCCGAGGCGGCGCTGGCCCGCGCGCGCCTCGATCTCTCGTACACGCGAGTCACCGCGCCGGGCGACGGAGTCGCGGCGCGGCTGGCGGTGCAGGTGGGCCAGTACGTGGCGCCGGGCCAGCTGCTGGTCGAGCTGGTGCCGCGCCGCACCTACGTGGTGGCCAACTTCAAGGAGAGCGACGTGGGCCGCATCCGCCGCGGGCAGCCGGCCGACATCGAGGTGGATGCGTTCCCCGGCCAGACCTTCCGCGGCGTGGTGGCCAGCGTGTCGCCGGCCACCAGCTCGCGCTTCTCGATGCTGCCGGCGAGCAACGCCACCGGCAACTTCGTCAAGGTGGTGCAGCGCGTCCCGGTCACGCTGTCGTGGAGCGGTGTGCCGCCCGACGTGGCGCTCCAGGCCGGCCTGTCGGTGGAGGTGACGGTCCACGTCGAGTAGCGAGTGTGGGCGGCCGCCGGTCGTGGCATCGTCCGGCCATGGACGCACACGTGGCGCTGCTCCGCGGCATCAACCTCGGCGGCAGGCGGATGCCCATGAAGGACCTGGCCGCCATGTTCGAGGGCGCCGGATGCCGCGACGTCGCGATCTACATCCAGAGCGGCAACGTCGTCTTCCGGGCCAGCAGCGCGCTCGCGGCGCGCATCCCGAAGCTCATCGCGGCGGCGATCGCCGAGCGCTTCGGCTTCGACTCGCCGGTCGTCACGCGCACGGCGGCCGAGATGAGCAAGGTCGTGCGCGCCAACCCGTTCCTGCCGCGCGCCGATCCCGACAGGCTGGGCGTCGCCTTCCTCGCCGACCGGCCGACCGCCGCGCGCGTCGCCTCGCTCGACCCCGCTCGCTCGCCGCCCGACGAGTTCGCCGTCGTGGGCCGCGATATCTACCTGCTCCTGCCGGGCGGCTTCGCCCGCACCAAGCTCACCAACGCCTACTTCGATTCGAAGCTGGCGACCATCAGCACCGCGCGCAACTGGCGCACCGTGCTCAAGCTCGTCGAGATGAGCGGCGCCTGATCGGCGGCGCCTGAACGGCGGCGCCAGGCACCGGGCCGCGCGCCGCACCGCGCAGCGCCGAGCCGCGCCGCGCCGCGCCGCGCGCCGCGAGAAACAGAGGCCCGCCCCCCGGTGGAGGCGGGCCTCTCTCAGTCAGTGGCTCACCATCGTGACCACGCCGGCCCCGATGGTGCGGCCGCCCTCGCGCAGGGCGAACCGCATGCCGGCCTCGAGCCCGGTCGGTCGGCCGAGGCGGAAGGCCACCCGGGTGCGCGCGCCCGGCATCACGGCCTGGTCGTCGGGGACGGTGATGCTGCCGGTCACGTCGGTGGCGCCGAAGAAGAACTGCGGCGTGTAGCCGGTCGTGAACGGCGTGTGCCTGCCGCCCTCGGCCGCGCTGAGCACGTACAGCTCCGCCTCGCCTCCCTGGTGCGGCCGCACCGCGCCCGGCACCGTCACGACCTGTCCGCGCACCACCTCGTCGCGCTTGACCCCGCGCAGCAGCAGGCCGACGCTGGCCCCGGCCGTCGCCTCGGTCAGGTCGCGGTGGAAGCTCTGGATTCCGGTGACCACCACCTGGCGCGGGCGCCCGCCCTCCTCGAGCCCGACCACCTCGACCGTGGCCCCGACCGGCAGCACGCCGCGCTGCACGCGCCCGGTGACCACGGTGCCGCGCCCGCCGATCGTGTGCACGTCCTCGACGGTCATGAGGAACGGCGCCGCCAGATCGCGCGCCGGATCCGGAATGCCCCGGTCCATGGCGTCGACCAGCGCCTGGATGCACTCGGTGTCCGGACCCAGCGCCGCCCCGCGATCGACCGCCTCGAGCGCCACCAGCGCGGAGCCCATCACCACCGGTGCGCCGGCGTAGCCGTGCGCCTCCAGCAGCTCCTGCACCTCGAGCACCACCAGCTCGACCAGCTCGCGGTCGGCCACGTCGACCTTGTTGACGAAGACGACCACGTGCTCGACCCCGACCTGGCGGGCCAGCAGGACGTGCTCGCGCGTCTGCGGCTGCGGCCCCTGCGATCCGTCGACCAGCAGGACGGCGCCGTCCATCTGGGAGGCTCCGGTGATCATGTTCTTCACGTAGTCGGCGTGTCCCGGGCAGTCGATGTGCGCGTAGTGCCGCGCGGCGGACTCGTACTCCACGTGCGCCAGGTTGATGGTGATGCCGCGGACCCGCTCCTCGGGCGCGCTGTCGATGTGCGCGCAGTCGAAGGCGCGACCGCCGTACCGGGCGGCCATCACCTTGGTGATGGCGGCGGTCAGGGTGGTCTTGCCGTGGTCCACGTGTCCGATGGTTCCGACGTTCACATGCAGCTTGCCCATGGTTCTCTCTCCTCGTTGCGGGCCGGGCCGGCCCCGAAAACAAGAAAGCCCCCTCGGGCTGTGCGCCGGAGGGGGCTCTGGTCGAGCGAATCTGCGGGTCGCTAGATCATCTCGTCCCCTCGCGCGCGCACGGCGCCATCGACGACGGCGCCGACGGCGCGTCGATCGATGACGATGAAGCCTGGAGCGAGAGGAACTGCATCACAGCCACAGTCTCTAAAGGAGTTCACGTGGCCGTGCAAGGCATTTCTTGGGCGCCGGATTCCGCCGGCGAAATTGCCGCCGCGCCGCGGGCGTTTGTCACCGATGCGCGAGCTGACGAACGAGCGCCGCATGTTCCGCATCGGCGTGGTCATCTGCGCCCTGGCCGCCATGATGGCCGGGCTGGCGCTGAGCGGAGGCGGCCTTTCGCTGGCCGAGCACGCGATCTGGTGGCCCATCGTCGCGCTGATCGCCGCCACCGGAGTCGGGCTCCTCTTCGCGGCGTGGCCCGCCCGCATCGGCGGCGCGCTCTTGACCGCGCTGCTCGCGGTCCTCTGCGTGATCGGGCTCGTGAAGCTGGTCGTGGAGATCGCGGGCGCCCCGGAGCTCGCGCTCGCCGAGCTCTTCCACGCCGCCAACCCGGCGGCGACCATTGTCCTCTTCCTGTGGCTCCAGGTGAGCGGTTTCCTCGTGCTGATGAGCCGGCCGCCGGGACGCGGTCACGTCACGGCGCGGATCGCGGGGGCGGCGCTCGCCGTCATCGCCGCCGGCCACCTCGAGCTGGCGCACCAGATCGGTTCCGCGCCGGAGGGCATGGCGGGAACGTGGACGTTCAGCGCGACGGACAGCGGGATCTGGTTCCTCGGCTTCCCGGGCTGGCCGATCTGGCACGCGGCGCTGCTGATCGCCGCGTGTGGGCTGCTCGTCGGCCGCGGGCGGCTGCACCGCCACGCCGCGACCGCCCTCCTCCTGCTGGTGGCGATCCTCTGCCCCCTCGTCCTCTTCACGCTGGTGCAGGCGGAGCTGCCGGCTCCGGTCGTCGTCGGGCTGGTCGCCTTCGCGGCGGCGACGATGGCGGTGATGGTCTACCTGGTCTGGTGGCTGCGCGACGAGCTCCGCCCGCCGCGGCCCGACGCGACCTGATCAGCGCGCCGGCGCCTGCTGGCCGCCGGTGTCGCCCGGCGACTCAGGCCCTTTGTCGGCGTCGGGATCCGCCGCCGGCGCCGTGACCTGCACCGCGATGCCCGAGGCCTGCGCCGAGCGCCAGCCGATGAGCTTGCGCAGCGCCCACACGCCGCCGTCGGGCGTGACGTCGAACTGGAGATTGGCGATCTTGTCGGCGCCGATGGTCTTGGCGGTGACCACCAGCATCCGGTTGATGACCTGGTCGAGGTCGACGCCGGGGATGGGGATGAAGAGCAGGTAGGCGCTGGTCGCGTTGGCCTGCACGGCGGCGAGCGGGCGCAGGCCGGGTCCCACCTCGATCACGTCCTCCTGCACGCGCACCGTCGTGACATGGGAGCAGCCGCCCACCGCCGCGAGCGTGGCAGCGAGGGCCAGGGGGACGGTGACCGCAAGAGCGAGCGAAGCCGCGGCGAGCCGGACGCGAACGCGCACGAGCCGCACCTTATCATGTGGTCGCGCGGCGCCCGCTGTGAGCCAGGCCGCGCGGCGCCCGGTGTGAGCCAGGCCGCGCGGCGCTACGAAGCCGCCTCGAGCATGCGCGAGAGCTGATCGACCTCGGGCGGGCCGAAGCGCGGCACGAACAGCTGCGGCAGCTCGAGCAGCGGCGCGGTGAGGTGGCGCTTGAGCTCGGCCAGGTAGCGCTCGTTGAGCCGGCGCCGGCGCAGCGCGGTGCGGCCGTGATCGGTCAGGAATCCCAGCTCGCCCGGCGGCGGCGACGACAGCAGCCGGTCGAGCACCTGCTCGCTGGGCGAGCCGGCCGGAAAGCGATCCGGGTGCACCTGGTTGACGACCAGACGCGACACCTCGAGCCCGAGCTGGCGGCGCAGGATGACGTGCAGCTCGCGCGCCTCGGCGACCGGCATCTCCTCGGCCAGGGTGACCAGCACCGCCGCGGTGCGCGAGCGATCGAGCAGCTGATCGCGCAGGACGCGGGCGTCGCGCGTGAGCGGCCCCTCGGGCACGGTCTGGATGATCGCCCACGGCACGCGCAGGGTCGACACGCTGTGCCCGCTGGCCGGCATGTCGAAGACGAGCGTGTCCCACACCGGGCGGCCGCGGTCCTGCTCGTTGGTGTGGAACCAGGCCTTGCCCAGGATCGCGTACTCGTCGAGGCCGGGGATGGCGCGCAGGAAGTAGCGGGTGACCCGGTTCTCGAACACCATGCGGTAGACGCGCCGGAACTTGAGGATCATGAGGCCGTACTCCTCGAGCGCGGCCGCCGGCGTGGTGTTGACGGCGTACAGGTTCTCGCGCAGGCGCACGATGTCGGTCGACACCGTGACGCCGCCGCCCAGGAGCTCGCCGAAGCGGTCGACCGCGTTGGCCTGATAGAGGAGAGTGCGGCGCCCGCGGCGGGCGCACGCCGCCGCGATCGAGGCGGCGACGGTCGTGCGGCCGACTCCACCCTTGCCAAGCACGAGCACGAGCCGCTTGTCGAGCAGGCTGGCTGCCACGTCGGCTACCTTACCATCGCGCCCGGGTGAGGTCGATCGGGGCGACTCCGGTCACGCGCACCGTGCCGTCGCGGTCGATCACCACCTCGCCGACCGGCGTGCCCTCGACCTCGGCGAGCGTGTAGCGATCCGTCAGGAGATGGATGCGCTGGTTGTCCGAGCCGCGCAGGCCGCGCCCGAGCGCGCGTCGCTCGACGAAACGGCCGTCCACCAGCACATCGATCGATTCCAGGATCGCCGGCCCCAGCGGCTGGCCCTCGATCTCCCGGCGGGTGAAGCCGGAGAAGACGACGATCGAGAGGCCGGGCGCGCGCCGGCGCAGCTCGCGGGCCAGGGCGGCCAGCGCCTCGGGCTGCTCGAACGGCTCGCCGCCCGACACCGTGACGCCCTCGATCGCGTCGCCCTGGGCCGCGATGCGATCGACCAGATCGCCGATGGCCACCGCGTCTGCTCCGCCGGCCGGGTGGGTGGCCGGGTTGAAGCAGCCGGGACACCCGAGCGAGCAGCCCTGGAACCAGATCGCGAAGCGCTGGCCGGGGCCGTTGGCGCGGCTGCGCTCGATGGTCGCGTGCAGCTGGACGCGGGCGCTCACGCCCCCAGTGTAGCAGCCGGGCTCCGGGGCATCAGGTGCCCAGGTCGTCGTCGCACGCGGCGAAGAGCTCGCAGGTCTGGAACTGCAGGCAGCCCTCCATCAGCCCCTCGACGTCGGCGCGCACGCTGTCGGGCTGCTGCGACAGCGCGGTTTCGATCCTGTCGATGCACTGATCAGCGCTGGTGCCGACGAGGATGTTGCAGCTGTCGGCGCGCTCGCAGTAGTCAACCACCGTGCCGGATGCGCCGCCTTCGTCGCCACCGCAGCTGGCGCCCGCCATGAGGATGGCGCCGAGCGAGAGAGCGAGAGCAAACCTGCGAAGAGTCGAGATCGAGACCATGTCGTTTCCTCCTGTCCTTCGCGAACCAGGAGGAGGGCGCTCGCGCGAGGTCGCAGAGAAAAGTCACGCCTGGGATTCACCGCGCGGGAATCCCTCGCAAAATCGCTCGCGGAAATCGCCCGGAGGCGGGTGGCCGGTCGAGGCGGCCGGGCGGCGCGGAGCCTCCAGGTCGACGCCGGTCGGCGCAGACTCGGGCGAGTCCACCGATGAGACCGGCGGCGAGGAGATCGGCGCTGCGCTCGGCGAGGAGATCGGCGCCGTCTCCTCGAGGCCGCTCACCGGGGCGCGGCCGGGCACGGGGCTGCGCAGCGTGTCGGCGCGCGCGACCGCTGCGATGAGGGCCCGGCAGTCCTGGCAGCCGTCCAGGTGCGCCTCGATCCGGTCCGATGCGTCGGCCGCGAGGGCGCCGCTCACGAACCCCTGGACCGCCTCGGGCGAGAGACAGTCGCCTACCAGCCCCGCCATCCTCGTGCGAAGATGATATCAGCGCACATGGCGACAGGCGATCACGAGCTGGAGGCGGCGCTCGACGCGGCGGCGGCCGCGGCCCGTCAGGAGTGGCCGGGCCTGGCCCTCGACCCGGCCGTGTTTCGCCGCCACCTGGCCGAGCAAGTGCCCGAGGGGACGCGGCCCGAGGACCTGGCCACCGCCGTGTGCCTGCCCGACCTGTTCCTGGCCTGCGCGTGCGTTCACGGGGTCGAGGGCGCGGCCGCCGAGTTCGACCGCCGCTACATGCCCGTGGTCGAGATGGCGGCCGGGCGGATGGGCGGGGGCGGCGCCGCGCTGGCCGACGAGGTCAAGCAGGTGGTGCGCGAGATCCTCTTCGTCGGCGCCGGCAACAGCGGCCCGGCCATCGCCGCCTTCACCGGCCGCGGCAACCTCAAGGCCTGGGTGCGCGTCATCGCCACCCGCGAGGCGCTGCGCATCGTTCGCCGCGACAAGGGCCGCGTCGGCGTGCAGGACGAGGCGCTCTACACGGTGCTGTCACCGACGGACGACTCCGACCCACAGCTCACCTATCTCAAGGAGAGGTACCGCGCCGAGTTCCAGAGGGCGTTTCTCGGCGCGGTGGCCGGGCTGCCGCGGCGCGAGCGGGTGGCGCTGCGCCTGCACGTGCTCGACGGGCTCAGCATCGACGAGATCGCGCCGATGTACCGCGTGCACCGTTCGACCGCGGCGCGCTGGCTGACCCGCGCCCGCGAGATCCTGCTCAGCGAGACCCGCGCCGGGCTCATGCGCGACCTCGGCCTCGGCGCGGCGGACGTGGACAGCATCATCCGGCTCATCCAGAGCAACCTCGACGTCAGCCTGACCGGCGCGCTTCACTCGCGCAGCGAGCGGCGGGCCGGGCGCGACGACCGCTGAGCCGCGCGGGTCAGGGCGAGGGCGAGCAGCGCGAGGACCAGCGCCGAGAGCCCCGACAGGCCGCTGTCGCCGCCGGCGGCGGAGCAGCCGCCCTCGTCGTCGCGCGAGACCGGGATGGGCAGACCGCCGCCGGCGCTGCTGGCCAGGCAGGCGGATCCGCCGTCGTCGAGCGCCTCGCACGAGAAGCCGTCGGGGCAGTCGAGCAAGCCATCACACTGGGTGCTGCACACACCGCCGGCGGCGCCGATCACGCACAGACCGTCGGCGCACTGGCTGCCGTCGCTGCACGCGTCGCCCAGCTGACCGGCCCCGCCGCCGGGCGTCTGGGGCGGGAGGCAGAAGCTGCCGCCGTCCGCCGCCGCGCACTGGAAGTCGCCCGGGCAGGGCGCTGCGTCGCTGCACTCCTGGGTGCAGATGCCGTCGCCGGCGCTGCCGCCGCTGGCGCAGAGGCCGCTCTGGCAGCCGGCGCCGTCGGCGCACGGGTCGCCGAAGCCGCCGCCGGTGCCGGGACCGCTGCCGGGGTCGGCGTTGGCGGCGATGAAGTCGAGGAACGCGTCCACCCGGGTGTCGACGCCCTCGATCGCGCAGTCGGTGTCGCCGAACGACGTGACGCCGATGACCTGCTGGCCGCCGCCGGCGTCCAGGAAGGCCGGGCCGCCGGAGTCGCCGTTGCAGGTGTTGGTCTGCGAGTTCCCGACCAGGATCAGCTTGTCGTCGAAGTCGCCCAGGCTGGACGTGACGTGGCGCTTGATGCCGCTGTCGTCGCCGCCGCCGCTGGTGATGCCCCAGCCGACCAGCTCGATCGGAGAGCCGACGTCGGCCGCGGTGAGCGGCGCCTGGCGAAGCGCGGCCGGAGCGATCGGGACCTCGTCGGCCAGGTGGATGAGCGCGATGTCGTTGCCGGCATCGAGGTTGTCGATGTCCCAGTCCGGGTGGAAGACGGTGCTCTCGGCCGACGTCATGAAGATGAAGCCGGGGTCGTTCTCGTCGGTGGCGTCGGTGCCGAAGTAGATGACGTAGCTGGCGACGACGAACTCGTGGTCGTCGACGCAGTGCGCGGCGGTGAGCACCAGCTTGGGGGCGATGAGCGTGCCGGTGCACGCCAGGTTCGTCGTCTCCTCGGCGTCGAACCCGACGATGATGGGCACCTCCGGGTGACTCGAAGTGGTGTCGCCGCCGACGATGTTCGACTCGCCGCCCGGGCGGCTGGAGCGCAGCTGACTGCGATGCAGCGGAAGCGGCCACTCGCCCGCCGCCCGCCGCCCGCTCTCGCCGAACCATCGCGTGTTCGCCCGCCTGCCGGCCGGCGCGATGTGGGTCTCGCTCGCGTGCGCGGTCGACACCTCGACCGGCTGGCCGGCGAACGCGTCATTCGCCTGCAGTGCGGCAAGACCGGCAAACAGACCGATCGCCGTGACAAAGCTGCGCTTCATTTCCTCTTCCTCCTGTGGCTCGGGGCCACATCCAGGAGGAGGAGGCGACTCGCATGTCGCGCAGAAAGTGCCAGGTGCGCGGAACGCGCGGCGGTCCGCCATGCAGTGCACGTCGGCGAGGCAATGCGAGGCAATGCGAGGCGAGGCTTCAGCGGCGAGGCTTCAGCGCCGCGAGCCCGACCGCGACCGCGCACGCGCGCGGGGCCGCGGGGCCGGGTCCGGCCCGCTGGCCCAGCTGCCGAGCTGGGCGCGGGCGGCCGCCGGGTCGAGGCCGCGCGCGGCGCGCGCCACGTCGGCCGGCACCCAGTCCGGGAACGGCGTGACGATGTTGCGATGCGCGCCGCTCTCGGTGTGCTCCTGCTTGATCGCGGCCAGGCGATCGCGGCCGAGCTGGTCGGCCAGGCACACCAGCGCGGCCCACAGACGCCGGTGGACGAAGGTGACCTTGCCCGCGACCAGCTTGAAGCAGAGCACATCGGGCGAGTCGTCGATCGCGGTGAGCGCCCGGAAGATGTCGTGGCCGCGGGCGTGCGCCCACCAGCTGCCGCGGATGGGCTCGCCGGCGACCGCCTCGGCGACGCTCGGCACCGGGCCGCGCGCCGACGCGAGCACAACGCCGTGCTCGGCGACGAAGGCGACCGCGTCGAGCTCGCGCGCGGGCGTCACGCGAGGCTCTCCAGGAGGTAGGTGGGCACCACGCCGGCCGCCGCCGACGCGTCCTGCCAGCGGGTCACGCCGGTGACCAGCAGCGCCGCGTCGATGCCGCAGGCGAGCGCGCCGGCGATGTCGGTCTCGAGCTGGTCCCCGATCATGAGCGGCCGCGCGCTGCCCAGGCGGCGGACCGCCTCGTCGTAGAGCGGCCGGTGCGGCTTGCCCAGCCGGGTGAAGCGCGGCGGCGCGAGCGGGTAGCGGCGGGCGAGCGCCGCCTCCAGGAGGACCCCGATGGCCCCGCTGGTGAAGCCGAACGCGCCGTCGCCCGCCGGATAGATGATGTCCGGGTTGGGCAGCACCAGCTCGACGGCGCGGCCGGCGTCGAACGCGCGGAACAGGGCGGACAGGGCGGCGTTGATCCCCTCCAGGAAGGGAAATCCGTCGTCGTCGCACACCACCACCGCGTCGTAGTCCGCGGCGGGATCGATCGCGCACACCTGGCCGCCGGCCTCGGCGACCAGCTGGCGCGAGTCGTCGGTTCCGAGCACCAGGCAGCGCGCGCCGGTCAGCCCGCGCGCGGCGAAGTGCGGCGCGATGAGATCGCCCGAGCCGAGGAAGTGGCCGGCCGCGACCTCGATGCCGAAGCGGCGGTAGCGGGCGGCGGCGGTGCCCGGCCGTCGCGATGCGTCGTTGGTCACGATGAGATAGCGGGCGCCGCGGCGCTCGAGCTCGGCGATGAGCGCGGCCGCCCCGGGCAGCGCGCCGCGCCCGTCCACCAGCACGCCGTAGGAATCGATGAGCAGGCCGTCGTAGCGCTCGAGCAGATCGGCGAGCGCGACGCGGGCGGGGGCGGGCGCGCCTTCTGAGCGGGGAGGACTCATCGATGGTGGTGCCGTGGCGCGCGTCGGAGGGGCCGAGTGGTGCTACCCCACGGCTTATAACAGCCGCGCGCGCGAGCGGCCACGAGGCCCGGAGCGGTCGATTTGCCCCGCAACCGCCGCCGCGGGCGCGCTATGCTGGGGCGGCTTGGCCGAAGGGCGCGAGACTCGCACGACCCCCACGGCCGGCGACGACGACCCGACGCAGCTCGGCTCGCGCGCCGGTGCGAGCCGAGGCGCGCCTCCGGCCGGCGCGCCTCCGGCCAGCGCGTACACGCCGACGGGCGGCCCGGCGGCCTCCCCACCCCACGAGCCCGCCATGGCAGTCGAGCCGCGCGGCCCCTCGAGCGATGACGGCCCGGTGCCCGCGCCGCCGGTGATCCCGCCGCTCGCGCGCGCCGAGACCCTCGAGATGCGCTCGCGCCGCGACTCCCATCCGTCGGCCGATCCGGGCTCGGTGGCGCGCACCGCGTCGTCGCCGGTCGAGGCCCTGTTCCAGGAGGAGGTCGCGCGGACGCGCATGTTCGCGCTGTTCTGCGTCTTCATCGACCTCTTCGCGATGATCGGGCTGCCGTTCCTCGGCGGCAACCTCCTGGTCCGCAACGTCCTCCTGGCCGAGCTCGCGGTCAACATCGCCGGCGCCGCCTATCTCTACACCCAGCTGCGCGACCCGGCGCGCTTCCGCCAGAACGTGGTGGTGTCGCTGGCCGTGCTCGCGTCGCTGACCGGCTACACCGCCATCCTCTACTGGGGCGTCAACTCGGCCGCTCCGGCGATCGTGGTGCTCGGCATCTACTTCTTCAGCCGCGGCCAGAACTCGGCGGCCGCGGTGCTCATCTACGGCCTGTGCGCCGGGCTGCAGGCGATCATGGCGATCCTCATCCTGTCGCGCGCGCTGCCCGACCCAGGCATGTACACCGGCTCCGGGCTGCCCATCCAGGTCCACCTGGTCACCCAGATCCTGCTCCAGTTCATGTTCTTCACCGCCCACACGCTCGCGCGCTCGACCCGCACCGGCACCCTGCGCGCGATCGACAGCCTGCTGCAGGCGCGCCGCCAGGTCGAGCAGCGGGAGGCGATGTTCCAGGAGGTGCGCCAGGACCTGGACCGCGTGCTGCAGCTCGGCGGGCCCGGCCGCCACACCGACCGCGTGCTCGGAAGCTACAAGCTCGGCGTGGTGGTCGGGCGCGGCGCGATGGGCGAGGTGTACGAGGCCAGCGACGTGATCACCGGCGCGCGCGCCGCGGTCAAGCTGCTCCACCCCAACGTGATGCTCCACCCGGGCTCGATCGAGCGCTTCCTGCGCGAGGCGCAGGCGGCCAGCTCGCTCGAGTCGCCCCACGTGGTGCGCGTGCTCGACGCGTCGCCGCACGACGCCGCCCTGCCGTACCTCGTCATGGAGTACCTGACCGGCCACGACCTGGCCCATCACCTGCGCCGGCGCCGCCGCCTGGGGCCGGACAAGATGCAGGTCCTGGCCATCCAGGTGGCCAGCGCCCTCGACGAGGCGGGCGCCAAGGGCATCGTCCACCGCGACATCAAGCCGCAGAACCTGTTCCTGCTCGAGCGCGCCGGCGCCGCGCCGATGTGGAAGATCCTCGATTTCGGCGCGTCCAAGCTGGCCCAGCACAGCGGCACGCTCACCGAGGGGCGCGTGGTCGGGACGCCGGCCTACATGGCGCCGGAGCAGGCGCGCGGCGAGAGCGTCACCCCGCGGGCCGACGTCTACGCGCTGGCCGCGATCGCGTATCGCTGCCTCACCGGGCGGCCGCCCTACTCGGGCAAGGACCTGCCCACCACGCTCTACAACGTCTGCTACTCGATGCCGCCGCAGCCGAGCAGCGTGGCCGAGCTGCCGGGGCCGGTCGACAGCGTGCTGGCCGTCGGGCTGGCCAAGACCGCGCGCGACCGGTTCGAGAGCGCGAGCGAGCTGGCCGGCGCGATCGGCGCCGCGCTCGCCGGGCAGCGCGACGACTGGATCGATCGCCGCGCCCAGGCGCTGCTCGCCGACATGCCCTGGGGCGCGACGCCGCGCTGAGCGGGCCGCGCTGCGCGGCCTCGGCGCGGCTTGGCAGGTCGACGCGCGGCGATGGCGCCCGTCGGCTCGGGGCATCACCCGCGAGTGCTATACCTACCGCGTGAAGCCATACCTCGACCTCGTGCGCCAGGTCCTCGAGCATGGCGAGGAGCGCGCCGATCGCACCGGGACCGGCACGCTGTCTCTGTTCGGCCTCTCCGCCCGCTACGACCTGCGCGAGGGCTTCCCGCTGGTCACCACCAAGAAGGTCCTGTTCGCGGCTGTGGTGCGCGAGCTCCTCTGGTTCCTGCGCGGCTCGACCAACATCCGCGACGACCTGACCCAGCACACGCCGATCTGGGACGCGTGGGCGGACGAGGACGGCGAGCTGGGGCCGATCTATGGATACCAGTGGCGCAGGTGGCCGGGCCGCGACGGGGCGGGCATCGATCAGATCAGGGGCGCCATCGACCTCATCAAGACCGATCCCGGATCGCGCCGCATCCTGGTCAGCGCCTGGAACGTGTCCGAGCTGGACCGGATGGCGCTGCCCCCCTGCCACACCATGTTCCAGTTCTACGTGCAGCGGGGCAGGCTCGACTGCCAGCTCTACCAGCGCTCGGCGGACCTGGCCCTCGGCGTCCCGTTCAACATCGCGAGCTACGCCCTCCTCACCCACATGATCGCCAACGAGTGCGGGCTCACGCCGGGCCACTTCATCCACGTGCTGGGCGACGCGCACGTGTACGTGAACCACATCGCGGGGCTGCGCGAGCAGCTGTCGCGCCAGGTGCACCCGCTGCCCCGCCTGCGACTTCCGCCCGGCGCCCCGGTCGACGACATCCGCTTCGACGACGTCGTGCTCGAGGGCTACGTGCATCACCCGTTCATCAGGTTCGAGGTGTCGGTGTGACGTCGCTCCGCCCGTCGGAGATCGAGTTCGACATCGTGGTGGCCGCCGATCTGGACGACGGCATCGGCGCCGGCGGAAAGGTGCCGTGGCACCTCCCGACCGACCTGGCTCACCTCAAGCGTCTCACCAGCGAGACCGAGGTGCCGGGGACGCGCAACGCGGTCCTCATGGGGCGCGTCACATGGGACTCCATCCCGGACAGGTGGCGGCCGCTGCCCGGGCGGCTCAACGC
The DNA here is from genome assembly GCA_035262925.1 of Kofleriaceae bacterium. Lineage (GTDB taxonomy): Bacteria > Myxococcota_A > Polyangia > Haliangiales > Haliangiaceae > DATFRY01. Next base: position 12,462 of record DATFRY010000031.1, on the reverse strand, counting down.
CGTCATCTCGCGGCAGGTCGACCTGGCCCTGCCGCCGGGCGTCCTGCGCGCCGGCAGCCTGCCCCAGGCGCTGCAGCAGGCGCGCGCGCAGGTCGACGTGGAGCGCCTCTTCGTCCTCGGCGGAGCCCAGATCTACCGGGTCGCGCTCGCGCTCGACACCTGCCGCCGCATCTACCTCACCCGCGTGCTGGCCCGCCACGCGTGCGATGCGTTCTTCCCGCCCATCCCGTCGCGCTTCCGGCGCGAGGCGCTGCTCGGCGAGGGGCGCGAGGGGGCGGGCGACGCCGCGGTCGGGTATCGCATCGAGCTCTGGACTCGCGCCTGAGCTTGCCCGGTGCGACCGGGCGCGCTTCACTTCCGGGGGTGAGGACGTTCGACGAGCTGGAGCGGATGTGGCTGGAGTCGCCGCCCGAGCCGCGCGGGCGCGGGGCGGTGCGGCTCCTCTGCGTTCGCACGGCCGAGGGTGTCCACGAGTGTGTGGACCGCGTCCTGGTGACGCCCGAGCGCGGGGTCGAGGGGGATCGCTGGCTCCACAAGCCGGGCCGTGACCTCGACCAGCAGGTCACGCTCATCCGCGCGCGCGTGGCCGAGCTGATCGCGGCCGGGCACGCGCCGATCGACGCCTGCGGCGACAACCTGCACGTCGACTTCGACCTCGCGGAGGCGGCCCTGCCGCCCGGCGCGCGGCTGAGGGTGGGCGGCGCGCTGCTCCTGGTCACCGCGCATCCGCATGCCGGGTGCAAGAAGTTCCGGGCTCGCTACGGCGTCGAGGCGCTCCAGTGGGTGAACTACCAGCCGCATCGCGCGCGCCGGCTGCGCGGGGTGAACTGCCGCGTGCTGTCCGGCGGCGAGGTGGCGGTCGGCGACGCCATCGAGCTCGACGGCGAGGCGCGGTCGTCGCCCTCGTCGCCGTAGCGGTGCGACACACCGTGTCAAGGGTGTGCCGTTCAGGGGAGGCGGAAGTGAGCGAAGACGGCGCACTTCGCCGTCACCCGGTGGGCATGGCGCCTGCAACCTCGGTCGTGCCATCAGCTCAGCACCGGAGGACGACATGAGACATGGCAATGGAGGCGAGATGCTGCGCGATCGAGTCGAGGAGGGCGCGCGCGCCGTCGGCGACGAGGTCCAGCGCACCTATTTCCGTGTTCGCGATCGCGCCGCCGACGTCGGCGGGCGAGCCGTTGGCTTCACCAAGGACCACCCGCTGGCGATCATCGGTTCGCTCGCCGCCGGGGTCGGCATCGGGCTGCTCATCGCGCGCATGGTCCGGCGATAGCCGGATCTCCGCGGCGGAGCGCAGGGCGCGGTCCGCACGTCGCGTTCAGCAAATAGCCATTCAGCGAAAGACATGTAGCGAGACAGCCACTCACGTTCGCGCGCGGAGCGCGGCTCGTCTCGCCCGCGACTCGCGGATCGAGTCATTCACGCGCCGGGCGGGAATCGAGGTTCCCGATCTTTCCGGCGCGTGAGCTGATCCCGCAGCGCAACGGCCCAGCGGGGGCGACCTGGTGCTGACCGGCCTCGACCGGGCGGGCGCTCCGCGATCGCCTTCGACGGGCGCCCCGCCGACCTGGCCGGCGCCCCGTCGACCTCCGCGGAGCGCCTCCGTGCAGGGTGAGGCGCGCCTCCATTCGGACGCGCCGGGACGGCGCCCGGTCATGGGCTCTCCGAAACCCACGGCGGCGGCGGAGCGGCGGTGATATAGAGAGAGAGGCCGTTTCGTTCCGGGGGAAGAGGTGGGCAAGCGCCGGCGATGAGGCTGGGCAGACGAGTCTGGTCGACGGTGACTTCGGTGAGCGTGCTCGCCGTCACGCTGCTTTCGGCGTGCGGGGTCGGCGAGCGCCATCACACGATCGAGGCGTCGACCCAGTCGATCGCCATCGCGCCGTCGCGCGCCCGCGAGGCGGGCGACGACCCGCGCTACCAGGCGGCCCTGGCCGGCATGCGCCGCCGGCTGGAGCGCGCCGGCATCCGCGGCGGCTTCCACATGGTGGTCGAGCCGCCGTTCGTGATCGCCGGTGACGAGCCGCCGCGCGTGCTCGAGGCGCGCGCCGCCAGCATCGTGCGCTGGGCGGTCGAGCGCCTGCGCGCGGCCTACTTCGGGCGCGACCCGGCCCCGGGCCTCGAGATCTGGCTGTTCCGCGATCCGGACAGCTACCGGCGCCACGCCCGCATGCTGTTCGGCGACGAGCCGACCACGCCCTACGGCTACTTCGACAGCAGCCACGACGCGCTCATCATGGACATCTCGACCGGCGGCGGCACCCTGGTGCACGAGATCGTCCACCCGTACATGGATGCCAACTTCCCCCGCTGCCCGGCCTGGTTCAACGAGGGGATGGGCTCGCTGTACGAGCAGGCCGGCGAGCGCGACGGCGCGATCGTGGGCCTCCTCAACTGGCGCCTGCCCGGGCTGCAGCACGCCATCGAGCAGGGCAGCGCGCCGGGCCTGCCCCAGGTCCTCGCCTCCGACGCCGGCGAGTTCTACGGCGACCCGAGCGGCCTCTACTACGCCGTGTCCCGTTACCTCCTCTACTACCTGCAGGAGAAGGGCCTCCTGTCGCGCTACTACGCCGAGTTCACGGCCGCCTACGAGAGCGACCCCACCGGCCTCAACACGCTCCTCGAGCTGACCGGCCAGGACCTGCCCCACCTCGAGGCCGACTGGCGCCGCTTCGTCCTGCGCCTGCGCTGGTACCGGTAGGTCGCGATTCGCGAGCGGCGCCGCGCGCCGATCAGGTCGACCGCCGCTGGTGGCGCTCGCCCATCCTGCGAAAGCGCTCCAGCACGCGCAGCCCCGTGCTGGGGAAGGGGCGGACGATGTGGGCCAGGACGGCGCGGACGCGCGGGCGCGCGATCACGAGGCGCGGGCGGTCGACCAGGTCGATCACGGTCTCGGCCACGTCCTCGGGGCGGAGCAGCTTGCCGGCGCTGAACAGGAGCGCGGCGGCGCTGTCCGCCTTCACGTTGCGCGTGAGATCGGTGTCGATGGCGTCGGGGCAGACCGCGCTGACCCGGATCGGGATGCCGGCGTGCTGGAGGTCGCCCTGGAGCGCGATCGAGAAGCCGAGCACCGCGTGCTTGGTGGCGGTGTAGACCGCCAGCCCGGGCGCCGGGACGATCGACGACATCGAGGCGATGTTGATGATGTGGCCGCGCGCGTTCCCGCGCATGGCGTCGACGGCGGCGCGCGAGCCCCACACCAGGCCGAGCAGGTTGACGTCGACGTGCAGGCGCACGTCCTCGTCGGGATGCTCCCACGCGGCCGCCGTGCGCAGCACGCCCGCGTTGTTGACCCACAGGGCCAGCTCGCCGCGCTCGGCCGCGGCGGCGGCGACGCGCCGGTGCGATTCGGGGTCGCGCACGTCCTGCTCCATGGCCCAGGCCCCGCCTCCGATCTCGGCGGCGCTGGTCCGCGCCGACGCACCGTCCACGTCGGTGACGAGCACGGAGAAGCCCTTGCCGGCCAGGCCGCGGGCGATGAATCGCCCGAGCCCGCGCCCGGCGCCGGTGACGACGGCGGTCTGCATGGGCGCGCAGCTTAGCTCAACTCACGCGGATCCGGCGGCGCCACCGCCGGCCGCGCGGAGGAGGCGGGCCAGCGCAGCCTCGAGCGCGGCGCGGGCGGAGGCCCAGGCCGCGCGCTCGGGCGCCCAGCTCCACGCCTGCGCGCAGGCAAGCACCGGCGCGCCCGGGCCGGCCGCCACCTGGATGGCGCGCAGGATCAGGACGCCGTCGACCTCGTCCCAGCCGAGCGCGAGCTCGAAGGGCGGCGCGAGCGCGATCACGCGGCCGCTCACCGCGAGGTCGGCGGCGCTCGGCGCGTACGCCGTGCCGCCCGCAGCACACGGCGCGGCCCCGCGCAGCGCGAGCGCGAACGGCTCGCCTTCGCGCGCGAGCGCCGTGGCCGCGCCGCCGCCCGTGAGCCAGTCCGCGCGCCGGACCGGATCGTGAAGCAGGGGGCCGATCGCGGCGAGCGGCGCCGCCACCGGCGCGATCGCCGACACGACCTCGCGCGGCCGCCCGGCCCGGCCGGCCAGATAGTGCGCAAGCACGCGCAGCATCACCCGCCATCCGGCGGCGCTGCCCGCGCGCTCGGCCTCACCGGCGGGGCCGGGCGCGAAGCCTCCGTGGGTCAGCTCGACGCGCGTCCCGCCCGCGGCCGCCTCCGACAGGGTCACGGTCTGCAGCTGCGACGGGCGCCCGGGCGCGCCGCCGCGCAGCGAGAGCCGGCGCGGCGGATCGACGTCGACGACGATCAGACCGAGCTCCAGCCCGAGGCTGTCCCAGCGCCACGCGACCGACTCGCCGGGGGTGATCGCACCGTCGGCGCGCTCCACCAGCCACCCGGCAAGCCACCCCGGATCGGTCCATGCGCGCCAGACCGTGGCGATGTCCGCGCTCATGTCGAGCGCCTCGACCACGGCCTGGTCCGGTGCCTGCATCCTCGTTTTATCCGTGACGCGCTGTCGCGAAAGCCGCCGCCCTGGCGGCCGCGGCCCCCCACCACGTTCGCCTGGTTGTTGTCAATTCTGTCACGCATGCGTTGCGGCCCACACGTTTTCCCGGCGATGGACTGGTTTTCTTCGGCAGCCGGAAATGGATCGCGCCATGCAATGCGTACAAAGAGGGTTCCATGCAGCACCTCTTCGAGCTCGTGTTCGAGTACCGAAACCTCCTCGCCCGGCGCAAGACGGAGGGCGGGGCGCTCGACAGTCCGGCGCGCAGCCGCCTCGGCGCGCTGCACCGACTGCTCGGGCGTGAACCCTTCCCGGGGGACCCCGACGGGTCGGGCGCGTTCAGCCGCCGTCGCCACGCGCGCTGCGAGGTCGAGCTCGGCGCCACCCTGCGCATCGGCACCGCGCTCTCCTCGGTGGATCTCCTGAACCTCAGCGCCGGCGGCGTCTGCGCCGTCACCCCGGCGGCGCTTCCCGTCGGCGACCGCGGCAGCCTGCGCATCACCAGCCCCGACAGCGGCCGGATCTACGAGTGCGCCGTGCAGGTCTCGTGGGTCACCGACGACGACGAGCAGCACCTCGCCGGCCTGCGCTTCATCGGCGCGCCGACCGAGGTGCCGCCCGCGTCCTGATCGACCGCGACCTCGCCCCGATCAGTCGACGTCGACCACGACGCCGCAGGGGAACTCGGCCGAGAGGTCGATCTGGGCGTTGCTCTTGTACGTGTCGCAGGCGGCGCCGAGCAGCTCGAAGGTGTCCTCGTCGACCATGTGCCAGTCGGCGTTGTCGCCGTAGGTGAGCTCGGTCCCGTTGAGGATCACGGTGCCCTCGTCGGCCCGATCGAGGTCGACCGGGTCTTCCAGATCGATCGAGCAGCTGCGGACGCCGCCGATGATGGTGTTGAAGGCGTCGACCATCTCCTCGGCGTCGCTGGCCTGGAAGACCGGCGCGGCCGCGGGCGGCAGCGTGTCGGGGGCGAGCCCGGCGCCGATGTTGGCGACTCTCTGCAGGTGATCGATCGCGCCCTGGTCCGGCGCGACACTGAGCGGGATGGTCAGGATGCCGGCCTCGAAGGCGGTCTGGGTCGCGGTCTCGGTGACCGCGTTCGCCTGCGCCTGGGTGATGGCGGCCCCCGGGGGAGCGGCGTTGCCCGGGTTGGCGTCCTCGCAGGTGTCGGGCAGACCGTCGGTGGCGAGGATGATGACGTGCGGGTTGTCGGTCTGCGGGAAGGTCGGCGTCACCGCGGCGATCGACGGTCCCGTGGGCGTGTCATCGTCGGGGAGGTTCGCGTCGAGCACGTCCTTGATCGCGCCGGCGTTGCTCACCGCGAGCGGCGTGTTCTGGAGGATCGGGCACCCGCCGACGGGGAGGTCGTCGCCGCCCGCGTGCGAGGTGTAGAGCGTGACGCCCATGTTGAGGACGTCCTGCAGCTGGAACAGGACCCCGTCGTTGCCGGCGGGGCCGAGGAGCGCGAGGTTCATCGCGTCCCAGCGCGAGGGATCGCCGGAGTTGGGGAAATCGGCGTCCATGCTCGAGCTCTGATCGAGGAGCAGCACCACGTCCGGCACCACGGGCGTCAGCGCGACCTGGACCGCGGGGCAGCTGTCGTCGCCGCCGTCGTCGCTGCTGTCGTCACCGGCGTTGTCGTCGGCGCCGTCGTCGCTCGAGCCGCTCGGGACGCAGTGCCCGTCGGCGCTGCACTCCTCGTTGTCGGCGCAGCCCTCGGCCGCACCCGAGCACTCCGCGGTGCAGGTGCCGTCAGTACCGCAGTAGAAGCCTGCCGCGCACGGGGTGCTGTCGTCGCAGGTGGCCCCGCATTCGGGTGCGGCTTGATCGCCGTCGCACGGACCGCCGCCGCCGCCGTCATTGGTGTCGCTGCCGCAAGCGATCACGAGGGACGCGGCGCTGAGCGCCACGAGGAACGACACTCGACTCGAGAACATGTACTGGGCTCCTTCCGGCTCGGGCCCGGTTCCACAAGCCGGTCTGAACGAAGGTATCAGGGCCCGGCGGTAGGTCTCAAGTACCGGTCACATCTCGGGTGGCGGCGCGGTAGAGCAGCCACACGACCGCGCCGAGTAGGAGCAGGCCGGGAAATGTGAGTGGATCGCTCGTCAGGGCCAGAACCCCCGGATTCCCGGCCACCACGATGGGGACGGCGAGGCCAATCCCCATCAGGGCCTCGCCGGTGATGACGCCGGCGGAGAAGAGCAGGCCGCCGCCCGACTCCGACCGGGCGCGCGCCTGGCTGACTTTTCGGGACGCAGCTTTTGCGACCAGGGCGCCGAGGAAGATGGGCGTCGACAGCTCGAACGGCAGGTAGATGCCGACGGCGAGGGCCAGGACCGGCGTGCGGAACGTCGACTTGCGCGAGGCCAGCCACAGGTCGAAGGCGATCACGGCGACGGCGACGCCGCCACCGACGGCGACCATCGTCCACGGCAGGTCGCCCTCGAAGATGCCGCGCGCCACCGCGGTCATGAGGCCCGCCTGCGCCGCCACCAGCTTCGGCGATCCGATCACGTAGGCGTCGTTGAGGAGGTTGAGGACCGGCGCCATCACGAAGCAGGACGCCACCACGCCGACCGCCTGCATGATCTGCTGCTTGTACGGCGTCGAGCCCAGGATGTGGCCGGCCTTGAGGTCCTGCATGGTGTCGCCGCCGATCGCGGCCGCACAGCACACGGCGGCGCCGATGAAGATGGCGATCGGCGGCCCGATCCTCGCGTCGAGGCCGAGCAGCTTGAGCAGGAGCGCGGCGCTCAGGATCGTCGCGATGGTCACGCCGGAGATGGGGTTGTTCGACGAGCCGACCAGGCCGGCCATGTACGAGGCCACCGCGCAGAAGAGGAAGCCGGCCACGACCACGAACACCGCCATGAACGCGGCCAGCCCGACGCTGTGGCTGAAGCGGTAGAAGATGACGGTGAGCGGCAGGAGCGAGACGATCGACAGCCCGAGCACCAGCTGGGCCGGCAGGTCGCGCTCGGTGCGCGGCAGCCGGCGCTGCGGGTCGCTGCGCGCGGCCGCGTGGGCCTCGAGGCTGGCGCGGATCCCGCGCACCAGGCTGGGCGCGAGGCTGATGAGCGCCCACAGCCCGCCGACCAGCATCGCGCCCACGCCGATGTAGCGCGTCTGGCCGCTCCAGATCGCGGCGGCCAGCTCGACCCCGCGCATCGAATCGGCGCCGGGAACCGGAGCGCCCAGGGCCGAGTAGAGCGGGATCGCGATCATCCAGTTGGCGACGCCGCCGAGAAAGACCAGGACGCCGATGTTGAGCCCGACGATGAAGCCGACCGCGATGAGCGCCGGCGACATGGAGATGCCGCCATAGAACAGCGCGTCGCCGATGCGGATGGTGATCGCGGCGGTCTCCCGCCAGAGGTGCAGGCCGGTCGAGCAGAGCTTGAGCGCGCCGCCGACCACCGCCGCCATCGCGAGGGCGCCCGCGCCACCGCCGCCGCGGTGGCCCGCCTTGAGCACCTCGGCCGTGGCCACGCCCTCCGGGAAGCGGAGCGGCTGCTCGACGATCATCGCGCGGCGCATCGGGATGGTGAAGAGGACGCCGAGCACGCCGCCGAACAGCGCCAGCACCGTCGACTCCCAGTAGTGGAAGCGCGTCCAGGTGCCGAGCAGGACCAGCGCCGGGATGGTGAAGATGGCGCCGCCGGCGAGCGCCTCCCCGCTGGTCGCCGCCGTCTGCACGGCGTTGTTCTGGAGGATGTTGCCGCCCACCAGCCGCAGCACCGCCATCGACACGATCGCGGCCGGGATCGACGCCGAGATGGTGGTGCTGGCGAACAGACCGAGATAGGCGTTCGCGCCCGCCATGAGCACCGCGAGCACGCCGCCCAGGATCAAGGTCGACGCGGTGATCTCGGGCAGCGAGCTCGACGCGGGGACGAAGGGGCCGGAGGCGGACTCTCTGTCCTGGCTGTCAGTCATCGGCGGGACCGCGCATTGTACGCCACGTCCCGCGCCCGTTCTCGCGCGCGACCTCGCGGGAGACCGGAGGTGCCTTGCTTGACAACATCTGACCGGGTCGGTCCGATAAGCATGGAATGACAGCCCGTCTATTCGAGAACTGGCTCCTGGCTGCCGGCGTGCTCCCGCTCCTCCTCTGCGCGTGCACCGCCGATCCGCTCTACTGCGACGAGGACACTCGCTGCACGGATCCGGATCGACCGTTCTGTGACCTGAACGGCGACTACCCGGCCTCGGAGGGCGTCGGCCGCACGTGCATCCCGGATCCACACGCCGATGCCGGAGCCGGCGACGCCGACGCCGAAACGGGCGGCGGCGCGCGGGATGCTGGCGGCGACGGCGATGCCGACACCTCGTGCGTGACCCGCCTGGTGTTCGTATCCCTCCGGGACACGAACGCGCAGATCTACCTGAGCGATGCCGACGGCCAGAACCAGACGAACCTGTCGCAGAGCACATCCACCGATCGCGCTCCGCGCTGGTCACCGGACGGTGCCCGCATCGCGTTCGTCCGCGATTCAGGAGTCTGGACCATGAACGCCGACGGCAGCGATCCGCTCCAGCTGACCGATGGGCCGAACGACGACGACCCGCAGTGGTCACCGGACGGAGACCGGGTGGCGTTCGTGCGAAACGATGGTGGCACCATCAATCTGTGGGTCGTCGACGCGTCCGGGGGAGCACCGGCGCAGCTGACCACGGCGGGAGCACTTCGGTACTCGTGGTCGCCCGACGGCTCGAAGCTGGCGTTCGGGACGGAACGCGACGGAAACCGCGAGATCTACACCATGCGCAGCGACGGCTCGGACGAGGCGAACCGCACTTACGACCCATCCGACGACGATGTCCCCACATGGTCTCGCGATGGCGCCCGGATCCTTTTTCGGTCCTTCCGGAGCGGAAACGAGGACCTGTGGGTCATGGCGGCCATCGGATCGAGCCCGCAGAACCTCACGAGCACACCGGAAGCGGAGCGCGACGCTGTGTTCACGCCAGACGGGTCCAGAGTTGTCTACCAGCGACAGACGATCTCGACGTTCCAGCTCCTGCTGGGCACCTTCGAGTCCGACCTCTACTCGATGAGCTCCGACGGATCCGACCAGCAGCAGCTCACCTTCGAGGAGGGGGAGGACGGCGATCCAGCCGTCTCTCCCGATGGTACCCGCATCGCCTGGACTCAAAACGCCGCCGGGATTGGCACGGATGTGCACGTTGCCAGCATCGACGGAACGGGCGACCAGAATCTGACGACCAGCGGGGTGGACAGCGACCCCGCATGGCAGCCCTGCCAGCAGGCCGGACCGTGATCGCTACTCCACGATCACCTTGTCCGACCCGCTCCGGCCGAAGGTCTCGGGGAAGTACATCTCCTCGGCGCGGGTGGGGGGGACGATGAAGCGGCCGGGGGTGGTGGCGCGGGCGACGTAGGTGTACTCGTGCACGCCCTCCCAGAGGAGGGAGGCGAAGGCCTCGACGCGCTCGTCGCGCATGTTCTGGTGCTCGTACCAGGTGCGGGTCCACCACCACCACTCGTCGCCGCCCCGCTGCTTGGGGTCCTGCGGGATGGCGCCGGTGACGGCGAGGGCGGGGTTCATCGGCTCGAGCCCGGCGGGCATCGGGTCGACCAGCGCCACGTGGTAGCGGCGGCTCTCGGCCACCATGGTCAGGCGGACGCGGACCTTGGCACCCGCCTTGAAGTGCCAGGTGCCGTCCTTCTGGCGCACGACGTCCTTCGGATCGTCGACCGGCTCGTAGACGCGCTCGACCGCGAAGCCGTGGTCGTCGGGGGCGAGCCAGAGCGAGCGCGGGGCGTAGGTCATGCCGATGCGGTAGTAGAGCCGGCCCTTGCCGTCCTTCTGGAGGATCAGGTCCTGGGCGCCGCGCATCTTCGCCAGGTAGCTCATCGGCACGTCGATCTGCTGCTGCTCGGTCTGGCGGCCCTTGAAGCGGTGGTCGCCGGCGTAGCCGTCGCCCAGCCAGGCGCGGGCCACGAAGTCGGGCGTCACCTTCTCGTAGGCCCGGAAGTAGCGGTCCATGGCGAGGAGCACGAACGCGTTCTCCTGCGTGTTCATCCAGTGACCGGCCGTGCGGTGCGCGAGCAGGCCGCGCACCAGCTTGGGGATGAGGTCGCTCTTCGGCTGATCATCGATGAGCGCCTCGAGCAGGATGCCGTCGGCGCGCCGGTCCGACTCGAGCAGGAGGTGGCCGCCGTCCTTGTAGCTGGTGGCGAAGTGGGCCGTGGCCGCCGTCTCGGTGGCCCGGTTGTCGAGCAGCTTGCGGATGGTCGCCAGCTCCTCGCGCGAGCCGGCGTCGCCGGTCATGGTGGCGTAGAGCCAGCCCACCGCCTCGAGCGGCAGCTTGCCGGCCCCGCCCGCCTCGCGCAGGATGCGGTGGGCCTCGGCCACGTCGCGGTCGCCCATGCGCTTGCGCACGTAGAGCGCGTAGGAGCGCAGGGTGCGCTTGACGTCGGGCGGGTAGTACCAGGGCAGGTGCTGCTCGATGGTGCGCAGGTACTCGCGGTTGCGCTCGATCATCCCGGCCGGCACCTCGTAGCCCTTCTCCTTGGCGCGCACGAGGGCGTGGCCGCCGTGGATGGAGAGATACGGCCACGACTCGTAGCCCCGCACCCAGAAGGCGAAGCCGCCGTCGGGGTTCTGCAGCGCGCGCAGCTTCTCGACGTCGCGGCCGACGGTGCGCTCGAGCTCCTTCGGCGCGGGCAGCCCGTCGGCGTGGAACGCGGTCAGGACGTCGCGCAGCGCGGCGATGGCCAGCATGCGGCTCGATACCTGCTCGGCGCAGTCGTAGGGATACGAGACCAGGTAGAGGACGGCGTCGGTCAGCGCCTGCAGCTGGGTGGACGAGGTCGAGACCTCGAGGCCGCCGAACTGGGTGACCGCGTCGCTCGGCATCGCGACCTTCTGCCGGATGGCGCCGTCGTCGATCTCGCCGTAGACCGCGAACGCCTCGGTGGTGGCCGGCGTCCACACCGGCAGGGCGAACTCGGCGGCGTCGCTGACGCGGCCCGAGGCGGCGGCGATCTGGAAGCGCGCCGTGCCCGCCATCTCGGCTGCCGCGGGCAGGCGCACCTCGACGCGGTCATTGGGCGGCACGGTGACCTGGCGGCCCGATCCGGCGGTGAGGGCGGCGTTGGTGGCGCGCACGGCCAGCTTGACCGCCATGGCGCGGTCGGTCTGGTTCTGCAGCACGACCGGCAGCTCGAACACGTCGCCGAAGTTGAGGAAGCGCGGCGGCGACGGGCGCACCATGAGCGGCATGCGCGCGGTGAGGTTGGCCTCGCCGGAGCCGAACTGCTTCTCGCCCGACACCGCCGCCACCATGATGCGGTAGCGGGTCAGGTTGTCGGGCACCTTGACCGCGACCGAGGCGCGCCCGGCGGCGTCGGTCCTGACCTGCGGCGCGAACACCGCCAGCGCGCCGAACTGCTTGCGCACCGCGATCGGCGTGGCCGGCACGCGCGCGGTGGCGTCCGACTTCTGCTCCTCCTCGTCGTAGGCCGCGGCCTCCTTCTTGGCCTTCTCCATCGGCTGCGCGCGCCGCGCGCGGCCGCCGGGGGCGCCGCCGCCCACCACGCCGCCCACCACGCCGCCGGCCACGCCGCCCTCGACTCCGCTCGAGGCCCGGCTCTGCTCGGGCGCCGGCTCGGCCGCGGGCGGCGGGGCGGGCATCGCGTCGCCGTCCTTGTCGGCGCCGCCGCCGTCGGCGCGCGCGAGCGAGTCGACGTCGGGCCGCGCGAGCGTGACGTACTGGCGGAGGTGATAGTCGCTGGCGCCCGGCGGGCGCGGCGCGTAGAAGGCGGACAGCGGATCGGGAGTCTTGTAGTCGGTCAGCGCCAGCACCGCCTCGTCGACCACGACGACGGCGGCCTCGCCGCCCGCTACGGCGCGGCCCGAGGCGTCTTTGACGGTGAGCTCGACTATCGTTTCGCCGCCCGGCTCCAACGCCTTGTCGCGAGGCTTCGCTTCGACCTCGAGCTTGCGCGCCAACGGCGGTATGCTCAGGT
>DATFRY010000030.1:0-31100 GCA_035262925.1 Kofleriaceae bacterium | reverse complement strand
TCACCTATTGAGCTATGCTGACGGGATGACCCCGCCGGCCAGCGCCCAGCGGTCCGCGGCGGCGGAGGTCGTCGAGTGCCGCGGCGATCACCGCGCCATGGGGCGCGATCAGGGCGCCGCCTGCCGCGCGGAGCTGGCGCGCATCGAGGAGGTGCTGCTGGCCCTCGCGCTGCCCGATCGGGGCCGCCTGGCCGCCGCGCTCGGGCGGGTCACGCCGTCCCTCACGGCGGCGCTCGGCCTGGTCGGCCGGCGGCTCATGACGGGCGACTTCGTGCGCGCCTACCCCGAGCACCTCGAGCGCATGATCGGCATCGCCGAGGGGGGAGGGGTGCCGGTGCACCTCCTGTTCGTGGCGCCCATGGTCGAGCTCACGCTCAACCGCGGCGTCTACACCATGCCGCCGCCGGCCGCGTGCACGGCGGTGGCCGTGACGCGCGGGCGCAGCGCCACCGGCGAGCCGATGATCGCCAAGAACTTCGACTACCCGCCCGCCTCGAACGCGGTGCACCTGACGCGGCAGAGCCGGCCGCGCGCCGCCGGCCGGGTGGCCTCGCTCGAGGTCACCAAGGCCCCCCTGCCCGGGTGCCATGACGGCGTGAACCAGCACGGGCTCGCGGTCGCCTACAACTACGGCCATTTTCGCGGCCGCTCGCGCGCGCGCATCAGCATCACGGTGCTGGTGCAGGAGCTGCTCGAGAACTGCCGCTCGGTCGGCGAGGCCCTGGCGGCGCTGCGCGCCCGCCCGCGCGCTGGCGGCGCGCTGCTCATGCTGGCCGACGCCGATGGCGACATCGCCTCGGTCGAGCTGGCGCCCGACATGTTCACCGTCCGGCGCGGCGACGCGCTGGTCCACGCCAACCACGCCGTCACCGAGGAGATGGCGGCGCGCGACGTGCCGCGCGAGGCGCGCATCCCGCGCTGGGTGTGGCCGGCCGAGCTGCGCGGGCGCCGCGTGCAGGAGTCGAGCGAGCGGCGCCTCGGCCGGGCCGAGTCGCTGCTGGCGGCGATCGGCGCGGCCACCGACCGCGATCTGTCCGCCATCCTCGCCGACCACGGAGAGGCGGGCGGCCCCGGCGACGATCACACCCTGTGCCGCCACGGGCCCTACTACTCGACGACATGCTCGATGGTGCTCTACCCGCGGCGGCGCGCCATGCGCCTCCTGGTCGGCTCGCCTTGCACGGGCAGCTTCACCGACCTATCACTCTAGAAACCAGCGGAGACGGGACACGATGGCGAAGTTCCACGGAACGGTGAGGAAGAACGACCTCGAGGGCGGCTTCTGGGAGCTCGTGGCCGACGACGGCGAGCACTACCAGCTGCGCGGCGCGGCCGACGCGCTGTGCAAGGAGGGCCTGCGCGTGCAGATCGAGGGCGCGATCGACAAGGACGCCTTCGGCATCGGCATGTCGGGCGCCTACCTGGACGTGAAGAGCTGGAAGCCGATCTAGACCAGATCCAGCCCTGCGCCACAGATGACCTGCTGCGTCGACGTCCACAAGGTCGTTGACTTGGTCGTTGACCTGGTCCGTGGACGTTGACGGCGCCGGCGCCGTGGACGTAGGCACCACCATTGTCGGATCAGGTTGACGAGTCCAACCGACGCGCGGACGCCACGGCGAACCGACGACAAAGGTGGCGTCTACCTCCACGGCGCCGGCGCCGTCAACGTCCACGATCACGATCACGACCACGTTGACGTCGACGTCACGTCGACGCGACCTCGACGAGAGGTCCGAGGCCGATCTAGGGCTTCAGCACGACCGTCGTGCCGGAGGCCAGGCCGCTGTCGGTCGGGCAGGACACGACGAGCTTGCCGGGATCGGACTTGTCGACCTTGCAGGTCGCGCTGAGGCTCGGATCCGATTTCGAGACGACGTGGACCTCGGCACCAGCCGGAGCGGCGCCTGGCGGCAGGGTGAAGGTGGCGCGCGGCGATGACTGGGCCAGGATCTTGGCCACCGGCTCGTCCTGCTTGACCGTGGCGCGCGGCTTGACCGAGGGCTCGACCACGCCGCCGAACGGCGCCTTGATCACGAAGTCGGCCAGCTCCTCCGTGTGGCGATCGATGTCGCGCTGCTTGCGCTTGACGTTGCCCTCGGCCGTCTTCATGGCGTCCTTGTCGCCCTTGGCCGTCGCCTGGTCGAGCTTCTCCTGGTAGCCGCGCTGGGAGTCCTGCGCTTCCTTGACCGAGTACTCGACCGGCTGGTAGCCGTCGAACTTGGCCACCGGCGCGCCCTCGCTGACCTCGCCACCAGACGGCGCGATCCACGCGATGCGCCCCGCCTTGGGCGCGCGCACCTCTTGCTCCTGGGCCGGGCCCGCCTCGAGCGTGGCCGTCATCTCGGCCGGCTCCGGCTCCGGCGCTGGCGCGCTCGCCGCGGCGCCACCGGGCGCTGGCGCGCTCGCCGCGGCGCCACCGGGCGCGGCGGCACTCGGCGCGGCGGCACTCGGCGCGGCGGCACTCGGCCCGGCCCCGGTGGGCGCGACCGCGCTCGGCGCGACCGGCGGCGACTCGCTCATGGTCCGCACGCCCTGTCCCGCCCCCTCTGCTTCGCGGACGAAGAACCACCAGTAGGCCGCGGCGCCCAGCGCACCGATCAGCAGCAGCACGACCAGGTAGGGCAGAAACCCGGCCGGGCGCGGCGGCGTCACGATCGGGCTCTCCGACGGCCCCTTGCCCGGCGACCACTTCGCCTCGCGCGGCATGGCGGCCGGGCGCGCCGCCGCCGTGGGCCGACCGTGCCCCTGCGCTGCTGCCGCCGCCGCTGCTCCCACGAAGGCGCCCGGCTCCGGCTTGTCCGGCAGCACCAGGGGCGGCGGGGTCGGGGTCCGGGCGCCGAATCCTCCGGAGCCCGGCGCGGCGGACGGCACCCCGGTGCCCATGAGGGTCTTCTGCAGCGCCGGGTTCATCGACGGCGCCGCCGGCTCCACGCCCCGGCGCGCGGCGGTGAACGGATCGGCACCGGCCGCGGCCGCCGCGGGCGCGCGCGACGGCGTCATCGGCACCGGCGTCTGCTGCTCGTCGAACTCGTCCTCGTCGACCTCGCTCGGCGGCAAGGTCGGTGCGTGGATGGAGCGCGACTGGCGCACCGCCTCCTGCACGTCCGCCTTGCGGACCGGGATGTGCTCGCTGAGGTCGGTCGACAGGTCGCGCACCCCGCGCGCCGCCTCGCCCCCGATCGGCGTCGCGACGGGGGCTCCGAAGTCGAACGGCGACGGCCCGAGCGCCGGCCCCGGCGGCGACACGGCCGTGCGGCCGGCCGGCGGCGGTCGCTCGAGCGGCAGCGGCTCGGCCACGCGCGGCAGCCCGTTGTCGAGATAGCCGAGGTCGGCCAGCGTGCTGATGACCGTCTTCAGCTCGTCGGCGGTGGGGTCGAGGCCGAGCTCGATCTTGGCCCAGTCGGCCAGTCCGTCGACGTCGCGTTCGCCGTCCATGGCGCAGGCGATCGCATACTCGACCTCGTAGAAGCGGAACGAGTCCCCCGAGTCGGGGTCGGTGACCTCGATGAAACGGTGGCCCGCGTCCTCGACCGGCCGCGAGACCAGGTCTGTGCGGAAAATCGGACGATCGGTCGCGCCCAAGGCCCCCTCCTTATCCACCCCGCTTGAGCTCGGTCAGAACCAGCTTGGCGACCGCCTTGAGCGTGTCGAACACGCCCACGCCCTTGGTCGCCACCGCCTCGAAGCTCGCCACCCGCTTGGGGTTGCAGACCTCTTCGAGCTCGGTGATCGGAGCCGCGTTGGGGAGGTCCCGCTTGTTGTACTGCACGACGTACGGGATCTTGTCCAGGCTGTATCCCTGCTCCTGCAGGTTGTCGCGCAGGTTCTCGAACGACTCGATGTTCGCCTCCATGCGCTCGATCTGCGAGTCGGCCACGAACACGACGCCGTCCACACCCTTGAGGATGAGCTTGCGGCTGGCGTCGTAGAAGACCTGGCCGGGCACGGTGTAGAGGTGGAAGCGAGTGCGAAACCCACGGATCTCGCCGAGCGAGAGAGGCAGGAAATCGAAGAACAGGGTGCGCTCGGTCTCGGTGGCGAGGGAGATCATCTTGCCCTTCGCCTCGGGGTTGGTCTTGTTGTAGATGTACTGGAGGTTGGTCGTCTTCCCGCACAGACCCGGCCCGTAATAGACGATCTTGCAGTTGATCTCGCGCTGGGCGTAGTTGATGAAGCTCATGGCCGGGGACTAGTCGTTGAACAGGTTCTCGATGTCGTCGTCGGTGATCTCGGCCAGGATCGACGGCGCGGCCGCCGACTGGCTCTTGCGCACGAGGTCGTCGAGGATGCGCGCGAGCTCGACCGAGGCGCGCTTGACCCGCAGGCGCACGAGGCCGAGCGACGACCTCCCGTCGAACAGAACCACCAGGATGACGCGGCCTGCGACGATGGAGATGTGGACGTTGGTCTTCTCTCCCTCGTGGAACTGACCGGCGAACTCCTTCTCGGCGAGGAGGCTGGCGATGCCGCCGGTCGCCGCCACGTTGCCGGCGGTCAGCGACGAGAGCGAGGTGACGTCGAGCGCGTCGACCTCTCCGGCGGTGGCGATCGGCTGGCCGTTCTTGTCGATGACGAGCACGGCCTTGCCGTTCGAATCGCGATGGAGCTGCTCGCAGACCGTGTTGATCTGCTGGAGCTCCTCTTCGTACATGACGAGCTGATTGGTCATCCGGCGAGGCTCCAGAACCCAGGCGAGGCCGCAGTTCCCGGCGAGAGCTCGACCCAGGTGTCGGCCACCCTATCAGAGACGACGGGATTCTTTCAAGCTTTCCGGGGTTCTATGCCGCGCGCTGGCGCTGAAAAACCGGCTGGCCCGCCCGATCACAGGGGCGAGCGCCCGGCCAGTGCGCGTGCGATGGTCGCCTGGTCGGAGTACTCGAGCTCGCCGCCGACGGGGATCCCGCTCGCGATCCGGGTGACCGAGACGCCGAGTGGCTTGATGAGTCTCGCCAGATAGAGCGCCGTCGCCTCGCCCTCGACGCTGGCGCTGGTCGCGACGATGACCTCCTGCACCCGCGCGGTGTCCTGCCCCTCGGCGCCGGGCGGCTCGATCCGGCGCAGAAGCTCGGCGATGCGCAGGTCCTCGGGCCCGACCCCGTCGAGGGGCGACAGGAGTCCGTGCAGGACGTGGTACCTGCCGGTGTAGTGCCCCGCCCGGTCGATGGCCAGGAGCTCGGCCGGTGTGGCCACCACGCAGATGGTGGCCGGATCGCGGCGAGCGTCGGCGCACATGCGGCACGGGTCGCGGTCGGTCAGGTTCGCGCACACCGAGCACAGATGGATCTTGTCGACCACATCGAGGAGCGCGGCGGCCAGCTCGCGCACCTGCGACTCGGGGCGGCGCACCAGGTGAAAGGCGAGGCGAGTGGCGGTGCGCTCACCCACTCCGGGCAGGCGGGCCAGCTCGCGCACGAGGCGCTGGATCGGATCGGACACGAGCGGGCGACTACGGGCCGCCCAGGCCGGGGATGTTGAGGCCGCCGGTCAGCTTGGCCATCTCGGACTGGGCCAGACTGCGCATCTTGGCCACGGCCTGGTTGACCGCCGCCAGCACCAGGTCCTGCAGCATCGACACGTCGCTGGGATCCACGACCTGCTTGTCGATGACCAGCGCGACCAGGTCGTAGTGGCCGTTGACGGTGGCGGTGACCATGCCGCCGCCGGCCGACGCGTCGCACGTCCGGTGGACGAGCTCTTCCTGCATGCGCGCGACGTCGCCCTGGATCTTCTGCGCGGCCTGCATGAGGCCGTCGAGGTCGGGCAGCTTGAAGTCAGACATCGGTCTTGATCTCCTCGATGCTGGCACCGAAGGTGTCGAGCACCATCTTCGTCACCGGATGCTCGCGGGCCTCGCGGCTGCGGCTGGCCGACTCCTCGCGGCGGCGGTCGGCCTCGGCCTCGACGATCGAGCGGGCCGAATCGGCCGCGCCGCGCTCGGCCGCGCTGAGGACGCGCACCGTCAGGGTGACCGGCGCGCCCAGGTGCTGGCCGAGGAAGGCGCGCAGAGCCTCCACGTTGCGCGGCTCGCTGGCCATGTCGCCCACGATGGCGCCGGCCGGAAAGCCGAGCTCGATGCTGGCCGCGTCCCACTTGAGGACGACCGCGTGCTCGTACCAGCCGAGCAGGGTCAGCTCGCGGGCGGACTCGAGCGCGGCCATGACGTCGGCCCACGCGCGCAGCGGATCGCGCGGCGCGGACAGCTTGCCGCTTCCCGCCGCGGTCTCCGTCGGTGTCGGGACCGCCGCCGGCGCCGGCGACGCGATCGCGGCCGGGCTCGGCGCCGCGATCGCCGGGCTCGCCACCACGGCCTTCGGTGCGGGGCTCGCGCTCGCGGGCGCGGGCTCCGGTGCGCTCGCAGCCGGGCTCGGCCTGGCGGCCGGGCTCGCACTCGTGGCCTCGGGCGCGCTCGCAACCGGGCTCGGCCTGGCGACCGGACTCGCGGCCTCGGGCGCGCTCGCAACCGGGCTCGGGCGCGACGGCGAGCCTGCCAGCGGGGCCGGGCTCGCGCTCGCGGTTGCGCTCGCGGACGGCGGCGTGCCCGGTGTCGGGCTCGGTGTCGGCGCCGGACTCGCCGGCGCGGCCGACGCAGGGTTCGCGCCCGCGGTCGCCGAGTCGCTCGCCGCGGTGCTCGGCTTCGACCCCGGAGCCGCGGTGCTCGGCTTCGACCCCGGCGCCGCGGTGCTCGGCTTCGACCCCGGAGCCGCGGTGCTCGGCTTGGACGCCGCGGTCGCGGGAGGTGTGGGCGCGCTCGGCTCGGGGGTGGGCGCGGAGCGCGAGGGCGGAGCCGACGGTGACCTGGCGGCGCCCGCGCGAGCGGGCGGACGCGCGGCCGGCGCGGCGCGCTTCGACCCGCCGCCGGGGCCGCCGGATGAGCCGGACGCGAGCCGGCGCTCCAGCTCGACCAGGCGATCGACCAGCTCGCTGATGGGCGGCACCGAGTCGAGCGCGGCCAGATCGATGAGCGCCAGGTCCACCACGATCCGCGGCTCGGGGCTGTCGGCCAGGTCCTGGCATGCGCGCATAATGCGGTCGCACATGAGCCGGACTCGCTCGGGCTGGAGCTCGCGGCCCAGCCGGGCCAGCTCGGCCTGCTCCTCGGCCGAGCCCTCGATGATCTTCGCATCCACCTGGGCCACGGCGATGTCGTGGAGCACGCGGGTCAGCGCGCGCGCGACCTGCACCTCGTCGAGGCCGCGCGCGACCGCCGAATCGACCACCTCGAGCGCCGCGCCGGCGTCGCCGCGGGCCAGCGACTCGACCAGCGAGCGCACCAGCGCGCGGTCGGCCACACCCAGCACCTCGGCGACCTGCGCCTCGCGGATCTCCTGACCGCCGACGTACGAGATGACCTGATCGGCCAGCGACAGCGCGTCGCGCACCGACCCGCCCGATTCGCGGACCAGGAGATCCACGGCGGCCGGCTCGACCGCGAACTCCTCGCGCTCGAAGATGCCGCGCAGGTGCGCGGCCAGCCGCGCGCCCGGGACCAGCTTGAAGTCGTAGCGCTGGCAGCGCGACAGGATAGTGACCGGCACCTTGTGCGGCTCGGTCGTGGCCAGGATGAAGGTGACGTGCGGCGGCGGCTCCTCGAGCGTCTTGAGCAGCGCGTTGAACGCCTCCGTCGTCAACATGTGGACCTCGTCGATGACGTAGACCTTCTTGCGCATGGCCGCCGGCTGGTACTTGACCGCGTCGGTCAGCTCGCGGATGGCGTCGATGCCTCGGTTGGAGGCGCCGTCCATCTCGTAGTAGTCGACCGCGGTGCCGCCCGCGATCGCCACGCAGGGCTCGCACACGCCGCACGGCTCGGCGGTGGGGCCCTGCTCGCAGTTGAGCGCCTTGCCGAGCAGACGCGCGAGGGTGGTCTTGCCCACGCCGCGCGGGCCGCAGAGAAGGAAGCCGTGGTGCACCCGGCCGTGGCGGAAGGCGTTGGCCAGGGTGCGGGTCACATGCTCCTGGCCGACCACCTCCGAGAAGGCCTGAGGACGGTACTTGCGCGCGAGGACGAGATACGACATGGCGGGTCGGGTCCGAAGTCGTGCGGTCCGGAAAGAATAACGGGGGCGAAGATGTCGCCCCCGTTATAGCAAAGGGTGGCCCCAGGCACCCGCTCGGTCCGCTACCGTTGCTCCCTTCCGGGCCTGGCGGGGTTCACGGACGTTGCGTCACCCGGGACCGCAAATCGAGACGTCACCAGCCGACGGTTCCCGACGGGGAATCGTCGCGCCCTCCGACGGGCGAGCCGTGTCGAGCCGCGTCGAATCGGACGAGATCGAATCGGATCGGATCGAAGCTCACCCGCAAGGTCGGATGGGTCGGCGTGGCGATCGCGTGATGGTTGAGCGGAGAGGGCGGGATTCGAACCCGCGGTACCTTTCGATACACACGATTTCCAATCGTGCACCTTCGGCCTCTCGGTCACCTCTCCGAGATCATCGCGCGGGAATCGGCGCGGGCATCGCGTGATGGCCCGCGCAGCGGAGAGGGGGGGATTCGAACCCCCGGTGGGTTGCCCCACACTTGATTTCGAATCAAGCACCTTCGACCTCTCGGACACCTCTCCAGGAAGACTCACCGTCGGTCGGCGACGCGCAGGGCCTCGAAGAACTCGCGCAGGAGCGCGCCGCACTCCTCGGCCAGGACCCCGCTGGTCACCTCCACGCGGTGGTTGAGCCGCGCGTCGGTCGGGATCGCGTAGAGCGTCGCCACCGCGCCCGCCTTCGGGTTGACGCATCCGTACACGAGGCGGGCCACGCGCGCGTTGACCAGCGCGCCGGCGCACATCGGGCACGGCTCCTGGGTCACGACCAGCGTGCCCTCCACGCGCCAGTTGCCGATCGCCTGGCTGGCCTCGCGCAGGGCGAGGATCTCGGCGTGCGCCGTCGGATCCGCGGTCGCCTGCCGCCGGTTGTGCCCGCGGCCGATGACGCGACCGTCGCGCACCACCACAGCGCCGACCGGCACATCGCCGGCGCGCGCCGCCCTGGTTGCCTCGGCCAGGGCCTCGCGCATGAGCGCTTCATCCTCCAACAAGGGCTCGAACACGGGCATCTCCATCTCGAACACGGAATCGCGAGAGGTTGTCTCGGGCGGATCCAAGAGGACTCGAACCTCTAACCCCCGGTTCCGTAGACCGGTGCTCTATCCATTGAGCTATGGATCCAGGTTAACGCCCCGGCGCGTCTGGCGGAGAGGGAGGGATTCGAACCCTCGGTGCAGGTTTACCCCACACGCCGGTTTAGCAAACCGGTACCTTCGGCCTCTCGGTCACCTCTCCAGACGCGGCTCGCCACACCGTCTGGTGTCGTCATCTATTCAGTTATCAGTCGTTCGTGACTGGCGGAGGAGGAGGGATTCGAACCCCCGGAGCTTGCGCTCGGCGGTTTTCAAGACCGCTGCCTTCGACCACTCGGCCACTCCTCCGGACCTCGCCGGAGGCTCAGCATTCGGGGGAGTATAGGGATCGGTCGCCGCTTGTAAAGCCTTCTCGGCACAAGACCAGCGGCCTGCGCGCGCCTCAATCGCGGCCGCGTCGCCACAGCTCGAAGCCGGCCACCGCGCCGGCGAGCAGCAGCACCCCGGCCGCCAGCCGGGGCGACGACGCGAGCGCCGGGCGGAAGAAGCCCGCCCCGCGAACGACGAGCTCGAGCCCGCCGAGCGCGACCACCCCGGCCAGCAGCGAGCCGCCGGCCAGCTGGTCGAGCTGGCGCACGGCCGGCGTGCTCGGCCACCGGCGGCGAAAGCCGCGCGCGAGCGCCACGACCAGGCCCGCGCTGCCGGCCGCGGCGAACGACGCCACCAGCCAGCGCTCGGTGATGCTGAAGGCCGCGCCGGGACGCAGGGCCGAGAGGCCGGCGCCGAGGAGCGCGGCCAGGTAGAGCGCCGCGGTGACCGCGACGCCCGCCATGAGCGCGATGGCCAGCGGCCGCGACGTCCGGGCCCACTTGACGATCTCGTCGGCGACGGCGCCGGACGCCGCCGCGGCGGCCGCGGCGGCCGTGGACGACGCGATCGATCCGCCGGCGAGCGACCCGGGCGTCGAGGTCGCGACGGCGACGGGCACGGCGTCGAACGCGGCGAGCTCTGCCTCCAGCTCCAGCGCGCTCTGCGGGCGGGCGCGCGGATCGCGCGCCATGGCCCGCTGGATGACCGCCTCGACGCCGGCCGGGATGGACGCCACGATCTCGCGCGGGCGAGCCGGCTCCTCGTGGAGCAGGCGAACGAGCGGGTTGGTCGCCGAGGTCGGCCCGTAGGGCAGCTGCCCGGTCACCATGCGGTAGAGCACGGCGCCGGCCGCGTAGATGTCGGCCAGCGGGCCGGCCTCGGCCGCCTGCTGCGCCTGCTCCGGCGCCATGTAGGCCGGCGTGCCGACCACCGCGCCGGTGCTGGTGAGCTCGCGGTCGCCGGTCAGCTTGGCGACGCCGAAGTCGAGGATCTTGGCGGTGAGCGCTCCGTCCGGCTGCCGCGCGAGGAACACGTTCGACGGCTTAAGGTCGCGGTGGACGACGCCGACGGCGTGAGCGGCGGCCAGGGCGCGGCAGATCTGGCGGACGATCGGGATCGCCTCCGCGGCGGTCATCGGGCCGCCGCGCGCCAGCGCGTCCTGGAGGTCCTCGCCGTCGAGCAGCTCCGCCACGATGCACGGGCGCCCGTCGGACGTGCGCTGGAGGTCGAGCACCTGGACGACGTGCTCGGAACGGATGCGGCTGGCCGCGCGCGCCTCGCGCTCGAACCGGGCCAGAAGCTCCGGCCGCCGCGCCAGGTGCTCGTGGATCACCTTGACCGCGTAGCGGCGGTCGAGGAAGAGGTGCTCGGCCTCGTAGAGTCGGGCCATCCCGCCCTCGCCGAGGACGCTGCTCAGCCGGTACGAGCCGCCCAGGATCGCGCCGAGCAGCGGGTCGGCGCCGGCCGCCGCGCCGACCAGACCGAGCGGCGTCGCGTCGCGCGGGCAGACGGCGTAGTCGGCCGGGAACCACCCGCCGCACTTGGGGCACTGCCTGCCCGACTCGCGCGCCGCCGGGTCCGCCGTGATGGTCGCGTCGAAGGCCGAGGGTCTCGACGGCGATTGCTCGCGCATCCACGTCGAGAGTACCCGGCCGGCGCCGCGTCAGGTCGACCTCTCGCCCGCGCGCACGGACGGGTAGGGAAACCCGCGCCCGCGTCACGGAACCACGGGGCGACCGCGTCGACTCGGGCGCTGGCCACGTCCGACGCGACGGTCGATCACCGCGCCGCAAACCGGGTCGCGCGACCAGATCGCCCCGGGCGCTGGCCACGTCGTCGTCAGGCGGGAGCGGAGATGCGCTCGAGGCCGCCCATGTAGGGGCGCAGGGCGGGCGGGATCGCGACGGCGCCGTCGGCCTGCTGGCACTGCTCGAGGATCGCCACGATCGTGCGACCGATGGCCAGGCCCGACCCGTTCAGCGTGTGGACCAGGCGCGGCTTCTCTCCCGCCGCCGGGCGGTAGCGGATCCTGGCCCGCCGGGCCTGGAAGTCCTCGCAGTTCGAGCAGGACGAGATCTCGCGGTAGGCGTCCTGGCCGGGCAGCCAGACCTCGAGGTCGTAGCTCTTGCTGGCGCCGAAGCCGAGGTCACCGGTGCACAGCGCCGAGACCCGGTAGTGGAGGCCCAGGCGCTGCAGGATCTCCTCGGCATCGCGCCGCAGCGACTCGAGGGCGTCGTAGCTCGCCTCCGGCTCGGTGAGCTGGACCAGCTCGATCTTGTCGAACTGGTGCATGCGGATGAGGCCGCGCGTGTCCTTGCCGTAGCTGCCGGCCTCGGCGCGAAAGCAGGCGGTGTACGCCGTGTAGCGGATGGGGAGGCTGCCGGGATCGAGGATCTGCTCGCGGTGGAGGTTGACCAGCGGGACCTCGGCGGTGGGCGCGAGGAAGTACTCGCTCTCGCCCGCGGTCTTGAACGCGTCATCCTCGAACTTGGGCAGCTGGCCGGTGCCCTCGAGCGCGTGGCGGCGCAGGAGCGTCGGCGGCCACACCTCGGTGTAGCCGCGCTCGATGTGGCAGTCGATCATGAAGGAGAGCAGCGCGCGCGACAGGCGGGCGCCGGCGCCGCGCAGGACGCAGAAGCGCGCGCCCGACATGCGCGCCGCCGCCTCGAAGTCGAGGATGCCGAGCGCCTCGCCCACCTCCCAGTGCGGGCGAGGCGCGAAGTCGAAGCCCGGCCGCTCTCCCCAGGTCGACACGACCTGGTTGTCGGCCTCGCCGCCACCCACCGGCACCGACGCGTGCGGGGCGTTGGGGATGAGCATGAGGATGCGCTCGGCCTCGGCCTCGAGCTGGCCGAGCTCTGCCTCGCCGGTCTTGATGCGCTGGGACAGCTCGCGCAGCTGGTCGCGGGCGGCGCCGAACTCGGGCGACTTCTTGTCGAGCCCGGCCATGTGCTGGTTGGCGGAGTTGCGCTCGGAGCGCTGCTGATCGAGGCCCTGCTGCACGGCGCGGCGGCGCCCGTCGACGTCGCGCATGCGATCGACCAGCGAGGCGACCTCGGAGCCGCCTCTGCGCAGGACCTCATCGAGGCGCGCAATGTCCAGCATTTTGATAACCTTTCCGGCAGTTGAAGACGCAGAGTACGCGCGCTTAACCGGCCCCGCAAGCCGCGGGTCTCCTTCCCCGAGCATGAGTGTCGCCCTGGCAGTGCCCCTCGACATGCGAAAGCTGGCCGAGCCGCGCGCGCGGAGGGAGGAGCGAGACGGGGTGGCCGCGGCGGTGGCCGAGCGCGACGCGGCGCTGATCGAGCGCTACCGGGCGGGCGATCGCAGCGCGTTCGACGAGCTGGTGCGGCGCTACCAGCGGCCGCTCTACTATCTCGCGCTGCGCTACGTGCGGGTCGAGGCCGACGCCAAGGACCTGGCCCAGCGCGCGATGGTCAAGGCCTACGGCGCGCTGGCCGGTTTTCGGGCCGACTCCAGCTTTCGCACCTGGCTCTATCGCATCGCGATCAATCTCTGCCTCAACCACCTGCGCGACCGCAAGCGCGAGGAGATGCGGCCCGAGCTGGGCGAGGCGCTGGCCGCGCCGGCGTCCGGCGGCGAGCGCGCCCTCATCGACCGCGAGCGCGGCGCGCTCCTGCGCGACGCCATCGCCGAGCTGCCGCCCAAGCAGCGCATGGTGCTGGAGCTGCGCATCTACGACGAGCTGCCGTTTCGCGAGGTGGCGGAGCTGGCCGGCTGCACCGAGAACTCGGCGAAGGTGAACTTCCACCACGCGGTCAAGCGGCTGCGGACCATCATGGGCGGAGGCACGCCGTGAGGCGGCGTGGCAGGAGCGCGGAGCCGGCCGAGCTGCTCGCGGCGCACGCCGCCGGTGGGCTGGACCCCGAGGAGGCCGCGAGGGTGGAGGCGTACGTCGCCGCGCATCCGGCGGCGCGGGCCGAGCTCGACCAGATCGCGCGCGCGCTGGCCGAGGTGCGCGCGGCCGAGCCGCGCCTCGCCAGCGCCGAGCCCGACTGGGATGCGATGGCGCGAGAGATCCGCCGCGCGTGCAACGACGAGCCGGATGCGCCGCCGCCGGGATGGAAATTCTGGCGCTGGCGAGCGACCCGGCCCGCCGCGCTGGCCGCCGTCGGTGGGCTGGCCATCGCCGTCGCCATCGTGGCGCTGGCGCGCAGCCACGAGGGCGCGACGGTGCCGGCGGGGGACGAGGCGGCCAGCGCGCGCGCCAGGGCGGACGCGAGCGCCGCGGCGGCCGAGGTGGGCTCGGACCGCGGCGACCGCGGCGACCGCGGCGATCGGGGTGATCGGGGTGATGGCGACGACCGCGGCGATCGCGGCGACCGCGGCGACCGCGGCGATCGCGGCGATCGCGCCCGCGACGGCGCGCCGGGCGCGGCCGCGCTGGCCGACCTGAGCGGCGACGAGCTCGATCGCCTCGAGCGCACCCTGGACCAGGACGAGCCCGAGGAGGCGTTCGTGGCCGATCTCCTGGCCGCGGGCCGCGCCGACCCGGGCTCCGCGGATGTCGCAGAGATCGATCCGGCGATGGCCGAGCGCGCCGCGGCCACCGACCCGGCCGGAGCCGCGGCCGACGCCGACTCGGACGAGCCGGCCATCGACGCCTTCGAGCCGCCCGACGATCTGCCGATCGACGAGCTGGCCGACCAGCTCCCGGACGACGCCATCGACGCCATCGATCGATTCCTGGCGGAGGTACACGCCGGGTGAACCGGCGCGGAGCGAACATGAAGGACCGGCTCCTGCTCGTGTCGATCGCGGCTCTCGTGCTGGCGGCCACCGGCGCTCCCGCGCTCGCCCAGCCCGGGGCGCAGCCGCCCGGGAAGACCCGGCCCACCGTCGAGGGTGGCCCGCCTCGCGCGGGCTCCGGGCCAGGCGGACCGACCAATCCGCGCTGGACGGCGCGGAGGGAGCGGCTGCGCCAGCGCATCCGCGCCATGCGCGCCTGGTACCTGACCGAGCAGCTCCAGCTCGACGACACCACCGCGGCGCGCCTCTTCCCCATCCTCGGCCAGTTCGACGACGAGATGGAGGCGTTGCGCCAGCGCGGCAGGCAGCTCCGGCGCGCGCTGCGGCGCGAGACCGACTCGCCGCGGCCCGATCCGGCCGCGGTCAACCGGCTGGTCGACGCGCTGCTCGTCCACTACAGTGACCTCTACCGGGTGCAGCGCGACCGCTTCACCGCGGTGCGCAAGGTGGTGACGCCGGCGCAGAGCGCGAAGCTCCTCCTCCTCCTGCCGCGGATCGATGACGCCATCCGCCGCCAGATCCAGCGCGCCGTGGGCGGCGGCGGCAAGGGCAACGGGCCCGCCATCGACGATCCGTTCCGCGGGCCCGAGCGCAAAAATCGCGCGCGCCGGCAGGCCGCCCCGCCCGACGATGAAGCGGAGCCGTTCCAGGATCCCTTCTGATCGCAGACCGCGTATGCTCTTCGAGCTGAGGGGTTCGATACCGCTGGGCTTCTGGCCGCGGGGAGGTGCTGGCTCTCTCTCGTCGCGGGCGGGGGTCCGGGGTCAGGCCGTCCGGCGTGACGGCGACGGGGTTCGGGATCGTGGACAGAAAAAAGCAGGGGACGGGGCCGGAACAGGACGACGTCAGCGCGGTCGACGAGGCGTGGCAGAAGCTGTCTGACGGCGACCTGGTCGAGCTGAGCGAGCTCGCCGAGGCCGAGGAGGATGAGGGACCTGGCGAGCTGGCGCCGGTTCCGCCGCGGCCCAAGCGCGCCTCGCTGCCCGATCTGCTCGCGCCGGTCGGTCCCACCTCCACCCGCGCCGCCGGCAAGGCGGCCAGCCGCCGCACGCTGACCGATCTGCCGGCCCCCGTCGGGCCGGTGCCGCGCAACAGCGTGCCCGATCTGCTGGCCCCGGTCGGGCCGCAGCCGTCGAGGCCGCATGCGGCGGCGCCGGTCGCCTCGCCGTCGGCCCAGGCGCGCGCGCCGGGCGCGGAGGCTCCGGGCGCATCCGCGACCGGCGCCGGGGCGGTGAGAGAGAGTCGCGCCGCACCCAGGCAGGCTGCGCGGTCCGCCGCCCGGCCATCCGCGCAGTCGCCGGTTCCGCCGGCGGCGCGCCAGGCCGCCGAGACCCAGCCGCCGCTGTCGCGACACGCCGAGACCCAGCCGCCGCTGTCGCGACACGCCGGGACCCAGCCGCCGCTGTCGCGACACGCCGGGACCCAGCCGCCGCGCTCGCGACAGGCCGCCGAGACGCCGGACGTCGCGCGACAGGACGCCGAGAGCGCCCCGCCGCTCGCGCGACAGGCCGCGTCGATGCCCATCGCGCTGCCGGACGACATCGATCTGCCCGCGCCGGTCGGGCCGATGGGGACCAAGCAGCTGCCGGATCTGCTCACGCCGGTCGGGCCGGCATCGAACAAGGGCCCCACCGATCTGCCTGCCCCCAAGGGCTTCTTCGACGACGGCGTCCAGCCCAAGGCGAGCACGGTGTCCGAGCTGCCCGCGCCCAAGGGCTTCTTCGACGACGGCGTCCAGCCGCGCCTGGGTGGGCCCGGCGCCGAGCCGCCCGTCGAGCCCGGCGCCGAGCCGCTCGACGTCGACTTCTTCGAGCTGGCCGAGAGTCCGTCGCGCGCCGCCCGACTCTCGGCGATGGAGCCGCCCCCCGCCGCGCCGCCCGCCCTCGACCTCGGCGATCCCATCGGCTCCGCCGGCGTCAACCGCCCCTTCGGGCTCGACGCCGACGATCTCGACCTCGGGCGCGCCGACGTCACGCCGACCCCGCTGCCGCTGCCGCTCGAGCTGAGCGATGCCCCGCTCAGCGGCGAGGACCGCGCGCCGCGCTCGCGCACCTCGCGCCTCGAGCTGGAGATGGGGCCCGGCGAGGCGCCGCCGCCCGCGCCGCCACCCGCGCCCGCGGCGCCGGGCCTCACCTTCGGCCGCCCGAGCTCGGTGATGGATGCGGTGCGCGCACAGGCGGCCATGCCGGGCCAGGACCCGTTCGCGCCCACGCGCGCCGCCGGTCACCTGCTCACCACCGAGATCCGCCTCGAGGTCGATCCGATGCCGATGCCGGGGGCGCCGCCGCTTCCGCCCACGGTGACGGCGAAGAAGACCACGACGGCGCGGGCCCGGGTCGCGCCGCGCAAGCGACCGCAGAGGCGATCGGCGGTGGCGGCCCGGCGGCGGCTCGTCCTCCTGGGCAGCACGCTCCTGGCCGCCGCGGTCGCCGCCGCCGGCTACACGGCCTGGAGGTCGTGGAAGAGCGAGAAGTCGCGCGATGAGCGGGCCGAGAGCGAGCTCCTCCAGGTCGCCAAGCTCCTCGACGACGATTCGCCGCGCCACTGGGAAGAGGCCGCCACCATCGCCAGGGGCATCTCGGGCGCCGACGACGGGAACCTCGAGGCGCTCGGGATCGTGGCCGAGGCCAGCTTCGCCGCCGCGCTCGACGAGAGCCCGCAGGCGCAGGATCGCATCAAGGAGGGCGACCGCGTCCTGGCCACGCTGCGCGCGCGCTCGGCCCGCGGCCCGCACGCCGGCAAGGCCGAGGCGCTGCGCGACGTCCTCAGCACCAACTTCTCCGGCGCGGTCAAGATCCTCGAGGACCTGCAGCGCACCGCGCCCATGGACCTCGACGTCGCCCTCTACCTCGGCTGGGCGCTCGCCGCCCAGGAGCAGCACGGCAAGGCCGCCGTGGCCTTCAAGGCCGCGCTCGGGCGCGGCAAGCCCCGCATCCCGGCCCTCTACGGGCTCGCCCTGTCGCAGGTGGATCTGGGCGACAAGCAGGCCGCGACCAAGACGTTCGAGCGGGTCATCCAGACCAGCCGCGACCGCTACAAGCGCGATCACCTGGGGGCGCTCATCGGCCTGGCCCAGCTGGCGCCGGTCAGCGAGCGCGACAGCCGCTACCAGGAGCTCCTGGCGCGCCCGGATCTGGCGAGCGCGCCGCCGCGCGCGGTGTCGCGCCTGCGCGCGCTGGCCGGCGACGAGGCGCTGCGCGCGGGGCGCGTCGACCAGGCGCTGGCGCGCTACGGCGAGGCGCGCGCGCTCGATCCGCTCAACCTGCGCGCCTCGGTCGGGCTCGCCCTGGTGGCCGCCCGCGCCGGCGACCTGGATGGCGCGCGCAAGAAGCTGAGCGAGGTCCTGAGCGCGGCGCCCGATCACATCGAGGGCGCCCTCGCGCTGATCGAGGTGGCCATGGCCGAGAACCAGCGCGACGAGGCGGGCACGATCGTGGATGCCCTGTTCGCGCGCACGCCGCCCATCGCCAACGCGGTCCTGCTCGGCCGCGCTCACCTGGCGCGCGCGCGGGTGTACGAGACGACCCCCGACGCGGCGGTGCAGGGCAAGGCCGAGGCCGAGTACCGCGAGGCCATCGCGCGCGCCGATCAGGGCGACTTCGCCGCCTCGATCGGGCTGTCCGCCCTGCTCGTGCGGCTCGGCCGCAAGCCGGAGGCGCTCCAGGTGCTCGAGCCGATCCAGACCGCCGCCCACGAGGACGTCGACCTGGCCCTGACCCTGGGCAGCGCCTATCTGTCCGCCGGGCAGGCCGAGGTGGCGGCCGCGACGTTTCGCGAGGTGGTGGCCCGCCGGCCCGACGACGCCGAGGCGCGCTTCCAGCTCGGCCGCGCCTGCCTGGCGACCGGCAAGTTCGACGAGGCGGTCGACTCGCTGCGCCGCGCGTACGACATCGACCCGTCGCGCGAGGACATCGGCCTCGGCCTGGCGCGCACGCTCGAGGCGGCCGGCCGCGCGCGCGAGGCGGTGGCGATCTATCAGAAGATGCTGGGCGGCGAGCGCAAGCCGTCCTTGACCGTGCGCGGACAGGCCGGCCGCGCGTTCGCCCGGCTCGGGCTGGCCAGGGAGGCGGTCGCCCAGGGCGACGCGATCCGCGGCGAGGACCCGGCCTACCCGGCCGGGCAGTTCCTGCTGGGCGAGGCGCTCTTCGGCGCCGGCAAGTACGAGGACGCGATCAAGGCCTACCGCGAGGCGGCCCGTCTGGAGTCGGAGGCGCAGTACTTCGAGGCGATCGGGCGGACCAGCGAGAAGCTCGGCCAGCTCGACGACGCGCTGCACAGCTACGGCGAGGCGGTCGCGGCCGACCCGAGCTATCTGGCGCCGCGCCTGGGTCGCGGGCGCGTGCGGCTGGCCCGACGGGAGTTCGCGGTGGCGGTGAGCGAGCTCGAGGCGGCGCAGAAGGTGGCGCCGGCCAGCGCCGAGGTGATGCGCGACCTCGGCCGGGCGCACCTGGCGATGCGCGACATCGCGCACGCCGTGCCGCTGCTCGAGCGGGCCGCGGCGATGAACGAGCGCGACCCCGAGACGCACTTCGCGCTCGGGACCGTGTACTACGAGGCCGACCGCAGCAGGGCCGCGGTCCAGCACCTCTCGCGCGCGGTCGACCTGGCGCCGGAGAACGCGCCGTGGCGGGCGGAGGCCTTCCGCAAGCTCGGGTGGTCGCAGCGCGCCATCCACAACCGCGCCGGGGCCATCTCGGCCTGGCGCCGCTACCTCGCGATCGACCGCGTCGACGGGCCCGAGCGGCGCGACACCGAGCGGATGCTCATGCGGCTCGAGGCGCGGTAGGCGACGGCGCGAGGCCGGCGACACGCAGGCGCCACGGCGGGCAGCGCGGGCGGGCCGCGCGCTGCGCCGCGCTCACGCGGGTCGGCCGCTTCTCCGGGACGGTGGGCGCGCCTCGGCGCCGGGCCACTCTATAATCGGTCCGATGCCCGCCACGCCCACCAGTCGACTCACCGACCAGCTGCGCGCTCAGCTCGCCCGGGTCCGCTCGACCGGCCAGGAGGGGCTCGCGGTGGCGCGCATCCTCAGCCACGCCGCCGTGCTGCCCGCCCTGCGGCCGGGGCCCATGGCCGGGTTTCTCCGCTCGGTCGCGCGCGCCGTTCCCGGCCCACACCTCGCGCTGACCTTGCAGTCGCACCTCCGGCCGGCCGCGCCGATGGTGGCCGACGCCGAGCGCCGGCTCAGCTACGGCGAGTTCGAGCACGAGGTCAACCAGCTGGCCCACGCGCTGGTCGGGCTCGGCGTCGAGCCCGGCGACCGGGTCGCCATCATGCTGCCCAACTGCCTCGAGTTCGTGGTCGGCCTGAGCGCGCTGCCGCGCATCGGGGCGACCGCCGTGTCGATCGGCTATCGCCTCAAGGCCGGCGAGATCGCCTACATCCTCGAGCACGCCGCGCCCCGCGTGGTCCTCTACGACGCGCGCTACGCCATCGAGATGGACGCCGCGCGCCGCGCCGCCGGCGGCCCCGACGCCGCGCACCTCCTCCTGGTCGGCGAGGGCGCCGACGGCACGCCGTACCAGGCGGCGCTGGCCGGCCGGCCGGGCGACCGCGCGCCGGCGCGCCGCTCGCGCGACGCGGGCGGCGTCATCATCTACACCTCCGGCACCACCGGAAAGCCGAAGGGCGCGCGGCGGCGCTTCGCGAAGACGGGGCTGTCCGCGGTCGCCGACCTCATGCACCAGGTCGGCATGAGCCAGCGCGACCGCCACCTGGTGGTGTGCCCGCTCTACCACAGCGCCGCGCCGGCGTATGCGCTCATGATGATGACCCTGGGCGCCAGCCTGGTCGTGCGCGATCACTTCGATGCCGAGGACGTGCTGGCCACCATCGAGCGCGAGGGGGTGACCTCCACCTTCATGGTGCCGGTCATGCTGCAGCGCCTGGCCGCGCTCGATCCGTCGGTGCGCGCGCGCTACGACCACTCCTCGCTGCGCTGGGTCATGTCCGGGGCCGCGCCGCTGCCCACCGAGACCGCGCGCCGGTTCCAGGAGGCGTTCGGCCCGATCCTGTGGAACTTCTACGGCGCGACCGAGACCGGGCTGGTGACCCTGGGCGGCCCCGCGGACCACACGGCGCACCCCGGCACCGTCGGGCGCGCGCTGGCCGGCAACGAGCTGCGCATTCTCGACGACGGCGGCCGCGAGGTCGCGACCGGCGAGGTCGGCGAGCTCTACGTGCGCAACTCGATGCTCATCAGCGAGTACCACGGCGACGAGGCAGCCACGCGCGGCGCCATGCGCGACGGGTTCTTCTCGGTCGGCGATCTGGCGCGCATGGACCAGGCCGGCTTCGTGTACCTCGCGTCGCGCGTGCACGACATGGTCATCTCCGGCGGGGTCAACATCTATCCGGCCGAGATCGAGGACCACCTCCACCACCACCCGAAGATCCTCGAGGCCGCCATCATCGGCGTGCCCGACGAGGAGTGGGGCGAGCGGCTCAAGGCGTTCGTGGTGCCGCGGCCGGGCGAAGAGCTGTCCGCCGACGAGGTGATCGACTACTGCCGCGAGGGGCTGGCCGACTTCAAGCGGCCGCGCGAGGTCGTCTTCATCGACGCGCTGCCGCGCAACCCGACCGGAAAGGTGCTCAAGCGCGAGCTGCGCGGCGGATGACGGTGCCCGGCCGCCCACGGGCGCCGCGAGCGGCCGCGGCGCTGCTCCTCGCGGCCACCGCAGCCGCCGCGGCCGACCGGCCGGCGCGGGCCGCACCCCCGGCCGCGGCGCTGGCCCCGGTCGCCAGCGCTGCCGCGCGCGAGCGGACCGGCCTCGAGCTGGTCCCGTCCGACGCGGCCGTGGTGGTGCGCGCCGATCCGGCCGAGCTCGAGCGCATCGCGGCGCTGGTGCGCTCGTTCGGCGGCGACGTCGGCATGGCGGCCAACGCGGTCTCGCTGGCCAGCGCCAGCGCGCTCGGCTTCGACGCCCTCGCCGTCGCCGGCTGGCGCTCGATCGGCATCGACGCCCAGCAGCCGGTCTTCATCGCCCTCCTGCCGATCGATCCGGCCGCGCCGCGCGCCCTGTGGCACGCGCGCGCGGTGGCCCGGATCGCCGATCCGCGCGCCTTCGACGGCTGGGCCGCCCGCAGCCCGCTCCTCGCCGAACCGTGGCGCGCCGCGACCCCGGTGGTCGGCGCGCTCGGCGCGCTGCTCGGCATCGCCGGCGACGCGCGCGCCGAGGCGGCCGCCGCCCGCGCCCTCACCGAGCGCGGCACCCTGGCGGTCGGGATGTCGCCGCGCCTCGGCGCGCTCATGCTCGTGCGCCGCGACGGCGCCTACGCCGTGCTGGACGCGTTCGCGCTGACCGAGATCGGCCACCTGACCTGGCCGCGCGACGGGGCCGCCGTGCTCGCGGGGCTCGAGGCGGTGCAGCGCCCGACCATGGTCGATCGCACCACGGCCGGCACGGCAGCGCTCGGACGCCCAGGGCTGGTCTTCTGGACCCAGCCGGCCGGCCTGTTCGACGCCGCGATCGCGTGGAGCCGGCCGCCGCCCACCTGCGATGACTTCCGCGACCTGGCCGCCCGCACCGCCCTGGTCGACGCGTCCCTCGCGCTGCGCGTCGCCCAGCACCAGATCGCGCTCGACCTCCTCTGGGGCAGCCCGCCGGGCGCGCCGGTCACCGCCGCCTGGCCGCTCGCCGACGACGGGCTGATCGGACCGCCTCTGCGCGGCGGCGCCGTCCTGGCCGCGACCCTCTACCTGGCCGGCACCGCCCGCCTGCGCGCGATGCCGCGGCACAGCCTGGTCGAGGGCGGGTGGAACCCTCTGTGGCGGCGGGCGCGCAGCTGCGGCCGGACCGCGCGCGGCCTGCTGCTCGGCTTCGCCTGGCCCGAGGTCGCCGGCCAGTGGCTGGGCGAGGTGGCCGCGGTCTCGCCATCGACCGCGCGCGTGGTCGGCTCCGCGCGCAACATCGCCTTCGCCGCGCGCCGCGTCTCCGCCGAGGACCGCCGCGCCTGGCAGGCGGTCCTCGAGGCCTCGCTCGCGCCCGACGGCATGGGCCCGGCCGACGCGGTGCTCGACGCCGTGTTCGGCGGCCGGCGCCCCGTCCGCCGACCGCGCCCCCACCTCGCGTGGCAGGGCCGGTACCTCCACCCCTACTCGATCGCGCGCGGCCGGCGCGGCATCGTGGTCGGCGTCGCCATCGGCGACCGCGCGCGCCGCTGGCGCCTCGAGCAGCCGCTGCGCGCCCGCCGCGCCGGCCCGCGCACCCTCGCCCGCGCCGCCGGCGACGGCGCCGCCCTGCTCCGCCAGCTCGCGCCGGCCCTGCCTCCGCCCTGGCGCGCCCTCGCCGCCGCGGGCGCCACTCGGGTAGGCTCTCTCTCCATGATCGTCACCGTCCAGCCCGATGGAGTGCAAGTCTCGGCGACCGTCCGTCGCCGGTGACGCCCCTGCCGGTCCCTCCCGTGCGCACCTATCCGATCGTCCTCGGCACCGCCGGCCACATCGATCACGGCAAGACGTCGCTGGTCCGCGCGCTGACCGGCATCGACACGGACCGGCTCAAGGTGGAGAAGGAGCGCGGCATCACCACCGAGCTCGGCTTCGCCCACCTCGACCTGGAGGACATGCGCTTCGGCGTGGTGGACGTGCCGGGCCACGAGCGCTTCATCAAGTCGATGGTGGCCGGCGCGGTCGGCCTCGATCTGGTCTGCCTGGTCATCGCCGCCGACGAGGGCGTCATGCCGCAGACGCGCGAGCACCTCGACATCTGCCAGCTGCTCGGCGTGCGGAGGGGCGTCGTGGCCCTGACCAAGGTCGACATGGTCGACGCCGACTGGCTCGAGCTGGTCACCGAGGAGGTGCACTCGTACCTCGCGGCCAGCTTCCTGGCCGAGGCCGCGCTGGTGCCGGTGTCGGCGCGGACCGGGGCCGGGCTCGACGATCTCCGCCGCGAGCTCCTGCGCCTGTGCCGCGCGATGCCGGCGCGCGCCGCCGACGGCACGTTTCGCCTCCCGCTCGACCGGGTCTTCACCATCCGCGGCTTCGGCACCGTGGTGACCGGCACCATCCTGGGCGGCCAGATCCAGGCCGGCGACCAGGTCATCGCTCACCCGCGCGGCATCGAGGCCAAGGTCCGCGGCATCGAGGTGCACGGCGAGTCGGGCGCGACCGCGCGCGCAGGCATGCGCTGCGCGCTCAACCTGTCGGGCGTGAGCCGCGACGACCTGCGGCGCGGCGACCTCCTGGCCCCGCCCGGCGCGCTCGAGCCCAGCCACCTCATCGACGCCCGCTTCCGCTACCTGTCCAGCTCGCGGGGGCCGCTCGGCCGGCGCAGCCGCGTGCTCATCCACCACGCCACCAGCCAGGTCATGGCCGCGCTGGTCCTGGTCGACCGCGAGCGGCTGGAGCCGGGCGAGGAGGGGCTGGTCCAGCTCCACCTCGACATCGCGACGCCGCTGGGCGCGCTGCCCGGCGATCACTTCATCGCGCGCGGCACCGTCGTCCAGGAGCACTACGGCACCACGCTCGGCGGCGGCGAGGTCTTGCGGGTGCACGCGCCCAAGCTGCGCCGCTCGTCGGCCGACGCCAGCCTGGTCCTGCACGCGCTGGCCGAGGCCGACACCGACCAGCGGATCGCGCTCGAGGTCAAGACGGCCGGGCCGGCCGGGCGCCAGCTCGGCCAGCTGGTGCAGCGAACCGGCCTGGCCCGCGCCGACATCGCCGCCGCGCTGGCCCGCCTGGTCGAGCTGGGCGACCTGGTGACGGCGGGCTCCGGGGACACCGCTGCCTACTGCCACGCCGAGGCGTTCGCCCACCTCGAGGAGCAGGCCCTGGCCCGGCTCGACGAGTTCCACCAGTCCCAGCCCGGCGACATGTCGCGCGAGGAGCTGCGCGCGCGCCTGCCCCGCGCGCTGCCGCCGCGCCTGTTCGACGAGCTGGTCGCCGCGCTGCTCCGGCGCGGCGCGATCGAGGCCGAGCGCGACGTCGTGCGGCGGCGGCGGGCGGGCGGCGGGCGCGCCGACCGCGCGGGCCCGGCGCCCGGGCTCGAAACCGACCTGGCCGCGCGCTTCTCGGCCTGGGGCCTGACCGCGCCGCGGCCCAGGGACGTGCCGGGCGAGGTGGGGGGCGACGCCGGCGCCGTGCGCGCGGCGCTCGACCGCCTGCTGGCCGGCGGCACGCTCATCAAGGTCAAGCCCGACTACTACGTGGACGCGGCGGCCCTGGCCGAGCTGCGCCGCCGCCTGCTCGCCCACCTCGACGAGCACGGGCAGATCACGCCGCTCGAGTGGAAGGACATCGTCGGCGGCTCGCGCAAGTACTCCATCCCGCTGGCCGAGCACTTCGACGCCGAGAAGGTCACGCTGCGCGTGGGCGAGATCCGCAAGCGCCGCGGCTGACCGGGCCCGGAAGAGGCGGTCAGAAGAAGATGACCGAGCTCAGCCCGATGAAGGGGGCGCTGCGAAAGCCGGTGTCGAGGTTGACGGTGAGCCTGGACGCCGCCTTCCACTGAAAGCCGGCCAGGAGGTCGACCACCGGGAGGACCGGCGGCAGGTCGGCCGGCTCGTCCTTCTTGACGGCGTTCGGGTCGACCATGCAGTCCTCCTGCAGGTTGTCCGAGCCGGCCGTGCAGGTCGAGTCGGTCTGCAGGATGTCGCCCAGCACGACACCGACGCCGAGCCCGAAGCCGCCGCGAAACGACAGCTTGTCGTTGAAGGGCGCGTTCCACAGGAAGGCCAGGTCGGCGGCGACCCACGAGAAGTTGTCGAAGTTGAAGTAGAGCGGCTGGTCGTCGGGCTCGTTGTTCTTGCCCAGCCAGAAGCCGTCGCGCGGGCTGAGGTTCTCGTACTCGAAGCCGAGCACCATCTCGAAGTTGCCCTTGCGCCGGGCGAGCTCGAGCCCGAAGCCGGGCTGCACCACCGAGCCCGACGCCTCCTCGACGAACAGCTCGAGCACGAACTTGGGCACGTAGACCGTGCGCACGCGCACCCCGATCCCGTACTCCGCGGCGACCCGCTTCTGGTGGTCCTCCACCGTCCGGTAGTCGTCGAACGCGCCCCCCTCGATGCCCTCGCGCGTCGGTCCCTGCGCGGGCCTGGCCGTCGCCGGATCGTCGCCGTCGGCCGGCGGATCGTCGTCCGACTGCCCGTAGGCCGGGGCGGCGGCCGCCCCCATCGCCAGCGACGCAGCCACCGCCGCGAGAGTTCCGCCGAGAGACAGCCGCATGGGTCCTCCCTGGTGGGCCAGTATACGGATATACTCGACGGCGTACGAGGTAGCCGTGCGCGCTTCCAGCCACATCGGGGCCGGCGGGCTCGCCCTCTCGTTCGTGTGCGCCCTCCTCGCCCTCACAGCCTGCAACGGCGGCGACGCCATGATCGGCGACGCATGCGGCGAAACCTCCGACTGTGATGAAGCGCTCCAGTGCCTGGAGCGCGTGTGTGTGGAGCGATGCCACACGCACGTCGACTGCGGGGACGGATATCGCTGCGAGCGCGGCGGCGAGTGCGAGCTGGTCGACTCGGCGTTCGGCGACGTGTGCGAGCGCGAGGTCGACTGCGGCCCGGGCCAGGCCTGCTCCCTCGACACCGTCGACCCCGACGAGAACGGCGCGCTGACCGGCACCTGCCAGGAGCAGGTGGCCGGCCTCCCCATCGCCGCCGAATGCCGCGCCGACGACGAGTGCCAGACCGGCATCTGCGCGCTCGGGCGCTGCACGCAGCTCTGCCGCCAGCTCAGCGACTGCCCGCCGGCCATGCGCTGCGCGTCGGTCCCGCGGCTGTTCGCCGACTCCGCGCCGCGCTTCAGCGCCTGCCTGCCGGCCCGCGGTGTCATCAGCCAGGACATCGCGATGTCGTCGCCTTCGGAGGTGGTGCGGGTCCCGGTCCCATCGAGCGCCCAGTCGTTCGCGCTGGTCGCGCAGCTCGATGACGACACGCAGCGGGTCGGGGCGGAGCTCGTGGTCGCGCCCGACGGCCGCGTGCTCTACGCAGAGCCGGCCACGCCCGAGGAATACTTCACGAACCCGATCCGCTACGAGCCCGGGATCGCGGTGTCGACGCTGTTCGTGTCGAACTCGACCGCCGTCGATGTCCAGGTCGGCGCCTACGAGGTGACGGTGAAGTCGGAGCTCCCGGACGGAGGCCCCGGCACCGCCGTACCGCACCTGCGCGCCTTCTACAAGCTCGACACGGGCGCCACCCTCGACGTCCACTTCCACTTCCTCAACATGAAGGGCCACCCGTGCTCGCAGGCCTTCGACGACGGTCGGCTCGACGCTGCGTCTGCGCGGGACTCGAACAGGTTCAAGGGCTACCTGGCGACCCTCGAGTCGGTGTTCGCCGACGCCGGCATCCACATCGGCGACGTCACGTACAGCGACATCGCCGGGCGCGCCGACCTCGACGGGATCGAGCGCGACCGGCCGGGGCCGCTGTTCGCGCTCGCCGATCACGACACCGGGGTCAACGTCTTCTTCGTGCGATCGATCGCGCCGGCCGGGGTCCAGGCCGTCGTCGGCGCCACCCCGGGCCCCCCGCGCACGCCCGGCTCGGCCGCCTCCGGCGTCGCGGTCGGCGTCGACACCCTGTGCTATCGCAACTGGAGCGAGCTGTCGCGCATCACCGCCCACGCGGTGGCTCGCCAGATGGGCCTGTACTACAACCGCGATCCCGACGGGCACCCCGACGCGATCGGCGACAGCGACGACCTGGCCAGCAACCTCATGTTCTTCGGCGACCTCGGCGGCGCGTCGCTCAGCAGCGGACAGCGCGAGGTGCTGCGCCGCTACCCGGGGCTGCGATGAGCGCGAGCCGCCAGAGCCGCAAGAGAAGGCGCACCACGGTCGCCGCCTCCGCCGCCTCGCTCGCGGCCTCCGTCGCGCTCGTGGGCGGGCTGCGATCGACCGGCCAGGCCGGCGTGGAGCGCCCCGACGACGGCGAGCGCTCCGCCATCGGCCACGCCGCGCTGCCGCCGACGCCCGCGCTCCCCGACGAGCCCCTGTCCGAGCTCCTGTCCGGCATCGAGTTCGTCCCCGACCGCAGCGCGTTCGACGGGCTCATGGGCGACGAGGCGCCCGATCAGCTGGTCGCCATCGCGGTCGGGGACGACGCAGAGCTCGCCGACGCCGGCCTGCGCATCCGCGCGTACCGGGCGCTCGCCCTGTATCCGTCGGCGGAGAACGAGGAGACCCTGCGCGCCGCCGTGGCCGAGCACGGCGCGGTGGCCCGCGGGGTCGACACGCTCTACGTGCGTGCGGCCATGGACGCGCTC
This sequence comes from Kofleriaceae bacterium, assembly GCA_035262925.1. Classification (GTDB taxonomy): domain Bacteria; phylum Myxococcota_A; class Polyangia; order Haliangiales; family Haliangiaceae; genus DATFRY01. The sequence continues at coordinate 3,673 of DATFRY010000030.1, read as the reverse complement.
GCGCGGGTCGCGCCCGACGATGCGGTCGACGCCATCGCGCCCATGCTGGCGCACCCGAGTCAGGACGTCCGCGCGGGCGCGGCGCGCGCGCTGGGCGCCACCGGGCGGGCCGCGGCCGAGCCGGTCCTGCGGGCGCGCCTGGCCGAGGAAACCGTCGAACAGGTGCGCGTGGCGATTGCCGATGCCCTGCGGCTGCTCGAAGGCACCGAGGGGACGAAGGAGGAGCCGTAGCGACGTGCTCCCACTCGCGGACTGGCCTTCGCCAACAGGTGATGTAATTTGTCGGGTCTGGCTTTCTCCTGTCGCGCCGGTCCTTGATAGGATCGACCGATCGCCACAGGAGGATCCTGCGTCCCGATCAGGCAGCGATGCGCAGTTGTCTTCTCTGCAAGAGCACGTACCCCGACGAGGTGAACGTGTGCCCGGTGGACGGCTCGACGCTCGACAAGCGCGCCGGTCTGGACGACACAGCCTCGATCGCTCCGCCTGAGGGCTCCATCCTGCCGTTCGCGCCGTTCGACCCGGCGGTCGACGGCAACGGCGAGCGCACCGACGCCACCCTGCCCCCGGTCGGGCCCGACGCGCAGGACGAGAGGACGCGGCAGGACCGCCCGGCGCACCGGCGGCTCCCGCCCCGCAAGAGCTCGACCCGCATGCCGGCGGCCAGCCCGGGCGTGTCGCAGACCTCGGAGCTGGAGCGAGACGACTTCTCGATGCTGCTGTCCGCCGAGCCGGGCGGGCCCCAGCTCGTGCCGCCCGAGTCGCGCATCGGCAAGGTGGTGGGCTCCTATCGCCTGCTCGAGATCATCGGGCGCGGCGGCATGGGCTGCGTCTACCGGGCCGAGCACGTGAAGCTCGGGCGCGACGTCGCGCTCAAGCTCCTGCGCGAGGACTACGCCCAGCGCCGCGACGCGGTGACGCGCTTCTTCCAGGAGGCGCGCGCGGTCAACCTCATCCGCCACCGCAACATCGTCGACGTCATCGACTACGTCGAGCTCGGCGACGGCAACGTCTTCATCATCATGGAGCTGCTCGCCGGCGAGAGCATGGGCCGGCTCATGCGCGGCACCATCGAGCTCGGCCGCGCGATCGGCATCCTGGCCCAGATCTGCGAGGGCCTGTCGGCCGCCCACGCGGTCGGCATCGTGCACCGCGACCTCAAGCCGGACAACATCATCATCGTCCGCTCGCCCGACGGCGGCGACCTGGTGAAGATCCTCGACTTCGGCGTGGCCAAGCTGGTCGACAAGGTCGCCAGCGATCCGGATCTCACGGCGGTGGGCGCGGTGATCGGGACGCCGGCCTACATGTCGCCCGAGCAGGCCGGCGGCCTCGCGGTCGATCCGCGCGCCGACGTCTACGCGCTCGGCGCGATCATGTACGAGCTGTTCACCCAGCACCTGGTGTTCCGCGCCGGCACGTTCGGCGAGTTCGTGCGGCGCCACCTCAACGAGGCGCCGCGGCCGCCGCGCGAGCTGCCCGGCTGCGAGGACATCGACCCCGAGCTCGAGGCGATCATCCTGCGCTGCCTCGAGAAGGGCCCCGACGCGCGCTTCCAGAACGCGCTGGCGCTGCGGGCCAGCTTGCTGGCCCTGCTGGCCAGGATCGAGGCTCGCGCGCGGGCCGAGAAGCCGCGCGATCCGTCGCCCGCGCGGGCCTGGGCCGCGGTGCCGGCGCCGGGGAGTGAGGCGCAGGTCGCGGCCAGGCCCAGCGCGGCCCGGCCGGCCGCGATGCCGCCGCCCATCCCGGCGGCCGCTCGCAGCGCCCAGATGCCGGTGGCGACGGTGCCGCCGGTGGCGACGGTGCCGCCCGGGATGACGGCCGTGCCGGTTGCGCCCGCCGCGCAGGCCGCGCGCGTTCCGCGGCCGCCGCCGGACGTCGATGATGGCGCGGACGACCACGACGGGGATGACTCCGACCTCGACGAGGCGACCATCGAGGTGCCGCGCGCGGGCGCGCTGCGGCGGCCGGCCGTGCCCGACCCCTTCCAGGTGGGCAACGCGCAGCCGGCGGCGCGCGACACCGGCCCGCGCGACACCGGGCTGCGCGACACCGGGCCGCGCCGCACCAGCGGGCGCGTGCCGCAGCAGAGCGCCGCCACCGCCGAGCCGCTGGCGTTCGGTACGCCCAGTCCATACAGCGGCCTGGCGCAGGATCTCTTGCGCCGCTCGGCGGTCGTGCCTGCCCTGCCGCCACCGGCGCGGTCCGGCACGATGGCCGCGCAGACCGCCGCGGCCACCCAGGACCTGTTCGACTCGCACAGCTTCGTGCCGGCGCCGCGCCGCGGTCGGCTCCTCTTCATCGTCGCGCTCCTGGTGGCCCTCGCAGCCGGTGGGGTCGTCTTCGCCCTTTCATCCGTGAAGGGAGACTCCGGTGAGCAGACGGCCAGAGCGCAGCCCGCGGATGTGGCGGCGGGGAGTCCGCGCGAGGCATCGGCGTCTCCGACGGCCCCGCGCGAGGCGGCCGGGCCGGCGGTCGCGCCGGTGGCCAGCCCGGTCGTGGCCCCGTCCCGCCCGCAGCAGCCGGCCGACGCGACCGGCAACACCGTCGACACCGTCGACACGGGCGACACCGACCGCGCGGGCGCCGCCGACCGCGCGGGCGACACCGGCGAGCACGCCCGCGGCGGCGGTGAGCGAGCCGAGACCGGCCACGCCGGAGCGGCCAGGTCGGTCACGCCGGTCCGGGTTCGCATCGTGTCTCGGCCGGTCGGCGAGCTCTTCGCCGCTGGCCGCCGCGGCGCGCTGTGCGAGACGCCCTGCGCCCTCACGATCAACCCGGGCGACGGCGAGTCCGATCTGCAGCGAGTCTACGTGGTGAAGCGGCCCGGCTACAGGGACCGCACCGTCAGCATCGACCTGTCCGATCCGCCGCGCCAGGTGCGCGTCGATCTCGAGAAGCTCCGCGCGTCGAGCCGCGGCGACCACGGCCGCCGGAGCGGCAAGGGCGCCGACGGTGAGGACCGGAGCGACGGCGCCGCCAGCGATGACAGCGGCGGCTCCGGCCCGGCCACCGACGACGACGAGTCGTCCGGCGACGCCGCCGAGGACAGCGGCGAGGACACGGGCAAGGACACCGTCAAGGGCAAGGACAAGGGCCGGGGCAAGGACAAGGGCGCGGCCGGCGACGAACCGGACGACTCCACCTTCAACCCGTTCAGCGACCCGAACCGCTCCGAGGACTGATCAGCCCCGGCCGCGTCGCTCGACACCGCTCCGCATCGCTCGGCGTCACTCTGCGTCGGGCCGCGGATTGATGCCGAGCGCGCGCATCTTCTTGTACAGGTGCGAGCGCTCCAGCTGCAGCTCCTTGGCCGTGTTCGAGATGTGGTGATCGTTGGCCGCCAGCGCGTCGAGGATGATGTCGCGCTCGGCCGCTGCCACCAGGTCCTTGAGCGCCATGCCGCGCCGGTACGATCCGCGCGCCGGCTTGATGCCCGGCAGCGCGTCGGTGACGTCCGCCTCGACGATGACCTCGGCGTCGCCGGTCAGGATGACCAGCCGCTCGATGAGGTTCTTGAGCTCGCGCACGTTGCCCGGCCAGTCGTACTGCATCAGCATGGTGACCGCGCCCGGCGCCATGCGCTTCTCGCGCCGGTCGTCCACCCGGCACACGTAGGTCAGGAAGTGGTCGATGAGCCCGGGCACGTCCTCGCGCCGCTCGCGCAGCGGCG
>DATFRY010000029.1:0-15823 GCA_035262925.1 Kofleriaceae bacterium | reverse complement strand
AGGACCGCCTGCGCCCGGACGTGATCATCGACGAGGTCGACCTCGTGACCGGAGCGGTCGGCGACGAGGTGGCGAGGTTCGAGCGCCTGCACGCGTCCCCCGCGATCGAGGCCTACGTCGCGGCCTTCCAGACCGCCGACCACTTCGTCGCCGGCGGGGGCTACCGGATCTCCGTGCAGTCGGACGGCGTCGAGCTCGGGTTCGCCGATGTCGCTGCGGTGGCCACGCGCGCGGAGCGAGCGACGGTCCCGCCCGGCTTCGTCGGCGTGGTGGTCGGCGCCAACTTCAAGGTCCGGTTCCGGATCGAGCAGGGCGTGCTCGACCAGGATGGCGACGGCGTTCTCGACCCCACCGACGTCTGTCCCGCCGTCGCCGATCCGGATCAGGCCGACGAGGACGGCGACGGCTTCGGCGACGCCTGCGACTGCCTCGACCCGGCCGATCCGGACGACCCGAGCTGCCCGGCGGCGAGCTGCGACGGCGATCCCTGCGGCGAGAGCGACGTCTGCTTCAACCGCGGATGCATCGAGGAGGACGGAGGCGTGACGTGCACCGAGGACGCCTTCCGACACGACATCAGCCTGCGGGTCGCCGCCCCGGCGGGGGCAGGCGCCGCCCTCTACACTCTCGAGTGCGGCCAGAACCCGCCGGCCTCGTTCGGGCCGTGCGAGAGCGCCCAGAACGTCCTGCAGTACCGGTGCGTGCTCAACAACTTCGGAGAGTTCCGCGTGCAGGTGGAGGGCACCGCCGCGGGCTGCGTCAAGGGCAAGGGCCCGCTGGTCCCCTGGGAACCGGACCGGTGCAGCGTGTTTCAGGTCGGGCCCAACACCATCGCCCGCTGCTGCTACGGCAACCTGTTCCCGGACTAGCCTCCTCGTCTGCGCTTGCGCCGAGGCTGTCGGGATGGCCGCGCCGCGGACTCATTCGCCCAGCTTGAGCGCCGTGTTGATCAGGCCCACGTGTGAAAAGGCCTGCGGGAAGTTGCCCAGCATGCGCTTCGCCACCGGATCGTACTCTTCCGACAGGAGGCCGAGGTCATTGCAGAGGCCGGCCAGCCGCTCGAAGAGCCGGGTGGCGTCGTCGCGGCGTCCCATCTCGGCGTAACAGTCGGCCAGCCAGAAGCTGCACAGGAAGAATGCTCCTTCGCCGGGCGGAAGCCCGTCGACGTGCTCGGTGGTGGGCTTCATCGAGTAACGCTGGAGCATGCCGTGCGATAGCAGGCTGCGCTCGATGGCCTCGACGGTGCCCACGATCCGCGGGTCCTTGATCGGGAGGAAGCCGAGGAGGGGCATGGTGAGGACGCTCGCGTCGAGCTCGTCCGAGCCATATGCCTGGGTGAACGTCCGCCGCACCGGATCGAAGGCCTCGCGGCAGATCTCCGCGTGTATCTCGGCCCGGAGCTGGCGCCAGGTGTCCACGGGCCCCTGCCGGCCGAAGCTCTCGACGGCCTTGACCGCGCGGTCGAAGGCGACCCACGCCATCAGCTTCGAATGCGTGAAGTGGCGGCGCGGTCCGCGGACCTCCCAGATGCCCTCGTCCGGCTCGCGCCACACGCGCTCCAGATGCGAGATGAGGTGGCGCTCGAGGTCCCAGGCGGCCGGGTCGTCGTCCATGCCCACGACGCGCGTGAGGTGCAGCGTGTCGATGAGCTCGCCGTACACGTCGAGCTGAAACTGGCCGACGGCCGCGTTGCCGGTCCGGACCGGCCGCGAACCCTCGTAACCTGGTAGCCAGTCGAGCTCGAGCTCGGTGAGCCGCCGCTCGCCGGACGGCCCGTACATGATCTGTAGGTCGTCGGGATCGCCGGCGACCGCGCGGAGCAGCCAGTCGCGCCAGGCGAGCGCCTCGTCGTGATAGCCGCAGCTCACGAGAGCGTAGAGGGTGAAGGCCGCGTCGCGCAGCCAGCAGCATCGATAGTCCCAGTTGCGCACGCCGCCGATGCGCTCGGGCAGCGACGTCGTGGCGGCGGCGACCAGCCCGCCCGTCGGTGCGTAGGTCAAGGCCTTGAGCGTCATGACGGAGCGGAGCACCTGCTCGCGCCAGCGACCTCCACTCGTGCAGCGGCCACACCACTCCTCCCACCAGCTCCGCGTATCGTCCGGCGCGGCCAGCACGTCGATCGGATCGGCCAGCCGCTCGTTCGAGGCGTGCCACACGAGCAGGAAGGGAACGCGCTCGCCGGCGCGGACCGTGAAGGTCGCCTGCGTCGTGAGATCTCGCCCCTCGGTCTCGACCGGCGCGATGAGCGAGAGCGCGTCGGGGCCGCCGATCGCCCGCAGGACGCCGTCCACACCCCTGACCCAGGGGACGATGGATCCGTAGTCGAAGCGGACGATGAGCTCCATCGACATCTCGACCTCGCCGCGCACCCCTTCGACGATTCGCACGAGGTCCGGCTGGCGATCGCGCGGGGGCATGCAGTCCACGACGCGGGCGGTCCCGCTGTCGGTCTCGAATTCAGTGGAGAGCACGAGGGAGTGTCCGACGTACTCGCGGCGGGTCCTCCGCACCGCGCCGGCGGGAGCCATGAGCCAGCGCCCGTGCTCTGGCCGCCCGAGCAGCGCGGCGAAGCAGGCCGGCGAGTCGAACCGCGGCAGGCAGAGCCAGTCGATCGATCCGTCGCGGCCCACGAGCGCCGCGGTCTGGCTGTCACCGATCAGCCCGTAGTCTTCGATGCGGAGGGGCATCCCACATCGTAGCGTCGCACGGCCGTCCGCGCGCGGCCGCATGGAGTGGCGCCCCGGAAATGCGCCGGACCACGAGGGCTGAACCATCGACGCACCGAGCGTGTGAGCGAGAGAACCGATGTCGCGGACCGCTCGCGGTTCGACGGCGGTGAAACAGCACGAGTCAGATTCCGCGATCCGGACTAGCCTGTCCGTATGGAGGAGTCCTATCCCGCTCATGAGATCGTCGTCATCGGCGCCTCGGCCGGTGGAGTCGAGGTCCTGAGCGAGCTCGTCGCGGGGCTCCCCGGCAACCTTCCGGCGGCGGTGTTCGTGTGCCTTCACGTCGCGGCCAGCGCCGAGAGCTTCCTGCCGCGCATCCTCAGCCGTGCCGGTGCGATCCCCGCCGTCCATGCCAGCCACGGCGCTCCCATCACCAGCGGAACCATCTACGTCGCACCGCCCGACCACCACGTCGTGATCGAGCCGGGGGTCGTCACGCTGTCGCGAGGGCCGCGCGAGAACCGGTGCCGACCCTCCGTCGACGTGCTGTTCCGCTCGGCGGCGATCGCCTATGGCCCGCGCGTGAACGGCGTCGTGCTGTCCGGTTATCTGGATGACGGCGCTGCCGGTCTCCTGGCCATCGAGCGGTGTGGGGGGCTCGTGGTCATCCAGGATCCAGAGGACTCCCGTTCGGGGGGGATGCCGCGCGCCGCGCTCGAAGTCGTCGAGCCGGACGCGATCGTTACCACGGCCACCGTCGGCGGCGTGCTGGCCGAGCTGGTGCGACGGCCTGCGACGATGACCGGTCCCCGGCCGGGCGTCGCCCAGACCAGGCTGGAGGTCGACTCGTCGCAGGACAGCCCGGCCGCCGCCCGCGAAGCGATCCAGGTCGGACAGGCGAGCGGTATCTCGTGTCCCGAGTGCGGAGGGAGCCTGTTCGGGCTCAAGGACGGTCCTCTGACGCGCTTCCGCTGCCATGTGGGTCATGCCTACAGCCCGGCCTCGCTGCTCGAGGCGCAGAGCGAGGAGACCGAGAAGGCGCTGTGGGCGGCGCTGCGCGCCCTCGAGGAGCGGTCCGCGCTCCTGCTCGACATGTCCAGGCAGATGGCCGTGCGCGGCTCCCCGACCGCGACCCAGTACGCGGACCGCTCGGCCGAGTTCCACCAGCACGCCGTGCTCCTGAGGGCCCTGCTCGGCGAGGCCGGTGAACGCAGACAGGCTTGATCGGATCGCGGCCGCGGGCCGCCGCTTGCCCGGGCCAGTGTCCTACACCCAGGCTCCTGGCAGGCCGCGGCGACCGCGCCTGGCGGCGGCAGATCCGCGCTGCTAACCTGCTCCGCCGTGCTCGCGTATTACGGGCTCCTCCTGATCAGCGCGTGCGGCGTGGCCGCGGCGCCGATCCTGGTGCGGGTGAGCGAGGTCGACGCGACGTCGACGCTGTTCCTGCGCATGGGCGTGGCGCTGGCCCTCTTGCTGTTGCCGGTCGGCCGGCGGCGCGAGCGGCGCGAGACCTCCTCGGCTGCGGAGGCGACGCCGCGGCCCGCCGTGCTCATGCTCGGCATCGTGGGCACCGGGCTCCTGTTCTGCGCCGACATGCTGGCCAACCACTGGGCGGTGCGGCTCACGTCGGTCGCCAACTGCATGGTGCTGGTCAACTTCACGCCGGTGTTCGTCATCGTCATCGCCTACTTCGTCCTTCGCGAGCGACAGTCGGCGGCGAGCGTGGCGGCGGTGGCGGTGGCGGTGGCCGGCGCGGTCGTCCTGGTCGGCGCCAGCTACACGGTGGGCGGGGATCGACTCCTCGGCGACGGCCTGGCCCTGTCATCGGCGTTCATCTACTCGATCTACATGGTCCTGACCAAGACCCTGCGCCGCTGGGTTCCGGCCGCGCGCCTGCTCACCTGGCACACCGGGCTGTCGTTCGCGTTCCTCGTGCCCGTCGTGGCGCTAGCCGATGCCCAGGTGTTTCCGACCACGGCGCGCGGATGGGTCATCGTGGTCGGCCTCGCCGTGATGAGCCAGCTCATCGGACACGGCCTGATGACCTTCTCCATGAAGCGCGTGGCGGTCGGAGTCTCGTCGATGTCGACCCTGGTCATCCCGGTCCTGTCCTCGGCGATGGCGTGGACCCTCCTGGCCGAGCCGGTCCACCTCCACCAGCTGGTCGGCGGCTGCCTGGTCCTCCTCGGCGTCGCCCTCTATGTGGCCCACGATCTGGCCGCCCTGCGCCGCAAGGGCGCGGCTTGACGGGGCGCTCGGTCGCGAGTCGGTGCCGCGCGGGTGCGCGGGCACGGGCAAGAGGCGCGGCGGATCGAGGCCCTCGCCGCGCACGGCGGCGGTCATGAGCGGGTGCCAGGGGCCGACCCGGAACCGCGGCGCGGCGCCGGGCCCGGGCAGCGGGCGCTCGAGCTCGACCCAGCGGACCGACAGAATGATGTGGTCCGCGTGCCCGCGACCGGACGCCTCGAGGCGAACCAGCTCGGCGTGGCCGGCGCGCAGGAGGTCGGTGGCCGCCTGGAACCGGATCGTCTTCTCGGCCGCGCCCCAACCCTCGCGCTCGGCGATGCGGCACAGATCCGTGACCTCGTAGGTCATCTTGAGGAAGACGCGCGGGTGCCAGCGCTGGAGCGGTCCGGCCGAGCCGTCGTCGCGGAAGGTCTCGACCAGGGCCAGCTCGCCGGCGGCGTCGGTGCGCGGCGCCGAGACCCGATAGAGGTAGATCCCGTCGAGCTGCGCGTCGGTGAAGACGCGGATCGGCTCGAGGCCGACGGTGAAGCGGACGATCCGGGCGAGCGCACGCGACAGCGGGCCGAGCGGAGCGGCCATGGTCGGGATGGCCAGGAGCGCCACGACCGCGATCGCGAGCGCGAGCGAGAGCGAGAGCGAGAGCGAGGGCGCCAGGGTGGGCGCGGGGGCCGACGCCGCCGCGTTCAGGCGCGCCAGGTCGAGGAAGCCGAACAGCGCCACGTTGAGGAGGAGGGTCTGGCCGATGAAGGAGAGGTCGACGACCAGGAACAGCGTGCAGGCGAACCCGGCGAGCACCGCGGTCAGCACCAGCCGGGTCGGCGGCGACAGCGCCGATGGCAGGTAGCCGAGCTCGGTGACCACGGTGCACCACGACAGCAGCCAGCCGACCCGCGGCATCCCGCGCAGGAAGCGGAAGCGCCGCTGCACCAGGTGAGGCAGCCCGACGAACAGAGAGAAGCCGAGGCCGCGCCGCCACAGCGGGCTGAACAGCTTCTCGAACCCGGCCGAGAAGAGGAGCAGGGAAAAGGCCATCCACCACAGGTCGAGCGCGAGCACGGGATCGACGCCGACCACGGCGCCCGGTACGCCCCACAGGGCGTCGATCGACCCGACGGCTCCGGCGTCGACCACCACCAGGAAGAAGGTCGTCAGCTGGAAGAGGACATCCTCCAGAGAGTGGATGTAGGAGCGCTCGAACACGTAGAGGCCGGCGACCAGGCAGACCAGCGCCGCGACCGGCGTGAACAGGCCGACCGCCAGGGCCGCCGCGGCCAGCTGCCAGAGATCGATGGCGCGCCGGGCGGGCACCCAGCGGTCCCAGCGCGACCGGCGCTGACTGGGCCAGAGGACCGGCAGGGCGCGGCGCAGTCGGTGAAGTCGGAAGCAGAGGAGCAGCCCGAACGCCGCCCGGAACCCGGCCAGCCCCGCCAGGCGCGCGCTCTCGGGCGGCGCGCCGATCGGGTGGGCCTGCAGCACGATGCCGCCGGCCAGCGCGACGACGGCGGCGGTCACCGACAGGCGGACCAGGGCCGGGCGCGAGCTCCTGGCCGGCTGCGGCTTCACGTCGCGTGGCGCCCGGCGGCGTCCTCCGGCAACTTGCGGGCGCGCAGGATCACGTGGCCGATCGGGCTCTGCACCCGCTCGATGTCGCCGAAGCCGGCCCGCTCGAGCCAGCGCCGGTACTGCGAGTCCGTGTACATGGGCGATCGATCGAAGAAGTTGACGAAGATGATCCCCAGCCGCAGCACCCCGCGCGGGCCGAGCCGGTCGTCGTCGAGGACCATGTCGCAGATGATCAGGCACCCGCCGGGCTCGACGATGCGGCCGATGTTGACCAGCGCGCGCTGGGCCTCCTCCTCGGTCAGCATCTGGATGAAGTTGCGGACCACGGCGACGTCCCATCGACCGGTCAGCTCGCCATCGACGACGTCGGCCGCGATCACCTCGACGCGGTCGGTCGCGCCCTGCTCCTCGAGCAGCTTCCGGGTCACCCCGACGGTCACCGGGTGCTCGATGACGGCGCCCCTCATCCCGGGGACCTGCTCGAGCACGGCCTGGACCAGGGCGCCCGATCCGCCGGCGACGTCGACCAGGCTGCGATACGACCGGAGGTCCCAGCGCTCGGTGAGCTCCTGCCCGATGGTCCGCGACAGGACTCCCAGGCCGCGCAGGTACGACTGCTTGTCGGCGTCGGGCAGCGACATCCAGCGGCGTCGCGGGGCGCGCTCCGCGATCGATCCGGCCGTCTGCATCGCGCCGGTCCAGATCTGCCGCCAGAGCTCGTGCATCCCGCCGATGTAGGTCGGCCTGTCGCGAACCAGGAACCGACCGGTCTCTGCCGTGTTGCGAAAGCGTCCGCCGGCGTGCTCGAGCAGCCCGGCGTCGACCAGCAGCGAGAGGAGCTGAGACAGCCGCACCGGCTCGACCCCGATGCGGAGGGCCGCCTCGTCGACGGTGGCCTCGCCGGCGTCGAGCGCGGTGAACACGCCGAGCTCGATCGCGGCCAGGAGACCGAACGCGGGATAGACGTCGAGGATGATCTGGCGGATGCGCGTCGGCTGGAGTGGTTCCGTCATGGTGGAGCCTCGTCGACGAACCAGGGCCGCTCGGATCGCCCCTGGTGATAGGAGTAGACGTGGAGCGCCGGCAGGTCGGGCTGGAGCGGCGCCATCGCGGGATCGGCGTAGGTGAGCCAGAGGTGGCCGGGCAGCGCGGCGGCGACCGCCGCACCCTCGGTGCGACAGTTGGCGTGGTAGCGGCGAGCCATGGCGATCGGGTCGGCGTGGCCGCGCCGACCGGCCTGTTCGACGAGCTTGTCGCGCAGCGGGGAGCCGTCGAACTCCGCGGCCAGCCTGGCGGCGATCGGCGCGCCCTCCTCGAGCCCGGCGGCCGCCCAGATCTCGCCGAGCACGGCGAACCGGATGGTGAGCGGTGCGGTCGACAGGCCGGCAGCGTGCTCCTTCACCGCGCCGAAATAGTCGGCCATGTGTCCAGGCGGCGCCCCGTTGCAGCGCCCGTGGACATCGGCCAGGACCAGGGTGAGCTCGACCTGGTCGAGGCCGGCACGCACGGCCGAGGTGGTGACGGCGCGCAACCGCTCGAGCGCGAGCCGGTCGACCTCGAGGAGCTCGCTCCTGCGACCCGCGCCCCAGAACGCGGCGAAGCGGAGCGGGCGGCCCTCGACCAGCGCGGCCTGGATGGCGTCCTTCACCCGATCGGGTTCGGTCGGGTGCGCGCGGCGATGCCCTTGACTGGTGAGGGTGGCGTAGATGTCGTCGCGCAGGGTCCCGGTGATGATCGCGCACAGCGACGGCAGCGACACCGCCCCGGCCCCGTTGCGCGGCAGCCGACCCAGGACGGTGACCCCGTCCGGTCGGAACGGGGCCCGCAAGCGCTCGGCGAGCCAGGTCTGGATCTCGGCCGCGCGCCCGGGCGAGAACTGGCCGTCGAGGACGCACGCCGTGTGGACGCGCTCGCTGCCGCTCGGGTCGCTCATCCCGAACGACTTGCAATCGACCACCTCGGGGTGACCTTTCACGACGGTGTCGATGCTGGAGCCGTGCACGCGCAGGCCGTCGCGGATGATCACCTCCGACAGACGGCCGGTGATGGCCAGGTCACCGGCGTCGTTCATGTAGCCGACGTCGCCGGTGCGCAGGAAGCCGTCCGCGGTGAACCGCGAGCGACCGAGCCGCGGGTTGCGGAAGTAGCCCATCATGAGGCCCGGGCCGCGCACCAGGACCTCTCCGAGCGGGGGATCCGCGGCGCGCTGGCCGCGCCGCTCGCGCTGGTCGGGGGGCGTCAGGGTGCGCTGGCGGCGGTCGCTGACGCTGGCGGCCGCACCGCGCACCTTGGACGGATCGATCCTGACCTCGATGAGGGGCCGGCCGACCGTGTGCGGGTCTCGCCGGTCGGGGTCGCTGGTCGACACGCATGCACAGCACTCGGCCAGACCGTAGACGACGTGGACCGGGACCGAGAACCGATCCTCGAACTGCCGCCACAGCTCCGACGACAGCGGCGCGCCGCCGGCCACGACCCGGCGCAGCGAGCCCGGCCACCCGGGCGCAGGCCCGAGCAGCAGCCCGCTCATCTGGTGCGGCGTCAGGAACGCGACCGTCGCGCCGACCTCGGCGGCGAATCCCCCGATCATGTCGAGCTCGCACAGGTCGGGATCGGCCAGCGCGATGGTCGCGCCTTTGGCCAGAGGCAGGACGACGGTGGCCAGCTCGGCGAACGAGTGACGGCCGCGGGTGGGGCTCATGGCCAGGATGCAGTCGGCCTCGCCGATCCCGAGCCGCTCCGCCAGCGCGTCTGCCGTGGCCAGGAGCGCCTGCTCGGACAGCATGGTGAACCGCCCGAGGTCGCTCGACGGGATCAGGAGCAGCGCGCCCGGCTCGGCCCGACGGTCCGGTCCCGGCAGGTCCGGCGGGCCGCCGTCGACCGTCCCGACGACGTCGAGCACCTCCGACGATCGCGACGGCACCCCGGTCCGATCGGTGGCCAGCACCGTCGGAGCCAGGCGCCGGGCGATCGCGTCGACCTCGTCGCGGGTGAGCGACGGGGCGAGCGGCGCGAGCGAGGTCCCCCGCTCGGCGCAGGCGACCAGGGTCGGCGCGAGCCAGCTCTCGTCATCGAACCAGCCCAGCGCGCACGGGCGGGCGGGCAGCTGGTCGAGCGCGCCGACCAGCCCGCGCGTTCGCGACCACAGCTCGGCCCAGGACAGTCGCCGCTCCGGCGCACCGACCACGATGGCGGCGTCGCGCGGTCGGGAGCGCGCGACGCCCCTCACCCGGGTGGCAAGCGCGGGGCGTTCCTCGCCGGGCAAGGGGAGCGGATTGGCTGCCGCAAACGTTTTCATCGATCACCAGGCAAGGGCGTAGCCGTTTCTCCTCGGATCCGCCCCGCCGCTCAGCCACCCCGTCGCCGGGTCGAACACCGCGCCGTGCACGCCTCCGACTCGCCAGGTCCAGTCGCCCACCCATTCGACTTCGTATCCGCGCGCGACCAGCGCCTCGCGGGTGGCCGCCGGCAGCCGCGTCTCGGCGATGAGCCGGGTGGGCGGCAGCGCGTCGGTGGTGTCGTCGGCCCAGCGGAACCGCGGCGCCTCGATGGCGTGCTGGATGTCGAGGCCGAAGTCGAGCAGGTTGGACAGAACCTGGGCGGTGGTGGCGAGGATGCCGAAGTTGCCCGGCGTGCCGAGCACCGCCGACAGGCGCCCGTCGCGGAAGACCTGCGTTGGCGCGATCGGCCACTCGTGCCGCTTGCCGGGCAAGAGCTCGTTGTTGTGACCGGGCTCGAGTCGCCCCCAGTGCAGCGAGTGGTTGAGCGCGATCCCGGTCCCCTCGACGACGACCCCGCAGCCGAACCCCCAGCCCAGGCTCTGCGTCATGTTGACGCCGAGGCCCGACGCGTCGAGCGCGGCCAGGTGGGTCGTGGCGCTCCTGGCCGGGCCGGCGGGCGCGGCCCGCGACGCCCCGGCTCCGGTGCGCAGGCGGTCCTCGACCCGGGCGCGCAGCTCCGCGATGTGCCCCGGGGACAGCAGCTCGCCGACCGGCACCGAGACGAAGTCGGGATCTCCGGCCCATCTCTCGCTGTCGAGCCGCGCCGCGCGCACCGACTCGGCGAGGGTGAGGAGGTGATCGGGGCCGAGGTGGTCCATGTCGCCGATGGACCACGCCTCGGCGACCGCGAGGGTGGCCAGCATCTGGAACGCGCTCGTCGGTGGCGGGGTCGCGTAGATCGTGGCGCCGCGGTAGTCGACCGAGATGGGCTCGCTCCACGCGAGCGATCCGGGACACCCGGCCAGGTCGTCGCGGGTGATGAGCCCACCGCGCCGCTCCATCTCGGCCACGATCGCCTCGGCGAGGCGGCCGTGGTACAGGGCGTCGATGCCGTGCTCCGCGATGAGCCGCAGCGAGGCGGCGAGATCGGGCTGCCGGAGCAGATCGCCGGCGCGGATCGGGCGGCCCTCGGGCATGTAGTTCGAGCGCGAGTATCCGGCGTGCAGCCGATCGGCGTCGACCGCCCAGCCCTCGACGTCGAAGCGCTGGAGCGGGACGCCGGCCTCGGCGATCTCGATCGCGGGCGCGATCACCTCGGCCAGCGATCGGGTCCCGTAGTCGGCCAGCACCCTGGCCCACGCGGCCAGCGCGCCGGGGATCCCGACCGAGCAGATGCTGTCCGGATCCGGACCGCGCTGGCCCGGCTGGCGCGGCAGGCGACTCACCTCGAGCCCGGCCGGGGCTCTTCCGAGGAAGTCGAGCGCGCGGGGCGTCCCCCCCGGCGGCGTCAGCATGAGCGAGCCGACGCTGCAGATGCTCGAGTAGTAGGGCTCGGCCGCGGTGTTGGCGAACGCGGCCGCGACCGCGGCGTCGACCGCGTTGCCGCCGGCGGCGTACATGCGGAGCCCGGCCTGGCTGGCGAGCGGGTTTGCGCTCGCGATGACGCCGCGACGTCCGTACGCGACAGGCCGCAGGGACCGTGAGGTGGCTTCTTTCATGATCGACCTCTTTCGCGACTCATTAGTACACGACGAGGCAGGTCGAGAAAGATGCCAGTCGACAACAGACGTGTTTCGCGAGCTGCACACAAAGGCCCTTGTCCAGACTGCAGATCTGAGGAGCGTTCCCGTCGCCAGATCGAAAGTAGGAGACGGTTCCTGGCCGGATCGAATGCCGACGGCAGCCAGGACCACTGGACCCCTCGGACTGCCGCGACTGCCTCGTAGGTTCGGCGGCGCAGAGGTCCTCCCGTTCCGCACTCGAGACGGGACGAGTCATCTGGAGAGGCGGCATCACGACAGGGTCGAACTGGCAAACACCCGTTCGTGAGGGCCCGCCGGCCCTACTCCGTGCTCGGGGATCGTGGGCCGACGTAGGGCCAGGGCCTCCCTGCCGTCCCGCGACGGCAGATGTCGGAGCATGCGTGGACGATCGGCGGCACGCCGGAACGGATCAGTGTCGCGGGCAGGCCAGCACGATGTGGAGGACTGTGGGCGAACCACCGGCGCATCCACCAGCTGCGTGGCGCGCACAGCGAGACCTCGAGCAGGAAGCGGCCCGGTCGTCGCTCGGCCGCCGCGGCGAGCCGGCAGGCAACGTGGAGAGGTGGCCGGCGGTCGACTCACGAAATCGGATGGCCGGCCACTGCGTTGGATCGCGGATGCACCGATCCAGGACTCCCCTGCGCCCGCTCGCCGTGACGGCCGTCCTCGTCGCCGTCGCGGCGGCCCGGCCGCCGGTGGCGGAGGCGCGGCTGGCCCACTCGTCGTTCGCGAAGCTCCTCCGCGAGAGCGAGCTCATCTGCCGCGCCCGGGTGGTCGAAGTCGCCGTCGCCGAGGAGCGGAGCGGCCACGTCCTGGTCGAGTGCATTGCGGTGCTGAAAGGCGAGCGCCCGCCCGCCCCGATCCGCGTCGACTACACCGGCGAGGTCCACGACATGGTCATCGACAAGAAGGGCGAGGAGCGGCTGCTCTTCCTCAAGAAGGTGGACGGCAGGTGGACCGGTACCCACTACGGGCGGAGCTACTGGCCGCTGGTTGCCGCCGCCGACCCCGCGCTCGGGCCGGTGACGGCCTTCAAGTACCCCGTGACCATGCTCCAGTTCACCGGGCGGTACGCGCGCCTCCTCCGTCCGGCCCGCCTCGGCCCTGGTGTCGAGGACACGATGGTCGCGTCGAACGGCACCGTGAAGATCGAGAAGATGATCCCGCTGGCGGCGGTCGAGAAGGCCGTCGCCGACCTGGCGAAGCAGAAACCGACCCGATAGCGCTCGAGCAGGCGGCGCCGGGACCGCTCGCGAGCCGGCTACTTCATGGTCGCCCAGAAGTAGAGGTACGCGCCGTCGCGCCGCGGTGATGCCCTCAGCCGGGCCAGCGTCCGGGCGGCGGCGGCTTCGTCTCCCGCGGCGCGCTGCGCAGAGACCAGCATGAAGCGGCAGACGGTGTCGAACTCGCTGCACCTCTTCATCGACTGGACCGCGCGGGCCGGATCGCCGCGGGTCAGCGCCATGACGCCCTGGCCCCAGTCCAGCATCGACAGCTCGGCGCGCCGGAGCGGGACCTTCATCGCCTCGGCCGCGAGCGCGGCGAACAGCTTCTCCGCGTCGGCCCGCTTCTTCGCCTTCCAGGCGGCGAGGAGGCGCGCCTGGAGGCCGACCAGCGCGCGCGTGCGGAGCGCGACCGGCGAGAGGTGGGCGCGATCGAGGTGCGAGTCGGCGGCGTTCAGCGCCGCGATGGCGTCGGCCGTCTGGCCGATCAAGGCGAGCACGAGGCCTCGGTCGACCGCCGCGATCGCGGCGGCGTCGTGAAGCTTTTCGGCTCGCGCCTTGGCCTCGATCGCGTCGTGGACCCGGAGCATGTCGACGACCTTGCCCTGCGCCGCAAGCGCCCAGGCCTCGTAGGTGCGGACCTCGATGGCGTCCAGCGCGCGAGGCGCGGCCCGCTCCGCCTTCTCGAGCGCGGCGTGGGCTCCGGCCCAGTCGCCCTTGAAGGCGCGAATGCCGGCCATGGCGACGAGCGCCGACGTGAACCTGGCCGACCGCGCGGTCGCCTTCTCCAGCGCCGCCTGCGCCTCGTCGAGCTTTCCCGCGGCGAGCAGGATCTCGCCCAGCGTGTCGTACGGGTTCGGTTCGTCCGGCAAGAGCTCGGTCTGCTTGCTCGCCGCCGCGACGGCCTTGTCGTAGCGCCCCTGCCAGGCCAGCGAATAGGCCAGATAGTTGTAGGCGGGCGCGGCGCGGGGGCTGACGTCGATCGCCTTCTGCGCCGAGGCCGCGCAGTCCTGCCAGCGCTCGTCGTCGAAGTCGAGCGACGCCAGCAGTGTCTGGACCCACCAGTCCCTGGGCTTGGCCTCGGCGACCTGGCCGAGGAGCGCCCTCGATCGCTCGATCTGGTTGTCGTTGAAGGCCTGCTGCCCCTCGATGAGCACGCGCTCCGGTCCGGGCAGGGGCGCCGACAGCTCGACCGCGCGCTCGACCATCTTCACGCCCTCGATGCCGGGGGTGAACGTCCCGAGGTAGGCGAGCGCCAGCGCGAACTCCGGGTCGAGCTCGAGCGCCTTCTTGAAGTGCAGGGCGCCCTCGGCGGCGCGCGCGTTGTAGACGAGCTCGCGGCCCCGCTTGTACTGCTCGACGGCCGCGCGCGACTTCGAGGTGATGGTCACCTCGTTCTCGTTGGTCGGGGCCGGCGCCACCTTCGGCGCACGAACCGGCGCCACCTTCGACGCACGGGCCGTCGCCACCTTCGGCGCGCGGGCCGGCGCGGGCCGCGCCACCGGCGCGGGCTCCGGCAGCGCGAGCCCGCGGGCCAGAGCTGGCTGCCACGTGCTCGGCGCCGCCGGCCCGGGCTCCCCCGCCTTCTTCGCGCATGCCGTCAGCACCAGACTCGCCACCACCAGGGCCGCGTGCTTCATGGCTGCCTCCCGGGCCCATCCTAGCACTCGCCATCGTGGCCGCGCCGACCAAGCACGACGGCCATGCCGACATGCGCCAGCGTGGACCCGATGGTCCACCTCGTGCTCGCGATCACGATCGCCGCAACGGCGTCTCCGGAGCCGGTGCTACGGGCGGAGCACGATCTTGCCGTGGGTGTGCTGCCGTTCCAGCTCGCGGAACGCGTCTCGCACCTGCTCCAGCGGGTAGGTGCGGGCGATCGGCACCTCCAGCTCTCCGCGCCCGGCAAGCCGGGCCAGCTCTCCGAGCACGACCGCGCACGCCGCCGAGCCTTCTCCGTAGGTCCGCGCACCAACCCTGGCGGCGGCCTGCCAGTCGCGGATCGTGTCGATCCGCTCGGGCTGCACGCCCAGCTCCACCGCCAGATCCACGTAGCCCTCGCCGAACGTGTCGATGAACGCGTCGACCTTCGCGTCGGAGGCCTGCCGGATCCGCCCGGCGACGCCCTCCCCGTACGCGACGGGGACGACGCCGCGATCCTTCAACCAGGCGTGGTTCCGCTCGCTCGCCAGCCCGATCACCGTGGCGCCGCGACGCCGCGCGAGCTGCACCGCAAGCGACCCGACGCCGCCCGCCGCACCGGATACCACGACCGTGTCGCCCGGTCCGGGGTCCACCGCGAACACGGTGGCGTATGCGGTCGTGCCGGCCACGTACAGCGACCCGGCCACGTCCCAGGGCAGCCCGTCCGGACGGGAGACCAGATTCACGTCGTCGACGACGACGAGCTCCGCGTGGCTCGCCCTGCGATGCGTGAAGCCCAGGACCTCATCGCCCACCGCGAAGCCGCGCACCTCCGGGCCGACCTCCACCACGACGCCGGCCAGATCGCTGCCCTGCCCGGACGGGAACGTCGCCGGCCACCGCCGGTGCCGCGCGCCCTTGCGGATCATCACCTCGCCCGGCTGGATCCCGGCCGCGCGGACCTCGACCAGCACCTGCCCGGGGCCGGGCGCCGGCCGTTCCACTTCTTCCACCCGCAGCACATCGATCCCGCCGTACTCGTGGAACCGCACCGCCTTCATCGCGCGATCACCTGTTCCTCGTCTGGACAGCTCACCGAGCTCAAGTCACCGAGCCTGGGCTCGCGGATGGAGAGCTCCTCAGGGCCGCGGAGCGTGAGGCCGGCGGGAATTTGCCGCGCTGACCAACGAAGTCGCGAAAGATGACGCGGCACGGATCGAAAAATCATGTCAGGCCCGACAGGACGAGCCGCCGCGACGCTCACTGAACATTGAACTCCCTTTTCACCTGCCCCACGCACTGCCCTTGTGGAATTGCATCCACTCCCTTTTAGTCCTGGTTCCCCGGGAGGAGTCGTACCATGCCATCGTCGACGATGACGGGCCTGCACGGGTTGCGCGGTATACACGACGGCTCGTGCGCCATTCCTGAAACCAGCAGCTGGTGGAGTGGATATGTCGAGGACGCTTATGCCCGCCTGGATTCCGGCGAGA
>DATFRY010000028.1:0-13731 GCA_035262925.1 Kofleriaceae bacterium | reverse complement strand
CGTACTTCTCGCTCTCGAACACACCGGCGCCGACGAGGTCCGGTTCGTGGCGCCCCTCCCACGGCCGGCGCCACAGCCCGAGCGTGAAGATCGACGCGCCGGTCTGCGCGAAATCGACGATGTGCGTGAAACCGATCCAGTGCCTGCGGTTGATGTACCCCATGCAGCCCAGACCCTTGCCGAAGTCGATGAGGTAGTGGAGGACGTAGTGGATCTTCGGGTTGCCCGGGTCGGGGACATAGGCGTCGAGCGTGTTGTCCTGCTTGACGTCGGTCTGATCGAGCCACGAGTAGATCGGGTACAGCCCGCGCGTCTCGCGCCGCAGCTGGTGCGGCACGGTGTCGTTGGGATCGTCGTCGCGCGTCCCCTCGCGCGAGTGGCCGCCGATCGGCTTGCCGGGGAGGAACTGGCTGGCCAGCCCGCGGATGGAGCCGTCCGAGGCGATGTTCACCTTGCCGAGCTGGCGGTCGAGGAAGGCTCTGGTGAGCTTCCTCTCGTTGCCCATCGTGTCCTTGATGACGGCGTCGGGCGCCAGCACCAGGTCCTCGCGCTTGAGCTGGACGACGTAGTCCTCGGGCACGTTGAACCCGATCGCCCACAGGATCCTCTGCAGCACCACGTCGGCACCGGTCTCGAGCTCCGGGATTCCCTTCTGGTCGAACTTGAGCACGTAGCGCACGCCGCGCTGGTCCACGATGATGAAGCCGACCGTGATGCCGCCGACCTTGGAGCTCTTGATCACCCACGGCTTGTGGTCCTCGGGGCTGCCGGTCCGGTTGGGCCCCTTGCGGATCTCGTCGAGCGAGACATCGCGGACGCCGATGCGGTTGGTGAACCAGGTCGAGTCGGGCACCTCGTCGAGCGAGTTGACATTGACCGCGCGCTGCACGCGGTGCATCGCCAGCTCGCGGTCGATCCGCTTGTGCCACACGCCGTCGAAGTGATAGAGCGTCAGGTAGAAGCGAGGCTCCTCCGGCGCGACCCGCACGTCGTGGCGGTCGTTGACCACCCAGATCGGAGCCTGGTTGTGGAAGCGGAGCTCGCCCACCGCCGACGAGCTGGCGCAGCCGCCGGCGGCCACGAGGACAGCGGCCCGAAGGACGGCGGCCATGGTGCAGATGCGGACTCGGTCGCTCATTTCCTCTCCACGCGAGCCTTCGGGTCATAGACCGGGTCGAGGCTGAGGTTGAACAGGAGCCCGCCGTCGATCGACGTGGCCAGGCTGATCCGGCCGATGAACGAGTTCGCGGTCTGCACCTGGATGCCGCCCCCGTAGCCCACCCGCATGTCCTTCAGCTCGAGCTCGTCCAGCTTGGGATACACGCGCCCGGCGTCGACGAACACGAAGCCGGTCAGCATGAAGCCCAGGTCCCACTGATACTCGGCCGAGCCGAGCCCGAGCACGCGGTCGCGGAAGCGGTCCAGGTCGTAGCCGCGCAGCAGGATCGGCCCGCCCAGGCGCGGCACGTCGACGAACGGGATGTCCGCGTCCAGGTCGCCGATCACGCCCTCCATGTACGCGCGCAGGGCCAGGAGCCGCGGCGCCTCGCCGATGCGGAAGTAGCGCTGGAGATCGACGCCGTAGCGCTTGTAGTCGACCGGCGCGCGGTCGAAGTCGGCCGCCAGGCCCGCGAACCCCGACAGCAGCCATCCGGTCGAGGGGGTGCTCTCCACCTCGTAGCGGCTGGCCGAGCGCCGCGTGTCGAAGCGCAGCTCCAGCTCGTGATAGGTATAGGCCGCGCCCTGCTCGAAGGCGGGCAGGGTGGCGGTGTCGTAGTTCGCCCCGATGTCCTGCGCATCCGGGACCTCGGCCGGCTCGTCGAAGTCGCGCCACATGGCCGCCGACGACAGGCGCACCGACAGCGGCCCCACCAGGCGGACCTCGGCGATGGCGCTGACGCGGCTGATCTTCTGCTGGAAGCGGGTGTCGAGCGCGATGGGGCTGTCGTACGGGTCGATCAGGGTGTCGGCCATCGCCACCTTGTCGCCGTTGCCGATGCCGAAGAAGCGGTCCTTGGGCCGGATCTCGTGCTCGGCCTCGATCTCGAGCTCGAAGCGGTCGCCGAAGACGTGACCCGAGCCCAGCTTGGCCGCGTAGATCTGGCGGAAGCGCCCGCCGAAGCTGGCTCGCATCTTCAGGCTGGCGTCCTTGTACAGGTCGCGATCGATGAAGCGCGCCCCGGCGTTGAGCCCGAAGCCGGTCTCGATGAACGCCACCGGGTACAGCCCCACCGTGCCGGTGTCGTTGAAGAAGATGGCCTTCCAGCGCTCGCGCAGCTGGAACCGCTCGTAGAGGAAGAAGCTGCCGCGCAGCGGGGCGTCGAGGATCCACAGCCCGATCCGCACCGGGAAGAAGAGGATGCGCGGCACCACGCGCAGCTTGCTTCCCACGGTCTCCGGCTCCGCGGTCGCGACCCCGCTCGCCTGCGACTGCGCGGGCGCGCGACTCACCGACGCGGCGTCGTGGTCCTGCGGCTGAAGCGGCTGATCGCGCCTGGGTGGATGGAGGACTCCGGCCGGCGGCTGCGCCTCCGCGCGTCCCGCACCCGCCACCGCGACCACCAACACCGACCCCAGCCAGAGCGCGAGAGCGCGTGCCCTCCCGACATGCATGGCGCGCAACATAACCCGTCCTGCGCGCAGATTGGTCTGCCGAAAGTGCGGCCGCTGAAAGTGCGGCCCGCTGAAAGTGCGGCCACGGGACTGGACGAGATTTCGCGCACGATGGGCACTGACTCGTTGACACTGACCTGCGCGGCGATGCGAACCTAGTGGCCCATGCCGGAAGACCACGCACCGGACCAGCCGGGGAGCGGAGAGCGATCCGCGTTCGAGAAGTTCCTCGGCATCTTCGCGGAGGTGAGGGGCGGCGAGGGGACCAACGCCGTCCTCATGTTCCTCAATATCTTCCTCATCCTCGCGGCCTACTACATTCTCAAGACGGTCCGTGAGGGCCTCACGATCGCCGGGGTGACGCTGGGCAGCATCGAGGGGGACGAGGCGAAGGCGTACCTGAACGCCATCATGGCCTTCGTGCTGCTCGGCTTCATCCCGATCTACGGCTACCTCGGGACGCGGATGGGGCGGCTCAAGCTCATCCGCACGACCATGACGTTCCTCGTGCTGTGCCTGGTCGTGTTTCTGGTCTGGGGGCAGGCGACGGGGGTCGGGACGGCCATCGGCATCGCGTTCTTCGTGTGGCTCGGCGCCTTCAACTATTTCCTGGTCGCCCAGTTCTGGTCGTACGCGAACGACATCTACTCCGAGGAGCAGGGCAAGCGCCTGTTCGCGGTGATCGCGATCGGCCAGTCGGCCGGCGCCGTCGTCGGTCCGCTCATCGCGGAGAACCTGAGCGACTACACGTTTCCTCTGCTCGGGCTCGCCGCGCTGTTCCTGGTCGCGTCCATCGTCCTCTACAGCGCGGTCAACGGCCGGGAGGAGCGAAGCGACGACGCGGCGAAGCGAGCGCTGGCCGAGAAGCCCCTCAGCAAGGAGGGGGGCTTCGAGCTGGTCTTCAAGACCAAGTATCTGTTCCTGATCGCCCTGACCATGCTGGTCACCAACCTGGTCAACACAACCGGCGAGTACCTCCTGTCCAACACCGCCAAGACCTACTCCAAGGAGGAGGTGACGGCCGCCTCGGTCCTCGAGCCGGCGGCGCCGACGGGCGAGAAGCCGGCCGCGGCGCCGGCGGATGCGCGGCCGATCGACGAGAAGACCCTCACCCCGCTGCAGCAGCGCGAGCTGAGGGACAGGCGCGGCGCGGTGGTGAGCAACTTCTACGCGCGGTTCTTCTTCTACGTGAACCTGGTCGGCATCCTGGTCCAGATGCTGCTCGTCTCGCGCATCTTCAAGTACCTCGGCGTGCGGGTGGCGCTGTTCTTCTTGCCGGCGATCGCCTTCGGCGGCTACGCGGCGATCGGGCTCATCGGCGGCCTGGTCATCGTGCGACTGGTGAAGACCGCGGAGAACGCCACCGACTACTCGCTGCAGAACACGGTCAAGCAGGCTCTGTACCTGCCGACCAGCCGCGAGGCCAAGTACAAGGCCAAGGCGGTCATCGACGTGTTCTTCGTCCGGTTCGGGGACACCGGGTCGGCCGTGGTCATCGGGATCGGCCTGCACGCGCTGACGTTCGGCATCCGCCAGATCGCCCTGGTCAATGTCGGTCTGTGCGCCGTGTGGCTGCTCATCACCGTGGCGATCGCGCGCGAGCACCGGCGGCTGACCAGCGAGGACGGGCACGCGGCTGGGCCCGCGCCCGCGGCCGCGGCCGCGCGCTGACGCGGCGCACGGGGGCCAGGGCCAGGGCGCCCGCGATCAGCTGCGGCGCTCGGGCGCGGCGCCCGGGTCGGCGGCGCCCGGGTCGGCGGCGTCGGGCGGCACGGACGTCGCCGGGGACGCCGGGGCGCCGCTCGCCGGCGGCGCCTCGTCGAAGAAGCGGCGCACCGCCTCGGCCGCGCTGCGGCTCATGCCGCTGACCTGGGCCAGCTGGTCGACCGTGGCCTGGCGGATCGCCTTCAGGCTGCCGAAGTGGCGGAGCAGCACGCGCCGCCTCACCGAGCCGATGCCCGGGATGTCGTCCAGGGCGGAGCGGAGCGCGGTGCGCCGGCGACGGTCGCGGTGGAACGTGTTGGCGAAGCGGTGCGCCTCGTCGCGCACGCGGGCCAGGAGGAACAGCTCCGTCGTGTTGGGGCGGAGCTGGATCGGATCCTTGATGTTGCGCAGGAACACCCGGTCCGGGTGGTTCTTGCCCCCCATGTCCTCGCGCTCCTTGGCCAGGCCGATGACGTCCATGCCGTCCTCGCGGGCGAGCTGGAAGCCGAGGTCGCCGAGCGCGGCCAGGGCAGTGGAGAGCTGGCCCTTGCCGCCGTCGATGACGAGCAGGTCCGGGGCCTGCCACGGGGAGCCCTGCGCGGGCCCGGCGTCGTCGGTCTCATCGGTCACGTCGACGTCATCCGCGTCATCGGCGTCGGCGTCGGCGTCGTCGTCGGCGTCGGCGCGGGCGGCGACGGCGCGCGCGGTGTCGGCGGCGGCGGCGGTGGCCGCGGCGGCCGCGTCGAGCGCGCGCCGGAACCGCCGGGTCAGGACCTCGTACATCGACGCGAAGTCGTCGTTGGTCGCCGACTTGACCTTGAACTTGCGGTAGAGAGCGCGCGCCGGCTCGCCGTCGACGAACGTCACCATCGACGCGACCGTCGCGGCGCCCTGGATGTGCGCGATGTCGAAGCACTCGATGCGGCGGGGCAGCCGCCGGAGCCCGAGCCGGCTCTGCAGCTTGGCGAGGGCGGCCAGCGCGTCCTCGGCCTTGCCCTCGCGCGCGGCGGCCGAGGCGGCCGCGTTCTTGTCGGCGAGGTTGACCAGCTGGACTCTCTGGCCGCGCCGCGGGCTCAGCACCTTGACCCGCTTGCCGCGCAGCTCGCTCAGCCAGTCGGCCAGGAGCTGGGCGTCCTCCAGATCGACCGGGACCACCACCTCGTCGGGGATGAGCGTCCCGCTGTCGTAGTAGCGCTGGATGACCTCGGCCATGACCCGCGCGTCGGGCAGCTCCTGCTCGCGCTCGCGGAAGCTGCGCCGCCCGACCAGCTTGCCGGAGCGGATGAACAGCACGACGACCTCGGCCACGTCCGCCTCGCGCCACAGGCCGAACACGTCCTGGTCGACGAAGTCCTCCTGCACGATGTTCTGGCGGGCCAGCGCCTTGTCGACGGCGGCGATCGAGTCGCGCAGCCGGGCCGCGTTCTCGAAGTCCTCGCGCTCGGCGCGCTCCTCCATGCGCGAGCGCAGCCGGTCGACCAGCGCGTCGTTCTTGCCCTCGAGGAACATCATCACGTCCTCGACCTGGAGCGCGTAGTCCGCATCGTCGATCGGATACACGCACGGGCCGGGGCAGCGCCGGATCTGGTACTGCAGGCACGGCCGCGTGCGCGTGGCCAGCACGTGGTCGGTGCAGGTGCGCAGCTGGAAGTGGCGGTTGAGCAGGCGCAGCGTCTCGCGACACGACGTCGCCGAGTGGTAGGGGCCGAAGTAGCGCGCCCCGTCGTCCACGATGTTGCGCACGGCCTGCACCCGCGGGTAGCGCGTGCGCGGGTCGACGCGCAGCACCAGGTACTGCTTGTCGTCGCGCAGCTTCACGTTGAAGCGCGGCTGGTGCTCCTTGATGAGGTGGTTCTCGAGGAGGAGCGCCTCCTTCTCGTTGTTGACCACCACGGTCTCGACCGAGGACAGAAACAGGCCGAGCAGCCCGGTCGCCACGAAGTCGCGCGGGTCGTCGCCGGGCCGGAAGTACTGGCGCACCCGGTTGCGCAGGTGCTTGGCCTTGCCGACGTAGATGACCTGGCCGGCCCGGTTCTTCATCAGATAGACGCCGGGCGCGGTGGGGATGCGCTCGAAGAACTCGGCGTCCGGAACGAACTGGCCGGGCATGGCTCCCGGAGCGTACCCCAGGCCTCGCGAGGCGGCTGATCGCCGCGGCGCGGGCTAGAAGAGCCTGGTGATGTCCTTGTAGGTGACGAGCACCAGGAGCAGCAGCAGGCACATCATGCCCACCATGTGCACGGTGGCCTCGATGCGCGGGTTGGGCCGGCGGCGGGTCGCCATCTCGTAGCCCAGGAAGACCAGTCGGCCGCCGTCGAGCGCGGGCAGCGGCAGCAGGTTGAACAGGCCCAGGTACACGTTCAGGAGCATGAGGATCTGGAGCAGGTCGAGCAGACCGACGTCGATGTGCTCCTTGATCATCTCGGTGATGCCGACGACGCTCTTGAACTCGGCCTCCTGCTTGCCGGTGATGACGTCGACCAGGCCGGCCGTGATGAACACGGTGCGCTCGACCGGATAGTAGAGCGCGGCGCCGAGGACCTTGAGCGGCGTGCGCTCGACGCCCTCGATGTACTGGCTCAGCATGATGCCCAGCCGGTAGCCCCGCTCCTTCGCGTCGTAGCGCGCCTGGACGACGACCGTCACCGGCCGTTCATCGCGCAGAACGGTGAGCGAGAGCGGCGCGCCCTTCGAGGCGTTGACCGCCTCGGACATCGACTGGCCCGGCTGACCCTTGTAGGCGGCGTAGATCGGCTGGTCCTGGACGCGCAGGATGCGGTCGCCCGGCTGGAGCTTGCCCTTCGCGTCGGAGCCCTCGTTGATGCCGCCGACGGTCCAGTAGGCGGTCGGATGGTCGGGGGGCACACCGATGGCGGCGAACACGCCGATGGCCAGGACGATGGCGAAGAGGTAGTTGGTGGCCGGACCCGCGAAGATGGTGGCGAAGCGCTGCCACGCGGGGCGGTTGGGGTACGCGCGCTCGTCGTCGGCCGCGACGTCGTCGGCCAGGGTCATGCCGCGGATCTGGACGAAGCCGCCGAACGGGATCGGGCCGAGCGTGAAATCGGTGTCGCCGCGCCGCCACTTGAGGAGCGCCGGCCCGAAGCCGATGCTGAAGCGATCCACGCGCATCTTGCACCAGCGGGCCACGAAGTAGTGGCCGGCCTCGTGCACGACGATGAGCAGGCCGATGGCCAGGATGGCGCCTAGCAGCGAAAGCATGCTCCGCCCAGTATAGCAGGGAGCGCGGGAGAGGCCGGCGCCGCGGCGACCGCGGGGCGCTCGCCCGACGCCGGATTGGCCGGGCCGGTGCGTCGTCGGCCGGAGAGCACCGTCGGCTGGGCGCTCAGGCCTCTCCGCTGCCGACTCAGGTGCGCGGGGCCACAGCGCCGAGGGCCCAGGCGAGCCGCCATCGGACCCGCTGCGCGAGGCCCTGGGCCGGCCTTTCGACGCTGCCGACCTCGTAGGACTCCACGAGGAGCTGGCGGGTCTGGGCGCGGCGGACCAGGCGGCGCTCGAAGGCGCCGCTGCCGCCGTGAATCGCGTCGATCAGGCCGAGCCCGCGCGAGCGCTTCACCACCGAGAATCGCCCGCGCACGACCGCCAGGTCGAGCTCGCCGCGCGCGACTCGGGCGTGGGCGCGCCCGAACGGGGCGAGCGAGCGAGTCGCGCTCTGCGGCTCGACCAGCCAGAGGACCCGGCCGCGCGCGCAGGCCGCGCCCATGGCAAAGCCGCGGCCCGGACGCGCGCCGGCGACGATGCGAAGCGAGGGCAGCCCGCGCCGGAGGAGGCCGAGCACGGCGTGGCTGTTGTCGCCCGAGTCCTCGTCGACCGCGAGGATCTCGCTCGACAGACCCAGCTCGGCCAGGTGGCGGGCGATGCGGCTGCAGGCCGAGCCGATGACCTCCTCGTCGTCCGAGAAGGGGACGATGACCGAGACATCGACGGCGCCGCTGGTCGGCATCGGTTGTAAGCGATGCACGACATGTGCCGCGGGTGGCGCGATCGGGTCGGGTTCGGCAGATCACAAGCGAATGTGAACAACACGTGTTAGCCCGCGAAATTCCACCTCGCAGCCGGTGCATAGACTGTGCGTAGCGGGGCGAAAAAAGCAGCCCGGGTGGAAATCCGGGTCACGCGGAGGCACCGGTGCGGACTGACCTGCGCGGTGACCGCGAAAACGTTTACGCGAGGCGAATGAGGAGCCGCGCCCAGCGGGGTGTGGCGAAGGAGATTCCCCCGTCCAGCGCGCGGGAACGTGGCGGCGGGAGCAGGCGCGGACCGACCGCGCTCCAGTCGAGATCCGGGATGAAGCGATCCTGCGCCGCGACCTGGGCTGCCAGCCGGTCGCGGTCCAGGAGGAGCGCATCGATGGCGGCGGCGAGCGAGGCCGGGTCGCCGGGGGGAACCCGCGTCACGGCGCCGGGCGGCAGGTCGGCCAGGCCGCCCACCGCCGACGCCACCAGCGCAGCGCCCGCCGCCATGGCCTCGAGCGCGACGACCGGGAGGCCCTCGCTGCGGCCGCCTGCCATCCGCACCGACGGCAGCGCCACGACGTCGGCGGCCGCGAGCGCGCGGTCGCGCTCGGCCCCGCGCACCTCGCCGGCGAACGAGATGCGCCCGGGCGGCGCGGCGGCGGCGAGGGAGCGCAGCGCGGCCTCGTCCGGGCCTGCTCCGGCGATGACCAGCCGTGCCCCCGAGCGCCAGGCCAGCGCCGCGCGGACGAGATGATCGATCCCCTTCACCGGGACCAGCCGGCCAAGGAAGAGAACCGTGGCCGGCCCGTCGCCGCCGCCGACGTCGTTGGCGTTGGCGCGGGCCACGCGGGCGGCGCGTGCGTCGCGGGCGGCCTGTCCATCGCGGGTGGCGCGGGCGGCGCGCAGGCGGGCGACGTCGATGCCCATCGGGCAGACCTGGCTCAGCCGCTCGCAGCGCGGGGCGCGCTCGAGGAAGAGGCGGCGGAGCTCGTGGCTGACGAACGACAGCCGCACGTCGGGGCGGTCGCACAGCGCGCCAAGCACGCCGAGCGCCCGCAGCCGGCGGAGGAGATGGACGTCGCCGGAGTGCGCGATGGCCAGGAGCGGGAGACCCGGCGCCGCCGCCAGCGCCGCCAGCGCGCTCGGCACCAGCCAGTGCGCCGCGACCGCGTCCCATCCGCGGGCCCGCACGGCCGCGGCTCGCGCGAGGGCCGCGGTGAAGCGAGCGCCGGCCAGCCACGCGCGCGCGCTCCGGCCCAGCTCCTCGGGCGCGCCGCCGCCGTCGAAGAGGCCCGGCCGCGCCGGCACGCGCACCACGCTGACTCGGCCGGGCACGAGGGCCGGGTCGAGGCCAGCGGCGCGCGCGACGCTCACCACGCCGGGCGCGCCGTCTGGCCCGTCGACGCCGCCGACGCCCGCGGCGGGCGCAGGCCCGACTCCGAACGCCACGGCCGGCCCTTCCGGACCGGGGCCGGCGGCCAGCACCTCGACCTCGTGGCCGGCGCGCGCCAGATAGGCCGCGTGCTCGGCGACGAAGCAGCCGGCCGGGTCACCCGGAGATCGCGGATACGACGTCGTCAGCAGGCCGATTCGCACGGCGGCCCCATTCTACCCGGGTCGCGCCCGCCGACTCGGCGCCCCGCCGCTCCAGCCACGAGCGAGCCAGCACGAACGCGATCGGATAGACGACGGTCGACAGGCGGATGCCGCTCTTCCATCGCGGTCCGTAGACCGGGCGCACCGGCACGTCGATCACGCGCGCCCCGGCGGCGTGCAGCCGGGCCAGGAGATCGTTGGGGTAGCCGTAGCGGGGGAAGAGCCGGTCCAGCGCGATGCGCTCGAGCGCGCCGCGCGTGATCGCCGTGTAGCCGCACTGCGAGTCGAACACCTGGCGATAGCCGCTGGTCCAGCGGGTGGCGAGCGACAGCAGGATGTTGCCCGCGATGCGCGCCGCGGGCATCGCGTGCCACACGTCGGCGTGGGCGAAGCGGTTGCCCTTGGCGTAGTCGGCGCGCTGCTCGACCAGCGGATCGAGGAGGCGCGGCAGGTCGCGCGGGTCCATCTGTCCGTCGCCGGCCATGACCGCGGTCGCGTCCAGGCCCAGCGCCAGGGCGCGCCGGTAGCCGGACACGATGGCGGCACCGACGCCGCGGTTGGCGCCGTGGCGGAGGATCTCGAGCCGCCCATGCGGCACCGCGGCGGCCCGGCGCGCGGTGGCGTCGCGCGACGCGTCGTCGACCACGATGATGTGGTCGATGAACGAGGGCACGCTGTGGATGGCCGACCGGATCGCGAGCTCCTCGTTGAACGCGGGGATCACCACCGCCGTCGTCAGGCCTCGGTACATCCGCCTGTTCGTAACCGAGCACGGCGTCGGATCACAAGCCGCAGCGGCCGCCCTCGCCCCGCCCTGTCACAGAACTGTGCTAGCGTCCCCGACGGTCTGCGAAGGAGCCGAGTGGCATGGCGAGCGGCATCAACAAGGTCATCCTGATCGGGAACCTCGGCAACGACCCGGAAATGCGGCACACCCCGAACGGCGCCGGTGTGTGCGAGTTTCGCCTCGCCACCAATGAGGCCTGGACCGACAAGAGCGGCCAGCGGCAGGAGCGGACCGAGTGGCACCGCATCGTCGTGTGGGGGAAGAAGGCCGAGGTCTGCAGCAAGTACCTCAGCAAGGGGCGGCAGGTGTACGTCGAGGGGCGTCTCCGCACTCGATCGTGGGAGGACAAGGACGGCAACAAGCGCTACATGACCGAGGTCGTCGCCAACGACGTCCAGTTCCTCGGCGGTGGCGGCGGTGGCGGTGGCGGTGGCGGTGGCGGTGGGAACGGCGGACGCTCGGGCGGCGGCGGCGGCATGGATGAACCACCTCCGTCGGGTGACCCGTTCGGCGGCGGCGGCGGCCCGGACGACGACATTCCATTCTGAGCGCAAGCGCTGCGGCGTGGCGTGGCGCGGCGCGGCGCCGCCCTCCACGGCCCGTGAGCGACTCCGTCGGCCCTGGCGAAACGGGGTCCGGAGCCGAGTTGCAATCGAGATGGAAGACGGCGGGCCGGTTTCAATGCAATGATGGTTTCCGTGCGGGCGTTCCCCCGCGGAGCCGATGCGACGTGACAGGCGCGGTGCGACTCGAGTGAAGAAGGCGAGCACAGCCGTGCTCGCGGTCGCGCTGTCTCTGCAGGCCGTGCCGGGCGGTGCCCGGACTCCATGGCCCCGGCCGGCGGCGGGCGAGTCCGAGAGCGGCGACCCGGAGGTGATCTTCACCTTCGACGACGGTCCGCACGAGACGTGGAGCGCCCAGATCCTCGACACCCTGGCCGCCCACCACGTGAGCGCCATCTTCTACTGGGTCGGCCACCGCATCGACAACCACCGCCACGACACGAAGAAGCGGGAGGTGCGCCGCGACATCGTCCGGCGCGCGATCAGCGAGGGCCACCTGGTCGGCAACCACACGGTCAACCACCTGCATCTGTGCCATTCACGCACCGACGCGGCGGCCGAGATCGACGAGAACGACCGGCTGTATCAGGACGCCGCCGAGCTGCCCATCGTCATGTTCCGCACGCCGTACGGGGACCACTGCCCGCGCGTGGTGGAGCTCCTGGCCGAGCGCGGACTCACGCACATGCACTGGGACATCGACCCGCGCGAGTGGATGGGCCTGTCGGCCGAGGGCGCGGCCGCGTCGGTCATCGCCCGGCTCAGGCGCCTGCAGGGGCGCGCGGTCATCTTGATGCACGACACCAAGGCGCAGAGCGCGCGCGCGCTGCCGCGCATCCTCGACTGGATCGAGGCGGAGAACGCCCGCCGCCTGCAGAGCGGGAAGCGGCCCATCCGCATCCTCTCCGGGTCCGATCTGCTCATCGAGCGGGAGCGCGGGCCGCTGTGGCTGTGGGGCGAGGACACCGCCCAGTCCGCGCGGCAGTGGCTGACCAGCGCGGTCACCAGCCTGGTGCCGGGCGCGCCGACCGCGCAGGTGCCCGGCGTGGCGACCGCGCCCGCGCACGGCCCGGGCCGAGAGCCCGCGACCACCCACACCTCCACCCTGGCGTCGCCCTACTAGCGGAGGGCGGGCCGAAGGCCCAACCGCCGGTACGTTCTCGGCCCGTCGACGGACTCGCCGGGCGCAGACGGAGTCGGGCGGTAGCGGAGGAAGCCGGCATGGGCGGCGCCCGTCGGTACGTTCCGGGTCGGCCGACGGACTTGCCGGGCGCAGACGGAGCCGGGCTGTTGGCCGGCTCGCCGCACGCCGCGTGGTAGGCTGTCGGCCCGCCATGTTCTTGATTCGCGAGTCGTTCGAGGAGGATGTGGACCAGATCCTCGAGGTGGCCCATCACCTCGACACGGTCAACCTCCCCGCTGATCGCGGCCACATCGAGCGCATCCTCGCGCTGTCGGCGGCCTCGTTCAGCGACTCGATTCCCGCCAAGGAGCGCGAATACCTGTTCGTGCTCGAGGACCAGGCCGCGCGCCGGGTCATCGGCACCTCGATGATCCACGCGCAGCACGGGACGCGGCGCTCGCCGCACGTGTTCCTGGAGGTGCTGAAGGAGGAGCGCTACTCCGAGTCGCTCGACCGCTACATGGTCCACGAGTGCCTGCGGCTGGCCTACAACTACGACGGGCCGACGGAGATCGGCGGGCTGATCCTCCTGCCCGAGTACCGCGGCCACCCGGAGTCGCTGGGCAAGCTCCTCTCCTATGCGCGCTTCCTGTTCATCGCGATGCACCGGATCCAGTTTCGCGAGCAGGTGCTGTCGGAGCTGATGCCGCCGCTCGAGCCGGACGGCACCAGCCGCCTGTGGAATCACTTCGGCCGCAAGTTCACCGAGCTCACGTACGGCGAGGCGGACCTCCTGTCCAAGGACAACAAGGAGTTCATCCGCGCGCTGTTCCCGCACAGCATCATCTACACCTCGCTGTTCCCGGAGGAGGTGAAGCAGGTCATCGGCGTGGTCGGGCCGGACACGCGCGGCGTGGAGAAGATGCTGCGCCGGGTCGGCTTCCAGTATGCGCAGACGATCGACCCGTTCGACGGCGGGCCCCACTTCATCGCCGAGACCGACCGGATCACGCTGGTGCGCGACGCGCGCCCGGTCGAGCTGGCGGCGAGTCAGCTGGAAGGTCCCGAGCGCTGGGCCATCGTCGCCGTCGAGTCGCCGGTCGGGTCGCAGCGCCCGCGCCTGCGCGTGGCCGGCACCGGCGTGACCGGCTGGACCGGCGCGGCCGGGGCTCTGCTCGGGGTTTCGGCCGAGCTGCTCGAGCGCCTCGGCGCCGGCAGCGAGGGGGAGCGCGTCTGGGCGGTGGCGCCGTGAAGGCGGCGGCCGCCGGCGCGCTGGTCGCGGCCGTGGGCCTTGTGTGGGGCTGGGAGTCGGTGTCGCTGTCGCGGCCGCAGGGGCAGGGGCAGAACGGATCGGCGGCGCGCGGTGGC
>DATFRY010000027.1:0-61707 GCA_035262925.1 Kofleriaceae bacterium | reverse complement strand
CGGGATGTCCTCGCGCCGGTCGCGCAAGGGCGGCACCACCATCTCGACCACGGCCAGGCGATAGTACAGGTCCTCGCGGAACTGGCCGGCGGCGGCCGCGGCGCCCAGATCGCGGTTGGTCGACGCGACGATCCTGACGTCGACCTTGTCGATGCGACCGGAGCCGACCGGCTGGATCTCGCCCTCCTGCAGCGCGCGCAGGAGCTTGGCCTGGACCGACGCGGGCAGCTCGCCGACCTCGTCCAGCACCAGCGTGCCGCCGTCGGCCTCGGTGAAGAAGCCGCGCCGGGCCGCGTGCGCACCGGTGAAGGCGCCGCGCGCGTGGCCGAACAGCTCCGCCTCGGCCAGCTCGGCCGGGATGGCGGCGCAGTTGAACCTGACCAGCGGGCGGCCGGCGCGCGCGGAGTGCGCGTGCAGGAGCGCGGTCAGGAACTCCTTGCCGGTCCCGGTCTCGCCGCGCACCAGCACCGTCACGTCGCGCCGCGCGATCATCGCGGCGGCGTCGAGCAGGCGGCGCATGGCCGCGCTCTCGCCGACGATGCGCCGGCCCATGACCCGCTCGGCGCTGAGCCGCCGGTTCTCGAGGCGCAGGCGGCGCGCCTCGAGCGCGCGCTCCATCACCACCGCGACCTCGTCGATGTCGAACGGCTTGCGCAGGTAGTCGTAGGCGCCGGCCTTCATGGCCGAGACCGCCACCCGCTCCGAGCCGTGCGCGGTCAGGAGCACGACCGGCAGCGTCGCGTCGCGCGCGAGGGCGGCCGACAGGAGCTCCATGCCGTCCATCTCCGGCATCGCCAGATCGGTCAGGACCGCGTCGGCCTGGTCGAGCGCGGCCAGCGCCTCGCGGCCGGAGGTGACCGCCACGACCTGGTGGCCGCGGTCGCGCAGCACCTCGCCCAGCGCGTACAGCACCGCGCGGTCATCATCGACGAGCAGTACCTGTCCCACTCTGGGCCTCGCTCTCGCCCGGCGGCTTCGCCTCCGGTCCGGTGTGTGAGACGGCGGGCGCGCTGGTCGGCGGCGGCGCCGGCGGCAGCGTGATGGTCACGGTGGTGCCGCGGCCGGCCTCGCTGGCCAGCTCGAAGCGGCCGCCGTGCTGGGCGACCACGTTGCGGGCCAGCACCACGCCGAGCCCGGTGCCGGTGTCGCGCGTGGTGAAGAAGGAGGTACCGACCCGCGGCAGATCGTCGGGCGAGATGCCGCGGCCGGTGTCGCGCACGGTCACGCGCGCGCCGCCGGCGTCCGGTGCGACGTGGACGTCGACTCTCCCGCCGGCCGGCGTGAAGTCGATCGCGTTGGCCACGACATTGAGCAGCGCCTCCTTGAGGCGGCGCGGATCGGCCTGCAGGCGGGTCGCCGCGCCCGAGACCGCGAGCGCGACCCGGCCCTCGTCGGCGCGGGCCGACAGCACCGCGGCCACGCCCTCGGCCACCTCCACGACGTCGACCGGCTGCGGCGACAGGTCCTCGAGCGGGCGGGCGAACGACAGGTACTCGTGCAGGATGGTCTCCATGCGCGAGATCTCGGTCTGCACCACGGCGAGTCGCTCGCACGAGCGCTCGCTGCTGTCGGGCGCGCGGGCGACCAGCTGGACCAGGCCCTTGACCGCGGCGAGCGGGTTCTTGAGCTCGTGGGCCACCTTCGCCCCCACCGACTGGAGCCTGCGCAGCTGGCTGAACGCGAGCGACAGCCGCTCCTCGCGCAGCTGCCCGAGCGCGTCGGAGGCCGCGCGGGTCGCGGCGATGACCCGGCTGGTGAAGATGAAGACGCTCGACATCGCCCACAGGCAGGCGAGGATGGTCAGGATCTCGCGGTGCGGCTGCGGCAGGGGCGGGCCGGTCAGCGCGACCGGCACCGCGGCCAGGAGGATGAGGAAGGCGGTGAGCAGGATGGCGAGCAGGCGGGTGGTGTGGCCGAGGCCGAGCACGAGCGCGCTCGGCAGGACCAGGATCGGGAGGCACACGACCATCGGGCTGGCCAGCCCGCCGGTGATCGCGGTCAGCAGGGTCATGAGGACGAGGATCTTCGAGTTGGCCATCGCGACGGCCTGCTCGACGTGCTGCGGATCGATCGCCCTTCGCCGGAAGTAGAGGAAGCCTACCGAGTGGGCGAGGGCGATGGCCACCACCGCGCCGGCTCTCCACAGCGACTGGCCGGCGCACGCCATCGTGACGGCGACGACCGCATAGAAGCCCAGCGCGCCGACGTACGGCCGCCAGAAGCCGGCCCGCATCATCGCCAGGAAGTGCTCGTTGCGCTGCCCTCGCCACACATCCAGTTCGAAGCTAGCCAGAGATGTGCCAACGCCCGGTTGCCGCGCCATTGCGGAATTGTATGCGCTCCACGCCGGCACTGTCGGATCCATGAGCAGGGGCTGTCGGCATGGCAGGCAGGCGCGCCGACGCCCCGGCGGGCCGCGCCAGCCGTCGCACCACTTGCGGGGCGGCGGGCGATGGCACGGGCCGTGAACAAGCGCGCGGCCATGAATAGCCGACTTCCGAGGATCACCCTGTTCGCGGCGCTCGCCGCCGGCGCGCTGAGCGGCGCGTCCGCCTCGAGCGCCCAGGCTCAGTCCCACAAGAAGTCCGCGGCGCAGCCCCCTCCCGCCGCCCCCGCCGCGCCGACGCCGCAGGGCGCCGGCTCGACCGACGAGCTCATCGCTCACCTTCGCGTGCCCGGCGGGCTCACGTCCGAGGGCGCGGCGGCGCGGGCGCGCGGGGTCAGCCCCCGCAACGCGGAGGGTCGCGCCAACACCGAGGCGGCCGAGGCGCAGGCCAGCCAGGCCAAGCTGGGCTGGGTGCCGCGCGTCCGCGCGACCGCCCAGTACGCGCGCCTGTCGGACGTCGATCAGCCGGACCTCGGCTTCCCCGTCACGACCCTGCGCAACCAGTACAGCAACTCGGCCTCGATCGAGGTGCCGCTGTCCGACTACGCCCTGCGCGTCCCGAACCAGATCGCGTCGGCCCGGCACGGGGCGGAGTCGGCGCGCCACAGCGAGCGCGCCACCACGCTCCAGGTCGAGGCCGACGCGCGGGTCGCCTACTTCGAGTGGGTGCGCGCGCGCCTCCAGGTCGTCACCGCGCAGCAGGGTCTGGCCCTGGTCGACGAGTCGCTGGCCACCACGGCCACGCAGGTGCAGGCCGGCACCGCCTCGCGCGCCGATCTCCTGCGCCTCGAGTCGCGCCGCGCCGACGCCGAGCTGACGCTGCGCCGGGCGACCGACGCCGCGGCCTTCAATGAAGATCGCCTGCGCACTCTCATCGGCGCCACCGACGGAGAGACGCTCGCCGTCGGCGACGACATCACCCAGGTCGATCCGGCCGCGCTGGCCGAGGTGCACGCCTCGGAGCCTGCGGTCAGGTGGCGCGGCGCGGCGGGCGATCGAGCGGAGATCAAGGCGCTGCGCGAGGCGGAGCTCTCTGCCGAGTCGGACGCGAAGACCGCCATCGCCGACTACCTCCCGCGGCTGTCCGCCTTCGGCGAGGTCGCCTACGACAACCCGAACTCGCGCGTGTTCCCGCCCGAGGACAAGTTCACCAGCAGCTGGACCGCCGGGCTCCAGCTGACGTGGGACCTCAACACCGCCCTCGCTGCGCCCACCACGCGCGAGCAGGCGTTCGCCCGGGCGCGGGCGCGGCAGGCGCAGGCCGGGCAGCAGGCCGAGCAGGTGCGCGCCGACGTGCTGGCCGCGCGCCAGGCGGTCGACCAGGCCCAGGTCGCCATCCAGGTCGGCGAGCGCGGGCTCGCCGCCGCCGAGGAGAGCCACCGGGTGCGCCGCGCGCTGCAGGGCGCCGGCCGGGCCACCGCGGTCGAGGTCATCGACTCCGAGACCGAGCTCACCCGGGCGCGCGTCACGCTGGTCGACGCGCGCATCGATCTCCACGTGGCGCTGGTCCGCTGGCGCCTGGCCGTGGGCCGGTAGCCAGCCCGGCATCGGTCGGCCGCCCTGACAGCGACCCCTGTCGGAACCCCTGACAGAGCGCGCGGGCCGACAGCCGCCGGAGACAGCGCCCGGCGCAAGCCCGCGACTTCGCGACTCGCTTCCGCACGAAGCAGCTGGCCCGGCCGCTGCAATCCAACCGCACGAACCCAACCACACGACACAGACAGAAACAGAGAGAGATCGGGAAAGAGTGATTCGTCATGACGCAGCGCACTGAAACCAACCGGAGCCGCATCGCCACAGGGGTGATGTTCCTCCTCCTCGCCGTCGGCATCATCCTCGGCATCGGCCTGGCCGGATCGCTGCTCTCCGGCTGCAGCGGCGTGTCCGAGGCCAACACGGGGGCCGGCGCCGCGAAGGCGGCAGCGGTCCGCGTCACCACGGCCCAGGTCGCCCTCCAGCCCATCCCCGACACGGTGATCGCGACCGGCACCGTGATCGCGCACCGCTCGTCGGCGGTCGCCGCCGACGCGGCCGGCAAGGTGCTCGAGATCTACGTCGACCGCGGCGACCGGGTGACCCGAGGCCAGCCGCTGGCCCGCCTCGATGTGCGCGGCGCGGTCCTGAGCGCGCGCGAGGCCCGCGCCCAGCGCGCCGCCGCCGAGAGCGACGCCCGCCTGGCCGGCGTCGAGTGCGGGCGCAGCCAGAGTCTGTTCGACGTGGGCGCCATCACCCGCGCCGAGTACGACCGCTCCATGGCCTCGTGCGCCAGCACGCGCGAGCAGGTGTCGGCGGCGGCGGCGCGCGTCGGCATGGCCAACAAGTCCGTCGGTGACGGCGTCATCCGCGCGCCCTTCAGCGGCATGATCCAGGAGCGCCGGGTCCAGGTCGGCGAGTACGTGCGCGCCGAGTCGGAGCTGCTCACGCTGGTCGAGCCGGACCCGCTCCGCCTCGAGCTGACGGTGCCGGAGTCGCAGATCGGCAACCTGGCCGTCGGCCGGGCCATCCACTTCACCACCACCGGCCTGGCGGGCCGCGTCTTCACCGCCCGCATCAGCGTGCTCGGCCCCGCGGTCGACCGCACCGGCCGCTCGCTCGTGTTCGAGGCGCTGGTCGAGGGCGACACCGGCTCGGGCGGCGGCGCCCCCGGCCTCCTGCCGGGGATGTTCGTGACCGCGAACATCGAGATCGGCCAGCGCGAGCTGCCGGTGGTCCCGCGCGCCGCGCTGCGCCGCAGCGGCAGCACCTGGCGCATCTTCGCCGTGGTCGGCGGCGCGGTCGAGGAGCGCATCGTGCAGCCCGCCGGCTCGGGCGAGCCGGACGGCAAGGGCGACCAGGTCGCGCTCTTGAGCGGCGCCCGCGCCGGAGACCGCATCGTGAGCCCGGCCGCGGGCGAGCTGCGCGACGGGATGCGCGTCGACTGACCGAGAAGTGACATCCACCGACCGTCCACTGACCGTCAACTGATCACTCGCACTCGAATCACTCTCTCAGGCACGCAAGGAAATCCGCGTCATGCAGTGGCTCTCCAACATCTCGGTCCGGCGCCCGGTGTTCGCCTCGGTCCTCGTCCTCACGCTCCTCGTCATCGGCGCCGTCGGCTACGGGCGCCTCGGCGTGGACAAGTTCCCCGACGTCGACTTCCCGATGGTGCTGGTCACGACCGAGCTCCCGGGCGCCGCGCCGGAGGAGGTCGAGAGCGAGGTGACCGACAAGATCGAGGCGGCGGTCAACACGGTCAGCGGCATCGACACCCTCACCTCGGTCTCGAGCGAGGGCATGTCGATGGTCCAGGTGATGTTCAATCTGGAGAAGGACGGCGACGTGGCGGCCCAGGAGGTGCGCGACCGCATCAACACCGCGCTCGCCGATCTGCCCGACGACGCCGAGACGCCCGAGGTGAGCAAGGTCGACCCGGACGCGGCCCCGATCCTGCTGGTGGCCGTCCGCTCGCAGCAGCCGGTGCGCGAGGTGACCGAGGTGGCCGACACCACGGTGCGCGACCGGCTCGAGTCGGTGAGCGGCGTCGGCCAGGTCCGCCTCATCGGCGACCGCAAGCGCCAGATCAACGTCCGCATCGACCCGCTGGCCATGCGCGCCGCCGGCGTGACCGCGCTCGAGGTCGAGCGCGCCGTCGCCAGCCAGAACGCGATGACGCCGGCCGGCCACATCGAGTCCGGGGCCAGCCAGTCCACGCTGCGCATCCAGGGCCGCGTGACTCGACCGGCCGAGCTCGGCGACGTGGTCGTGGCCCAGCGCGGCGAGCACCTGGTCCGCCTGCGCGACGTGGCGGTCGTCGAGGACGGCGCCGCCGAGGTCGAGGACGCGGCGCTCAAGGACGGCGTGCCGGCGGTGGTGCTGGCCATTCGCAAGCAGTCGGGCGCCAACACGGTCGAGGTGGTGGATCGCCTGCGCGAGGCGGTCGCCGGCCTGCAGCCGGTCCTGCCCCCGGGCTTCACCCTCGAGGTGGTGCGCGACAACTCGGAGACCATCCGCACCAGCACCGAGGCGGTGCTCGAGCACCTCGTGGTGGGCGCGGTCCTGGCCGCGGTCATCGTGCTCGTGTTCCTGGGCAGCCTGCGCTCGACCATCATCGCCGCCATCGCGATTCCGGTGTCCATCGTCGGCACCTTCGCCCTCATGGCCGGGGCGGGCTTCACCCTCAACATCCTCACTCTCCTCGCCCTCGCCCTCGCGGTCGGGATCGTGATCGACGACGCCATCGTCGTGCTCGAGAACATCCACCGCTGGGTCGAGGAGAAGGGGATGCG
The DNA here is from genome assembly GCA_035262925.1 of Kofleriaceae bacterium. Taxonomy (GTDB): domain Bacteria; phylum Myxococcota_A; class Polyangia; order Haliangiales; family Haliangiaceae; genus DATFRY01. The sequence continues at coordinate 55,053 of DATFRY010000027.1, read as the reverse complement.
CCCGTTTCCGGCCGCCATTCTGGCCACGCGCGAGATCGGCCTCGCGGTGCTGGCCACCACGCTGTCGCTCATCGCGGTGTTCCTGCCGGTCGCGTTCATGTCCGGCATCGTCGGCCGCTTCCTGATGAGCTTCGGCCTGACCATGGCGTTCTCCATCGTGGTGTCGCTCCTGGTCAGCTTCACCGTCACGCCGATGCTGGCCGCGCGCTGGCTCAGGCAGCGCGGCCAGGGCCACGGCGGCAGCCACGGCGCGCGCGAGACCAAGAAGCCGCTGCTCGAGCGCGTGGTCGACGTGGGCTACATGCCGCTCGAGCGGCTGTACGTGCGCGTGCTGCGCTGGGTCATGGGCCACCGGTGGGTCGTGGTGGCGGCGGCGCTCGGCTCGCTCGCGATGGTCCCGGTCCTCATGAAGCACGTGCCGAGCGGGTTCCTGCCGGTCAACGACGAGGCGCAGTTCGAGGTCAAGATCCGCGCCGACGAGGGCGCCACCGTCGACGCGACGGCGCTCCTGTCCGAGCGTATCGCGCGCCGCGTCCGCGGCATCGAGGGGGTGAAGTCCACGCTGGTGAGCGTCGCCGACAACGAGCAGCAGCTCGCCAACCGCGCCAGCATCTACGTGCGGCTGGTCGACCCGGACCAGCGCGAGGCGGGGCAGGAGGCGGTCATGGAGCGCGTGCGGCGCGAGGTGCTGCCGGGGCTGCCGGAGGGCGTGACGGCCAGCGTCGAGCTGGTCCCCGACATCCAGTCCGGCGGCTCGAACGCGTTCATCACGTACGCCATCACCGGCCAGGACCTCGATCAGCTGACCGACTACGGTCAACGCGCCCTCGACGCGCTGCGCGCCATCCCGGGCGTGGTCGACCCGGACAGCAACCTGCCGCGGGCGAAGCCGGAGACCCAGGTCACCGTCGACCGCGCGCGCGCCGGCGACCTCGGCGTGAACCCGGCCGACGTGGCGGCCACCCTGCGCCTCCTGGTCGGCGGCCGCGACGTGTCGACCTATCAGGAGCGCGGGGAGCAGTACGACGTGCACCTGCGCGCGGCCGAGAGCTGGCGCGATCGGCCGGAGCTGCTCGACTCCATCACCGTGAAGTCGTCGAGCGGCGCGGACGTCCCGCTGGCCAGCGTCATCAAGATGGCCGACGGCAAGGGCCCGTCGGAGGTCAACCGCATCAACCGCCGCCGCCAGGTGACGCTCATGGCCAACGTGGCCCCCGGCGTGGGCGAGAGCGGCGTGGTCAAGGCGCTGGAGCAGAAGCTCGACGCCCTGCACATGGCGCCCGGCTACAGTTACGAGGCGATCGGGCGCAGCAAGGAGCTGGCGCGCACGGGCAAGGCGTTCGGCTTCGCGTTCCTGATGTCGTTCGTGTTCATGTACCTGGTCCTGGCGGCGCAGTTCGAGTCGTGGCTGCACCCGCTCACCATCCTCCTGGCGCTGCCGCTGACCCTGCCGTTCGCGCTGCTGTCGCTGGTCATCTTCGGCCAGGCGCTGGACATCTTCTCGATGCTGGGCCTGCTGGTCCTGTTCGGGGTGGTCAAAAAGAACGCCATCCTCCAGATCGACCACACCAACCAGCTGCGCGCGGCGGGCCGCGACCGCCTGGAGGCGATCATCGAGGGCAACCGCAGCCGTCTTCGGCCGATCCTCATGACCACGTTCGCGTTCGTGGCCGGCATGTTGCCGCTCCTGCTCGCGACCGGCATCGGCAGCGGCTTCAGCCGCGCGACCGCCGGCATCATCGTGGGCGGCCAGACGCTCTCGCTCCTGCTCACACTCCTGGCCACGCCGGTCATCTACTCGCTGTTCGACGACCTCGCGGCGTTCGTCCGCCGCCGGTTCGGCGGCCGCAACGCGGCCGCCCGCGCCGAGGCCAGCGGCCAGCGCGACCTGGACCGCCTCGTCGCCGAGGGCGAGGCGCAGATCGGGGTGCACGGATGAGGTCGGCGCGGCGCGGCCTCGACCGCGAGCTGCGAGACCCGGTGCTCCTGCTGGATGCGCTGATGGCCGCGCACGACGTCCATCGCATCCTGGAAGGCGGTCCCGCCGGACGCGTCGGGCAAGGCCGCCGCGCAGGGCGACCGCGCCGGCCACCGCGCGGAGCCGAGCGAACCGCGAACGCGACGAGGCGGACCTGACTGGCGCGCGGCGCCGCGGCGTGGTGGCGCGGTGGCGGCGCTGCATCAGTACACCGGGCTGCCCGACGTTCTGGCGGCCCCGCGGCGCGGCGTGGTGATGACGGCGTGGCGCGGATGACGGCGCGGCGCGGATGACGGCGCGGCGCGCTCGTGGCTGCGGGGCGCGGCCGTGGCCGCGCGTCTCGTCGCCGGACCCCTCCGTGGACAAGTGGCTCGCGGGGGCGCGCGGCGAGGGGAGCCACAGCCCACAGAGTTCCCCTGCTCCTTGACGGGCCCGGCGTGGGTTGAACACCCGAACCCGACCAGGGGGGAATGTTGCGCAGGCAACCAGGTCGAGAGCACGCGGGCGGATTCCCACGTGGGTCGCGATGACCTCACGATGGTTGCACACCTGGGGTTTCGGCATGCGGACGGGAGCCCTTGCTGCCAGCCGCGAGCCGATGATGCGGATGTGGCGGACGTGATCAGCGGGTTGCGCCGCATCGGTGTGCGGGCGCCCGATGCGCGGCGGGCGGCGGTCGAGGCGGCCGCGTCGGGCGCCGTGGCGATCGAGGACCTGCTGCGACAGGCACTGCTGGTCCTGGGGCGCACGACCCATGCCGGTGTGGCGCGGGTTTCCGCGCCGGGCTGCCCGATCGGGCGTGATCGGGCCGCCCGATCGCGATCCGTCGGCCCAGGCCACCGCCGGGCCTGCGGCGGACGGCGCGCGCGGCGGCCGCGCGGGTGGCGGGCGCGCCGGGCGAACGCTCTACGCGCTCGGCGGCGGGGCCACGCCGGAGAGGAGCGATCGCGCGGTGGTCGGGGTGGTGCCGGCGAAGAGGCGCATCTCGCGGTTGAGGTGGGCCTGGTCGAAGTAGCCGTAGGCGGCGGCGATCTCGGCCCAGGTGCCCGGGGAGCCGGCGCGGAGGTGCTGGATGACGCGGTCGAAGCGAAACAGGCGGGCCACGAGCTTGGGGGGGAGGCCGACCTGGTCGCGGAAGAGGGCGATGAGGTGCTTCTGGCTGTAGCCGAGCTCGCGCGCGAGGGTGCGGATGTCGAGCTGGCCGCCGGTCTCCTCGATGCGGCGGATGGCCCGGCGCGCGGGATGGGTACGGTCGCGCGCGCTCGCGATGCGGCGGGCGATGAAGTCGTCGAGGAGGTCGAAGCGCGCGTCCCAGTCGCGCGCGTCTGACAGGCGCGCGGAGATGTCGCGCTCGGTCGGGCGCAAGAGGTCGCGCAGGGCCACGATGCGGTTGGCCAGCTCGGTCATCGGGACGTCGAAGAACAGGCGCGCGCCGATCGGCGTGAGCTTCACCTCCATCCCGCTCTGGTAGCCGTCGTGCTCGCAGATCGCGGTCGCCTCGCCGAGGCCGGCGGCGAAGCCGCCGGGAAAGCGATCGAAGCGCGACTCGTCGTCGGCGCCGTAGATGCGGAGCGGCGGGCCGAACTCGAAGATCAGCACGACCTGCGGGATCGGGAATTCGTGGCGGCGGAACGTCCCCGGCGTGCGCTCGGTGTAGCCGCAGTACTCGCGCACGTAGGGCCGAACGGGTTCGGGCGGCGCGCGGAACGCCATCTCCCACGCGCTCGCGCCCGACCTCTCGCGGATGACGTGTGCGCGCGACGGGGCCAGGCAGCAAGCGTAACACGCGGCCGCGGCCCTCGATCGCCGTCCCCAGGTGCGGCACACTGGCCGGACACCGCGCAAGGAGCGCAGACCATGCCGATGCTCGATGTCAGGATCGTCGGTGAGCCGTCCGGTCCATCCGCTCGGGCTCGATCCCTCGCACGCCGCCTGGCCGATGTGGCGGCCGACGTGATGCACTCGAGCCCGAAGTCGGTGTGGCTGACCGTCGAGCTGCTTCCGCTCGACCGCTACGCCGAGAACGGCGACCAGGCCGCGCCGGCCGATCTGCCGGTCTACATCAAGATCTCCAGGATGGCGGTCGACGGGCCCGACGTCGTCGGCCCCGAGGCGGCGGCGCTGACCAGGGCGTTCGCCGCGGCGTGCGGCCGCTCGGAGAAGGCGATCCGCATCTTCTACCAGGTGGTGGATCGGGTCTCGCTCGGCGGCACCCTGGTCGGCTAGCTGAGGAAGGCCCGAAGGGCCGACCGAGGGTACGTTCTGGGCCCGCCGACGGATTCGCCGTGAGAATACGGAGTCGCGCTGCCAGCGACGGGCTCAGCGCGCCGAGGCGCGGCGGGCCCGGGTCCTGGACCTGGCCGCCTTGCTCGCCCTGCGCGCGCTCGCGCTCGCGCCGGTGCCCGCGCTCGCCCGCCCACCCGCGCGCTTGCTGGGGGCGCGGGTGCTCCTGCCGATGCGGCTCGCCTCGTAGATGGCGACGTAGTCGTCGACGCTGACCGCGGCGATCGCCTCGCCGATGACGTCGAGCGGCAGATCGCCCTCCGTCTGGAAGCGGATGCAGGCCTTGCCCATGTCCAGCTTCTTGCCCGACTTGCGGTAGTCGGCCTCGAAGCGGCGCCTCAGGTCCGAGTCACCGTAGACGCTCATGAGGTAGAGCGCCAGGTGGCTCTTCTGGGCCGCCAGGCACGCCAGCGTCAGCGGCACACCATTATATGTGTGCGCCAGGCGCGACAGCGGCACGTAGTAGCCGATGCTGCCGTACTGGATCCCCTCCTCGTATCCGCGCGGGATGTTCTTGCGAATGACCCGGCGGACAGCCTCCAGCGCGCGGCGCCGCTCCGGGGGAAGCGCCGCGAGGTACTCCTTCACCGTCGAGGGTCCTGAGCTGGTCATCCGCATGAGCGCGACCGTACACGAGCCGGCGGCCGTCGAGAAGAACGATCACGAGCCGGCACATCGCACCTCGATCGCGATCTCGCCAACGTTGGCCCGAACGAGTCGGCGTCGTCGGGGAGCCACGGGCGGCGCCGCCATGAACGAATGGGTCTCCGACGGCTTGACGAGTCGGTTCATGGATCTATCGAACGAGCGAGCGCCATGTCCCGCGCAACCCTCGATCCTCACCATCCCGTCCTCCGCATCCCGCTCGAGCCCCACCAGCTCCTCGACCGCGTGACGCGAGTCCAGGACGTGATCGTGCTCTGCCACCTCGGTGTGCCGCGAATCGACGAGCGCGACTTCTCGCTCACCGTCGACGGCATGGTGGGCCGCCCGCTGCGCCTCTCGTTCGACGAGCTCGCGCGGCGGCCGCGAACCGAGGTCGCCGCCGTCCATCAGTGCTGCGGCAGCCCACTCGAGCCGGATGTGCCGAAGCGCCGCGTCACCAGCGTGGTGTGGAGCGGAGTGCGCCTGGCCGACCTCCTCGCCGAGTGCGAGCCGGAGCCGTCCGCGCGCTTCGTGTGGTCCGTCGGCGCCGACCACGGCGTCTTCGACGGCGTGGCGTGCGACTCCTTCGTCAAGGATCTGCCCATCGATCGAGTCGCCGCCGACGTGCTGGTCGCGCTCGAGATGAACGGCGCGCCGCTCCGGCCAGAGAACGGCCATCCGGCGCGACTGGTCGTGCCGGGCTTCTATGGCACCAACAGCGTCAAGTGGCTGACCCGGCTCACGCTCGCCGCCGGGCGCGCGACCGGCCACTTCACGACCCGCTGGTACAACGACGTGGTCCGCGACCCGTCGGGCCGGCCGACCGGCGCGACCACGCCGGTCTGGGCGATCGCGCCGGAGTCGGCGATCGTGGCGCCGGCGCCCGACCAGACGGTCGCCGCCGGCCGGCCGGTCGAGGTGTGGGGCTGGGCCTGGGCCGACGGCGGCGTCGACGCCGTCGACGTCACGGCAGACGGCGGCGCCAGCTGGATGCGCGCCGACCTCGAGCCGCGCACCGGCAGGACCTGGCAGCGCTTCGCCGCCACCTGGCGGCCCGAGCGCCGCGGCCGGCACGAGCTCGCGGCGCGCGCGCGGTCGCCGGACGGCCGCGAGCAGCCCGGCATGGGCGCGCGCAACGCCGTCCACCGCGTGGCGATCGTCGTCGCCTGACGCCGCGACGCCGGTGCTACAGTCCGCTCGATGCGCCCCTGCGCCGCACTCCTCGTCCTCGCCACGCTTCTCCTCGCCTTCATGCCAGCGGGCGTCGCCCGCGCCCAGGACGACGGCGACGAGCGCGCGGAGACTCCGTGGGACCAGGGCCACATCAGCCTGACCGTGGTCCTGTCCAGGCAGACATCGTTCGGCGACAAGTACTTCGTGGCCGGCGCCGGGGCCGGCTACTTCGTCCTGCCCGGCCTCATGCTCGGCGCGAGCGGCGTGCACTGGTTCGGCGGCGATCCCGCCATCACCGTGGTGAGCCCCGAGGTGCGCTACGTCGCGGTCCCGCTCGGCTGGCCGGTCCTGCCCTACGTCGGCGGCTTCTACACCCACTTCTTCATCGACGGCGAGATCCCGGACGCCGACACACTGGGCCTGCGCACCGGCCTGCTCTACCACCAGGACCACCTCGTGTTCGGGGTGGGGGCGGCCTTCGAGCGCTTCGTGTCCGACTGCAACGACGACTGCTCGACCGTCTACCCGGAGGTCAGCGTCGGGTTCGCGTTCTGAGTTTCCGCGCGTCTGCGTCTCCCGGCCGCATCTGCGGCGATCGATGTAGATTTCGCCGGTGCCCGATCGTCCTTGGGGCAGGACAGGACAGAGAGGGAACACAATGCCCAAGTTCATGCTGATCTGTGGTGGTGTCGATCTCGACAAGCGCAGCGCCAGCCCGGGCCGTCGGCCCGAGATCCTCGAGAGCTACATGGCGTGGGTGCAGAAGCTCACCGAGGCGGGCCACTTCGTCGGGTCGTACAAGCTCTTCGATCAGACGGGCGCGCGCCTGACCGTGCGCGGCGGCCAGGTGGTGGACGGCCCGTTCGTCGAGACCAAGGAGGCGATCGGCGGCGTCTTCGTCGTCGAGGCTGCATCGCTGGAGCAGGCGACCGACCTGGCGCGCGACTGCCCGGTGCTGACCCTGCAGAACGGCTACCTCGAGGTGCGCGCTGTCGAGCGCTGACGACGACGCGCGCGCGGCGCTGGAGCGCGCGTTCCGCGCCCATCACGGCCGGCTGGTCGCCGCGCTGACGCGCCGCTTCGGCGCCGCGCGGCTCGAGCTCAGCGAGAACGCGGTGCAGGAGGCGTGCGTGCGCGCGCTCGAGGCCTGGCCGGAGGGCGCGATCCCGCAGCGCGTGGATGGCTGGCTCCTGCGCGTCGCCCACAACCTCGCGGTCGACGCGATCCGGCGCGAGGACCGCCACGCCCCGCTCGAGGCGCTCGGCCCGGGCGCGGGCGCCGGCGATGCGGCCGGACCGGATCCGGCCTCGGCCTCCAACTCGGCGCCCGCGCCGGAGTCGAACGGCTCCGCATCATCGCTCGAACCGGGGGCGGACCTCGACGACGACCTGCGGCTCATCTTTCTCTGCTGCCATCCCGCGCTGGCGCGCGCGGCGCAGGTCGCGCTGACGCTCAAGGTCGCCTGCGGCTTCACCGTCGGGCAGATCGCGCTCGCCTTCCTCACCGAGGAGAAGACCCTGGCCCAGCGCATCGCCCGCGCCAAGCAGCGCCTGCGCCAGGAGGGCGCGCGCTTCGAGCTGCCCGCGGCCGACGACCTGCCGGGCCGGCTCGAGCCGATCCTCGACGTCCTCTACCTCGTCTTCAACGAGGGCTACAGCCCGACCGGCGGCGACGACGCGGTCGAGGAGGATCTCTGCGCGGAGGCGCTTCGCCTGGCGCGGCTCCTGACCGCGCGCTCCGAAACCGCGACACCGGCGGCCGAGGCGCTGCGCGCGCTCTTCTGCCTGCAGGCCTCGCGCGCGCCGGCGCGCCGGGCCGACGACGGCAGCCTCCTCCTGCTCCAGGAGCAGGACCGCGCCCGCTGGGACACGGAGCTCATCGACGAGGGCTTCGCGCACCTGGAGCGCGCCGCGCGCGGACAGGAGATGTCGCGCTTCCACCTCGAGGCCGGCATCGCCGCGTGCCACGCGGCCGCGCCGAGCTACCAGGAGACCGACTGGCCGAAGATCGTCTTCCTGTACGACGCGCTGCGCGCCCGCTCGCCTTCGCCGGTCGTGGAGGTCAACCGGGCCGTCGCCGTGGCGATGACCTCCGGCGCGCTCGCCGGCATCGACGAGCTCGACGCCATCCCCGAGCGCGACCTCATCGGCAGGTATCCGTACGCGCTCGCCGCCTACGCCGAGCTGCACGCCTCGCTCGGCCGGCTCGACGAGGCGCGCGCCCATCTCCGCCGCGCACTCGCATGCCAGCCGTCCGAGGCGCAGCGCAAGCTGCTCGAGCGCAAGCTCGCCGCGCTCGACCGCTGAGTCATCGGCGCGTCAGCGCGTCGGACCGTCGAGCTGCCAGCGCGCCAGCCGCGTGCAGGCCTCGTCGCACTCGGGGAACGTGAGGATGAAGCGCGCCTGCTCGCGGCAATGGCCGTCCAGGTCACTGGCGTGAGAAGTCGCGCAGACCGCCTCCAGGTCGTCGAGTGTGCGCCGGTACAGCGCCGCCCGCCGGTCGGCCGGCAGCGCGCGGATGGCGCGCATCTCGCTCTGGTCGATCCAGACGAGCAGGAACCCCGCCGCGACGACCAGGAGGGCGACGACACCACAGACGACCATCCAGCGTGACGCGCGGTGTCGGCGGGGAGGCGGAAGCGCCTCGAGCATTCGGCGTAGCTCGTCCATGGCACTGGAGGGTCCACACCTGGCCAAAGCACCGGCCGTGCCACGGCCCGTCGCCTTGCGTTGAAGCCCTTGGCGCGGCCGCACCTTGCAGTTTGAAAGCCTCCGCGGCCGGCATCGTGCAGCGGTGCAACCCGGCCGGCCCTCGCCGCGAGCCCGCGCCCGGGGTTGCTCCGTTGCGGCCCCTGGCACGGCCGATGCTCAGCGCCCTGCCATGTCATGTCCCCGCTCGCGCGCGACGATCGCGAAGGCCGCGCTCGCCGCCGCCCTGTCCCTCGCGCTGCCGCCGCTCGCAGCTCGCGCCCACGCCACGCCGTCGACCACCGTGTGGGCGCCGGCCACGCCCGCGCTGCAGGGATTCGGCGTGCTGCACCTCAGCTACGACACCTACTTCGGGACCGCGGGCCTCTATCCGGTCGATCTCGGTCTGACCATGGGCATCCTGCCCTGGCGCGAGCTCCAGCTCGAGGTGGGCGTCGATGTCCTCTATCCCACGCCCGACGGCGAGGACGGCCTGTCCATCCCGATCTACCTCAATGGCAAGATCGGCACCCCCGAGGACACATTCTTTGCCGGCCAGCCCGGCTGGTCGGCCGGCATCTACAACGCCGGCTTCAAGTCGGACGTCACCGACTACGACATTCTCTACGCCATGGTCGGCAAGACGTTCGGCGGGGCAGGCACCCTGTCGGCGGGCGGCTACTACGGCCTCAACGACAACCTGCTCGTCGATGCCGATGGTGAGGGGGCCCAGGCCGGCTTCCTCGGCTCGTACGTCTCACCGGCCATCGACGTGCCGCGCATCGACAAGGTCGTCCTCGCCGCCGACGTTCAGACCGGCAAGAACGCGCTCGGCGCGGTGGGCGCCGGCGTGTCGATCTACTTCACGCCAGCCGTCGCGCTCCTGACCGGCCCGATCTTCTTCCTCGAGCCGGACCTCCAGCCAGGGCAGGCGGACTGGATGTGGTCCGCCCAGCTCGACGTGGACCTCGACTTCACGAGCAAGACACCGGAGACGCCATGATCGACGCGCTCTTCGTCCTCGTCACGATCGCCTTCTTCGCCGTCGCGGTGGTCTACACGCGCGCGTGCGACCGCCTGTAGGGAGCGCGCCATGTCTCTCGAATACGCGCTGGGGGCAGTCATCGCCGTGCTCCTCACCGTCTACCTCGTCTACGCGCTGCTCCGGCCGGAGCGGTTCTAGGTGCCGCCATGACCGCCATCGGATGGACCCAGATCCTGGTCTACGCCCTCATCATCCTGGCGCTGACCCGGCCGCTGGGTGTCTACATGTTCCGGGTGTTCGAGGGCGACCGCCGGCCGCTGCCGCGCGTCCTCGGCCCGATCGAGCGCTTCCTCTACCGGCTATGCGGCGTCGATGCGAAGAAGGAGCAGACCTGGGTCGAGTACACGGTCGCGCTCCTCGTCTTCAGCGCCATCGGCCTGCTGGTGACGTACGCGATCCAGCGCCTTCAGCACGTGCTTCCCTTCAACCCGCAAGGGCTGGGCGCGGTGGGAGCGGCGTCGTCGTTCAACACGGCGGCGAGCTTCACGACCAACACGAACTGGCAGGGCTACTACGGCGAGGCCACGATGAGCTACCTCAGCCAGATGGCCGGGCTGGCGTGGCACAACTTCACCTCGGCCGCGGCCGGCATCGGCATCGCGCTCGCGCTCGCCCGCGGCCTGACCCGCCGGGTCGGTGAGGGCGGCCCGAGGACGGTCGGCAATTTCTGGGTCGATCTCATCCGCGCGACGGTCTACGTGCTCCTCCCGATCTCGATCGTGGTGGGGCTCATCCTGGTCGCGATGGGCGTCATCCAGAACCTCGACGCCTACGCCCAGGTGACGACCCTCGAGGGCGCCAAGCAGGTCATCGCGATGGGACCGGTCGCGTCGCAGGAGGTCATCAAGGAGCTCGGCACCAACGGGGGAGGCTTCTTCAACGCCAACAGCGCCCACCCGTTCGAGAACCCGACCGGCATCTCCAACTACCTGGAGATGATCCTCATCTTCGTCATCCCGGCCGGGCTGACCTACACCTACGGCCGCATGGCGCGCGATCAGCGCCAGGGCTGGGCCCTCCTGGCCGCGATGTTCGCGCTCTTCCTCGCCGGCGTCACCACCACCTACTGGGCCGAGTCGCACGCCAACGCGGCGGTCACCGCGGCGGCCCCGATGGTCGACACCGCGGCCGGCAACATGGAGGGCAAGGAGGTCCGCTTCGGCCTCAGCGCCTCGACTCTCTTCGCCACCGTCACGACCGACGCCTCGTGCGGCGCGGTCAACTCGATGCACGACAGCTACACCCCGCTGGGCGGCCTGGTCCCGCTGGTCAACATCCAGCTGGGCGAGGTCGTGTTCGGCGGGGTGGGAGCCGGGATGGTCGGGATGCTGGTCATGGCCCTGCTCGCCGTCTTCATCGCCGGCCTCATGGTCGGGCGAACGCCCGAGTACCTGGGCAAGAAGATCGAGGCGCGCGAGATGAAGCTCGCGATGTTCTACGTGCTCATCTTCCCGCTCATCATCCTCGGCTTCACCGCGTGGGCGGTGATCGCCCCGTACGGCGCGTCGTCCTTCAACAACGGGGGGCCGCACGGGCTCAGCGAGGCCCTCTACGCCTTCACCAGCGCCACCGGCAACAACGGCTCGGCGTTCGCCGGCATCAGCGCCAACACGAACTTCTACAACGTGGCGCTCGGCATCGCGATGCTGGCCGGCCGCTTCCTCATGATCATCCCGGCGCTGGCCATCGGGGGCTCGATGATCGGCAAGAAGGTGAGCGCGCCCGGCCCGGGCACCTTCCCGACCAGCGGCTGGATGTTCAGCGGCCTCCTCGTCGCCGTGATCCTCATCGTCGGCGCGCTCACGTTCTTCCCGGCCCTGTCGCTCGGCCCGGTGGTCGAGCACTTCCTGCAAGGGAGCACCTTCTGATGTCCCGCCCAGCACAGCCCAGGCTCCTGGACCCGGCGCTGTTCCGCCAGGCCGCGATCGACAGCTTCCGCAAGCTGGCCCCGCGGCACGTGGCGCGCAACCCGGTCATGTTCGTGGTCGAGGTCGGCAGCCTGCTCACGACGATCCTGTTCATCCGCGACGCGGTGGCCGGCCACCCCGCCGTCCCGCTCTGGTTCAGCGGCTGGGTCTCCGTGTGGCTGTGGTTCACGGTGGTCTTCGCCAGCTTCGCCGAGGCGGTGGCCGAGGGCCGAGGCAAGGCGCAGGCCGACTCGCTGCGCCGCATGCGCAAGGAGACCACCGCGCGCAGGCTGGTCGACGGCCGCGAGGAGTCGGTGTCGGCGGCGGCCCTGCGCAAGGGCGACCTGGTCGTGGTCGAGGCCGGACAGCTCATCCCCGGCGACGGCGAGATCACCGAGGGCGTCGCCTCGGTCGACGAATCGGCCATCACGGGCGAGTCGGCGCCGGTCATCCGCGAGTCGGGCGGCGATCGCTCGGCGGTCACCGGCGGCACCAAGGTGCTGTCGGATCGCATCGTCGTGCGCATCGGCGCCAACCCGGGCGAGTCGTTCCTCGACCGCATGATCGCGCTGGTCGAGGGCGCGGCCCGCCAGAAGACGCCGAACGAGATCGCGCTCCACATCCTCCTCGTCGGTCTCACGATCGTCTTCCTCATGGTGTGCGTGAGCCTGGTCCCGCTGGCGAAGTACTCCGGCGTGGTGCTGTCGGCCACCGCCATGGTCGCGCTCCTGGTCTGCCTCATCCCGACCACCATCGGCGGCCTCCTGTCCGCGATCGGCATCGCCGGCATGGACCGCCTCCTGCGCAAGAACGTCATCGCGATGAGCGGGCGCGCGGTGGAGGCGGCCGGCGACGTGGACACGCTGCTCCTCGACAAGACCGGCACCATCACGCTCGGCAACCGCATGGCCACCGAGCTCCTGCCGATGCCGGGGGTGCGCGGCGAGGACCTGGCCGAGGCGGCGCAGCTGGCCAGCCTGGCCGACGAGACCCCGGAGGGCCGCTCCATCGTCGTCCTGGTCAAGGAGCGCTTCAAGCTGCGCGGCCGCGACATCCAGAAGCTGGGCGCGCACTTCATCCCGTTCTCGGCCCAGACCCGCATGAGCGGCTGCGACATCGACGGGCGCGCGATCCGCAAGGGCGCGGTCGACGCCGTCGCCGCCCATGTGAAGGCGCGCGGCGGCCACGTGCCGCGCGAGCTGGACGAGATCGCCGGCAAGATCGGCGACGCGGGCGGCACACCGCTCGCGGTCTCCGACGGCGATCAGATGCTCGGCATCGTCCACCTGAAGGACGTGGTCAAGGGCGGCATCGCCGAGCGCTTCGCCCGCTTCCGCGCCATGGGCATCAAGACCGTCATGATCACCGGCGACAACCCGCGCACGGCGGCGGCCATCGCGAAGGAAGCCGGCGTCGACGACTTCCTGGCCGAGGCCACGCCCGAGACCAAGATGCGCCTCATCAAAGAGGAGCAGGCGAAGGGCAAGCTGGTCGCGATGACCGGGGATGGCACCAACGACGCGCCCGCGCTGGCCCAGGCCGACGTCGGCGTGGCCATGAACACCGGCACGCAGGCCGCCAAGGAGGCCGGCAACATGGTCGACCTCGACTCCAACCCCACCAAGCTCCTCGAGGTGGTCGAGGTCGGCAAGCAGATGCTGATGACGCGCGGCTCGCTGACGACGTTCTCGATCGCCAACGACGTGGCCAAGTACTTCGCCATCCTCCCGGCGCTGTTCGTCGGCGTCTATCCGGCGATCGCGCCGCTCGACGTCATGGACCTTGCCTCGCCGCTGTCGGCGGTGCTGTCGGCCGTCATCTTCAACGCCATCATCATCGTCCTGCTCATCCCGCTGGCCCTGCGCGGCGTGAAGTACCGGCCGATCGGCGCGGCGGCGCTGCTGCGCCGGTCGATGCTGCTCTACGGTGTGGGCGGGGTCATCGCCCCGTTCATCGGGATCAAGGCCGTCGACCTGGCCCTCGAGGGGCTCGGTCTGGTGCAGAGGCTGCCATGAAGAACATCGTCAGCGTCGCGTTGCGGGTCACGGTGGTGACCTTGGTCCTGACAGGCATCGTGTATCCTCTGTTCATGACCGCCGCCGCCCAGGTGCTGTTTCCATCCCGGGCGCACGGCAGCCTCGTCGAGAACGACAGGGGCGAGGTCATCGGCTCGAGGCTCATCGGCCAGCCGTTCGCCAGCCCGGCCTACTTCCAGCCCCGCCCGTCGGCGGCCGGCAGCGGCTACGACGCGGGCGCCGCGTCGGGAGGCTCCAACTTCGGCGTCACGTCGAAGAAGCTGCTCGACCGGGTGGCCGACACCGCGAAGCAGCTGCGCGAGGCCAACCCGGACGCGCCGCAGGGCCCCATCCCGGCCGATCTGCTCACCGCGTCGGGCAGCGGGCTCGATCCGCACATCACCCCGGCCGCGGCCCTGTGGCAGCTGCCGCGCGTGGCCAGGGCGCGCAGCATCGCGCCGGAGCGGCTGCGCGCCGTCGCCCTCGACCACATCGAGGGCCGAGCGCTCGGCTTCATCGGCGAGCCGGCCGTGAACGTCCTCGAGCTCAACCTCGCGCTCGACCGCCAGTTCGGCGCACCGGCGGCGCTGCCGGCCCCGCCCGCGCCCGCCAAGCACCAGTGAGCGCCGAGCGGCCGCGGCCTGAGGACTTCCTCGAGCTGGTCCAGCGCGCGAGACGCGGCCGCCTCAAGCTCTACATCGGCTTCGCCGCCGGCGTCGGCAAGACCTTCCAGATGCTCGAGGAGGCGCACGTCCTGGCCAGGCGCGGGGTCGACGTGGTGGTCGGCTTCGTCGAGACGCACGGCCGGTCCGAGACCGCGGCGCTGGTCGAGGGGCTCGAGGTGGTGCCGCGCCGCCGCATCGAGTACCGCTCCGTCCTGGTCGAGGAGATGGATCTCGACGCGGTGCTCACCCGCAAGCCGGCCGTGGCGATCGTCGACGAGATCGCCCACACCAACGTGCCGGGCAGCCGCCACCGCAAGCGCTATCAGGACGTGCTCGAGCTCATCGACGCCGGCATCAACGTGATCGGCGCGTTCAACATCCAGCACCTCGACTCGCTCAACGACCTGGTCGAGCGCGTGACCGGCGTGGCGGTGCGCGAGACCGTGCCGGACAGCTTCCTCAAGCAGTCCGACCAGGTGGTCAACCTCGACCTCGCCGTCGAGGATCTTCAGGAGCGGCTGCGCCAGGGCAAGATCTATGGCGAGGAGAAGATCGCCTGGGCGCTCGATCACTTCTTCAAGCAGCAGAACCTCTCCACCCTGCGCGAGCTGGCCCTGCGCGAGGTGGCCGAGAGCCTGGAGCGGGCCAGCGAGGCGCGCGGCCGCCGCGGCCGCGACGACACGCAGCGCCGCGGCTTCGGCCGGGTCATGGTGTGCATGTCGTCCTACCCGCCGCACGCGGCGGTGCTGCTGGCGCGCGGCTCGCGCTGGGCCGGGCGGCTCAACAACGACTGGTTCGTGGTCTACGTCGAGACGCCGGGCGAGGCGCCCACCCGCATCGACGCCGAGGCGCAGCGCCACCTCCTGGCCAACATCGAGCGCGCGCGCGAGCTCGGGGCCGAGGTGGTCCGACTGCAGGCGCGCGACCCGGTGCCGGCCATCATCGACTTCGCCCGCTCGCACGGGGTCGGCCACATCATCATCGGGCGCTCGCACCAGCCCTGGTGGCGCCAGCTGCTCGGCCGCGCGGTCCCGCTCCGCCTGGTGCGGGAGGCATCCGGGTTCGATCTCCACATCGTGTCGGTGGGCGGCGAGCCGGAGGTGCAGGCGTGAGCTTCCGCGGCAAGCTGCTCCTGGCCCAGCTGCCGCTCATGGCGGCGCTCCTCCTCATCGGCGCCGGCGGCAGCTTCATCATCGCGTCGCTCGGGCGCGCGTCGAGCCGCATCCTGGCGGACAACTACCGGAGCGTGCTCGCCGCCGAGCGCATGAAGGAGTCGGTCGAGCGGCTCGACTCGGCGGCGCTCCTGGAGGTGGCTGGCCAGGGGCGGCGCGGCCTGGTCGAGGCCGGCCAGCACCGCCAGCGCTTCGAGGCCGAGCTCGTGGTCCAGGAGGGCAACATCACCGAGAAGGGCGAGACCGACCTGACCCGGACGCTGCGCGCGCGCTGGAACCAGTACCGCGCCGGCCTGGACCAGCTGCACGGGATCGCCGATCCGGCCGCCGCCGGGGCGTTCTACTTCGACAAGCTGCGGCCGGTCTTCACGCAGACCAAGGAGGCGGCCGACGCGGTCCTCAGCCTGAACCAGGACTCCATGGTCAGGCGCAGCGAGCGGGCCAGGGCGCAGGCCGAGCGCGTCCGCGCCAGCTTGATCGCGGCGGTGGTGATCGGGTTCGGGCTGGCGGTGCTGGGCTCGAGCGTGCTGACCGCGCGCCTCCTGCGCCCGCTGGGCGTGCTGGAGCAGGCGGCGCGGCGCATCGGCGAGGGCGACCTGGCCAGCCGCGCGCGGCTGACCGGCAAGGACGAGGTCGCGCGCCTGGCCCACGAGTTCAACACGATGGCCGGGCGGCTGCAGCAGTACCGCGAGAGCTCGCTCGGCGAGCTGCTCGAGGCGCAGCAGGCGTCGCAGTCGGCGATCGACAGCCTGCCCGATCCGGTGCTGGTGCTCGGCATCGAGGGCGAGCTCCGCCACTGCAACCGCGCGGCCGAGACCATGCTGCGCCTCGATCCCGACGCGCAGGGCGAGGGGGCGCTGCTGGCGGCCGATCCTGCCGTGCGCGAGGTGGTCGACGCGGTCCGCCAGCACGTGGTCGGCGGCCACGGCGCCTTCGTCCCGCACGGCCTCGAGGAGGCGGTGCGCGTGTCAACGCCCGATGGCGATCGCCACCTCCTGGCCCGCGGCACCGCGGTCTACAACGAGGGCGGCGCGGTGGTGGGCGTGACGGTGGCGCTGCAGGACGTGAGCCGGCTGATGCGCTTCGACGAGCTCAAGAACAACCTGGTCGCGACCGTGGCGCACGAGTTCCGCACGCCGCTGACCTCGCTGCGCATGGCCATCCACCTGTGCACCGAGCAGGTGGTCGGTCCGCTGACCGAGAAGCAGGCCGATCTCCTGCACGCCGCGCGCGAGGACTGCGAGCGCCTGCAGTCGATCGTGGACGAGCTGCTCGATCTGTCGCGCATCCAGTCGGGGCGCGTGGACCTGCGGCCGGTGCCGCTCGACGTCGAGGCGCTGGTGCGCGACGCGCTCGAGGCGCAGCGACCCGCGGCGGCGCAGCGGGGCGTGGAGCTGCGCTCCGAGGTCTTGCCGGGCAGCGGACAGGTGCTGGCCGACCCCGAGCGCGCCCAGCTCGTGTTCACCAATCTCCTCAGCAACGCGATCCGCCACAGCCCGCAGGGGGGCGTGGTCTCGGTCGGCGCGACCGGCGCCGGCGACAGCGTGCGCTTCGACGTGAAGGACGCCGGCCCCGGGGTGCCGCACGAGTATCAGGCGGCGATCTTCGAGAAGTTCTTCCGCCTGCCGGGCACGCCCAACGGCGTCGCCGGCCTCGGCCTGTTCATCGCCAAGGAGCTGGTCCAGGCCCACGGCGGCGAGATCGGCCTCGACAGCGAGCCGGGCCGCGGCAGCGCGTTCTGGTTCACGCTGCCCGCGGCGCAGGAGCCGGCCGCGCAGGTCTCGGCCTGATCGAGGCCGGGATCGAGGCCGGGCAGGGCGGCCTGCCCGCACGGGGTGACGGCGCGCCGCGCGACGCGACGCGCCTCATCCGGCGCTTCGGCGGCCGCGCGTTGTCTGGCACTCTGGAGGGATGCGGGGCCTCGCGATTCTGTGCCTGCTCGCCGCCGTGGGCTGCGCGGGCGGCGACGATGACGACGGTGGCGGTGGCGGCGGCGGTGGCGGCGGCGATGACGGAGGCGACGGCGACTCCGCGACCGACGGCGCGCCCCCGATCGCCTGCGACGACGAGCCGGAGCACGCGGGCGAGGGGACCTACTACGACGCCGACGGGACCGGCAACTGCTCGTTCGACGCCAGCCCGGACGACCTCATGGTGGCCGCGATGAACCAGGTCGACTACGACGACTCGGCGGCGTGCGGCGCGTGCGCGGCGGTGGACGGCCCGGCCGGCTCGGTGACGGTCCGCATCGTGGACCGCTGCCCCGAGTGCCCGCAGGGCGACCTCGATCTCAGCCCGCAGGCCTTCGAGCAGATCGCGGAGCTCTCGGCCGGCCGCGTGCCGATCGCGTGGCGCTACGTCGCCTGCGAGGTCGACGGCCCGGTGAGCTTCCACTTCAAGGACGGCACCAACCCGTTCTGGACCGCGATCCAGGTCCGCGACCACCGCTTTGCCGTCGCCTCGCTCGAGGCGCGGCTGGTGGGCGGCGACTGGACCCCGATCGCGCGCGAGAACTACAACTACTTCGTCCAGGCCGACGGCCTCGGCGAGGGCCCGTTCGACCTGCGCGTCACCGACGTCCACGGCGAGGCGATCGAGAACATCGACATCGTGCCCGACGAGAACGTCACCGTGGCAGGCGACGGCCAGTTTCCCGCCTGCGAGTGACGCTCCTACCCGGCGCGCAGGAGCTCGCGGTACTCGCGCACCGCCTCGTGCTGATCCGCACGGCTCGCGAAGCGAGTGAGTACCGTGAAGTCGAGCGCGGGGATGAGCACGCTCCGATCGATCGCCTGGTACTCCTCACGGACGAGCTGGTAGAGGCGAAAGGCGTCGTCCTCGAAGAACCAGACCTCGCGCACTCCGAGGCCGGCGTAGACAGGCAGCTTGCCGATGCCGCCCGAGGTCACGACCACCTCGAGCGCGATGTCCGGCGCATCTCTCAGCTCTCCGCCGAGGACGTAGCACTCGTCCGGCTCGAGACCGCGCTGCTTCGCCTCCCGGCGGAACGTCGTCTGGCCGTAGCCGACCAGCGGGACATCGCGCTCGAGAGCAAACACCTCGAGCAGCCGGGCGATCGTCTTCTTGCGCAACTCGTGCAGCGGCGAAGGCGTCATCAGTTCGAGAGTTCCCTCGATGTAAGTCATCCTCAGGCCCGGCTGGTCGAGCAGCTCGCGGATCGCCGAATACGTCTGCCATGGAACGCCGTTGATCACCACGCGGTGCTCGCCCTCCGCCGGGAGGGCGACTCCGGCCAGCGGCGTCCTTGCGGCGGTCGTCGCGGTCACCCGGACGATCCTAGCACAGCGCGCGCGCCAGTCGGTCCTGGGCCCTCGAGCTCACCCGCCCTCGTACTTCTTGCGCTTGCGCCACAGCGTCGATGCGTCGATACCCAGGATGCGCGCGGCGTCGTCGAGGGTGGGCGCGCGCGCGACCACCTGCAGGAGGTGCTCGCGCTCGATGTCCTCGAGGGTGACGTCGCCGCCGAGGCGCGCGCGCGTGCCGGCGCGGGCCGCGATGCGGTCGGGCAGCGCCTCGGGCGTGACGATGTCGGCCGGCCACAGGATGACCGCGCGCTCCATCGCGTTGCGCAGCTCGCGCACGTTGCCCGGCCACTCGTAGGCGAGCAGCGCCGCCTCGGTGGCGGGTGCGAGCTCGAGCGGGCGGCGCCCGGCGGCGCGGGCGAAGAAGGCCAGGAAGCCCCGCGCCAGGCGCCCGATGTCCTCCGGCCGCTCGCGCAGGGGCGGCACCGCCACCTCGATGACGTTGAGCCGGAAGAGCAGGTCCTCGCGGAAGTGGCCCCCGGCCACGTCGGTCTCGAGATCGCGGTTGGTCGCCGCCGCCACGCGCACGTCGGCGCGGCGGGTGCGGGTCTCGCCCACGCGCTCGAACTGTCGGTCCTGCAGGAAGCGGAGCAGCTTGGCCTGCAGCGCGGGCGAGATCTCGCCGATCTCGTCGAGGAACAGCGTGCCGCCCTCGGCCGCCTCGACCCGGCCGGGCTGATCGCGCACCGCGCCGGTGAAGGCGCCGCGCGCGTGGCCGAACAGCTCGCTGGCCAGGAGGTCGCCGGCGAGGGTCGGGCAGTTCACGGTGACGAACGGGTGGTCCCGGCGCGGGCTGCGCGCGTGCAGCGCGCGCGCCAGCACGCCCTTGCCGGTCCCGCTCGGCCCGCGCAGCAGCACCGGCGCATCGGCCGGCGCGGCGCGCTCGATGATGTCGAGGGCGGCGCGCATGCGCGGCGACCCGGTGTGGAGATCGAGCTCCGGCACCTCGCCGGCCAGCGTGGTCTCGAGCTCGACCAGGCGCCGCTGCATGGCCCGGCGGCGGGACACCTGATCGACCACGTGGCGGATCTGGGCCGGCGTGAACGGCTTGGGCACGTAGTCGACCGCGCCGCGCCGCATCGCCTCGACCGCCGTATCGAACGTCGCGTACGCGGTGATCACCACGACGTCGAGCCCGGGGCTGGCCGCGAGCAGGGCGGGCAGGAGGTCGAGGCCGCTGTCCGAGCCCAGCCGCAGGTCGAGGAACGCGAGCTCGAAGCGCGATCGCACCACCGCGTCGCGCGCCGCCGCCGCCGTGCCGACCGACGTCACCGTGCAGCCGATCCCCTCGAGGCACACGGTCAGGGTCGAGCGGATGTTCTTCTCGTCGTCGACCACCAGCACGTGCAGCGCGTGGGCGCCAGGATCCGCGGCCTCGCTCATGAACGGATACATCCCTCGCTCCAAGTGCGCGGTCAAGTGCGGGTTTTCGCTATGTCGCCACCAGGGCTTGACCAGAAATTGAAAATTAATTTCAATGTCGATTATCGATGTCCCCCCGCACGCCCCTCCACGCCGCCGCCCGCCCGCTCATCGCCGTCGCGATCGCGGCCGTCCTCGGCGCCGCCTCCGCCCCGGCCCGCGCCGATGAACAGGTGCTTGCGACCGACACGTTCCAGCTCTCGCTGAGCGGCTACGGCGAGCTCGGCTTCGCGTTCCACGACTACGGCGCCGACCAGAACCGCCAGGGCGGGGCGCTCGCCGATCGGCGCCTCGAGTTCGACACCACCCGGCTGGTCACCGAGCTGGAGGGCACGCTGCCCGCCGGGATCGAGGTGGAGGCCGAGGTCGAGTTCGAGCACGGCGGCACCGGCGCCGAGAAGGAGATCGAGTACGACGAGTTCGGCGAGTTCGAGACCGATGTGGAGAAGGGCGGCGAGGTGGTGGTCGAGGAGCTCTACGTCGAGAAGGAGTTCGGCCGCCGCTTCGAGCTCAAGGCGGGCCGCTTCTACGTCGCGCTCGGCCAGCTGTCCTACTACTTCCGGCCCACCGACTACCTGGGCACGGTGCGCTCCGAGGCGGAGACCACCGCGCTGCCGGCGCAGTGGGACGAGATGGGCGTCTCCTTCCTGGCCTACCTGCCGCGCGTGCGCCTGACCGCCCAGGTGGTCAACGGCCTCGACTCGACCGGCTTCAGCTCGCAGTTCTGGGTCGCGTCCGGCCACCAGGGCGCGTTCGAGCTCACGCGCGCGTCGGATCTGGCGGCGGTGGGCCGCGTCGACGTCGACGCCACGCGCCACCTCGAGCTGGGCGCGTCCGGCTACATCGGCGGCAGCTCGCGCAACCGGCCCAAGGCGGACCTGATCCAGGACTGCAGCGACCCCGACACCGGCAACGTCGCCCCCTGCCGCTACGTGACCGGCACGGTGGCGATCGCCGACGTGCACGGCCGCTGGGTCGGAAACGGCCTGCGCGGCCAGTTCTGGGGCATGTGGGGCCACCTCAGCCACGCCGCCGGCATCTCGTCGCGCAACAACCGCCTGTCCAACAACCTCGGCGTGGCCCGCACGCCGGTGGCCGACGAGGCGGTCGCGGTGTCGGCCGAGCTCGGCTACGACGTCGCCCCGCTCGTCGGCATGAACGCGGCGCACAAGCTCGAGCCGTTCGCGCGCTTCGACTACATCGACACGATGTTCGACGTGAGCGGCGGCGTGTTCGACAACCCGCGCTTCGAGCGGACCATCTACGGGCTGGGCGCGGCCTACACCTACAAGAACGCGATCGTTCTCAAGCTGGACGCAGGTCACCGCCGGTTCGGCTCGTCGGAGCTGAGCTCGGAGGACACGGTGCGGGCCACGGCCGGATTCGTCTACTGAAGAGGAGAGACTCGACCATGAGGATCGGTATGCGCATTCGCTTTCGAACGGTGGGCACGCTTCTGGCGGTGGCGCTGGCCGCGGCGGCCTGCGGCGGCGACGACGACGACGGCACCGGCGACGACGGCACCGGCGACGACAGCGCAGGCGACGACAGCAGCACCGACGACGGCGGCGGCGCGGTCGATCAGCAAGTGCTCGTCGACTTCGCCGACCAGGTGGTCATCCCGACCTACCAGCTCCTGGCCGATCGCGCGATCGCGCTCGACGACGCCGCCGCCGCGCTCGACGACGAGCGGAGCGACGAGAGCCTCGACGCCGCCCGCCAGGCCTGGGCCGACACGCGCGTGCCCTGGGAGGAGAGCGAGGCGTTCCTGTTCGGCCCGGTGTCGGCGCAGGGCTGGGACCCGGCGATGGACAGCTGGCCGCTCAACAAGGACGACCTCGACGCGGTGCTGGCCTCGGGCGACGAGCTGACCCAGGACTTCATCCGCAACCTCCCCGAGACCCAGAAGGGCTTCCACACCATCGAGTATCTGCTCTGGGGCGACGACAGCCAGAAGACCGCCGCCGACTTCGATGACCGCGAGATCGAGTACCTCCTGGCGCTCACCGAGGAGCTCACCCTCATCACCACCGACCTGGCGACCAGCTGGACCGACGGCGTCGGCGGACAGGCGGCCTACCGCGACGTCTTCACCACCGCCGGCGACTCCGGCAACACGGCCTACGGGTCGATCGACAGCGCGGTGCAGGAGATGCTGGGCGGCATGGCCGGCATCTGCGACGAGGTGGCCAACGGCAAGATCGCCGAGCCGTTCGGCGCGCGCGATCCCAACCTGGTCGAGAGCCAGTACAGCTTCAACTCGCTGCTCGACTTCCAGGACAACATGCGCAGCGTGCTCAACGCCTACACCGGCGACTTCCCGGCCGGCGAGACCGAGGGCAGCGGGCTCGACGACTTCGTGGCCGAGGTCGACCCGGACCTCGACGCGCGCTTCAAGGGCGAGCTCGATGACGCCATCTCGGCCCTCGGCGAGATTCCGTCGCCCTTCCCGGCCGCCATCCAGGACCCGGGCAACGACGCCGCGATCGAGGCCGCGCAGGCGGCCATCGCGACGGTGCAGTCCACGATCGAAGGCGATCTCACCGCAGTGCTTTTGCAGTAGAGTGCGCCCCGTGCGGCCAGAATCGCCCCATCCCCACACCCTACCCGCCGCGGCGGCGGCGGCGGTCCTCGCCGCCGTCGCCGCGGTTGCCTCCCCTCTCCTCGGCTGCGGCGGCGGCGATGACGGCGGTGGGGGTGGCGACGACGACACCGCGATCGACTACCGCGCCGGCGGCGCGACCACGGTGAAGGACCGGTCGTCGAACGCCTACAGCCTGCCGGCCGCGAACCTGGCCGGCGAGGAGCTGGATCGCCACCGCGCCGGCGACGCGGCGTTCGAGGCCACGTTCGTCACCGGCGGCGCCCCGGTCAACAACGGCCTCGGCCCGCTCTACAACAACACCGCGTGCGACCGCTGCCATGGCAAGGATGGCCGCGGCCTGCCGCTCATCGGGGTCGGCCCGACCTCGCAGAGCCTGGTGCGCGTGAGCTTGCCCGAGGGCGAGCCCGAGGTGCCGGGCGGCCCGGTGCCGGTGCCGGGGATGGGCACGCAGGTGCAGAACCACGCGGTCTACGGCCGCGACCCCGAGGCGCGCGTGGCCCTGGCGTGGGACGAGCAGACCGGCGCCTACGACGACGGCACCGAGTACACGCTGCGCGCCCCGCGGCTCGCCATCGAGCGGGTCGACGGCGAGTCCCTCGACGGCGTCCTCACCTCGCTGCGCGAGCCGCCGCCGGTGTTCGGGCTCGGCCTGCTCGAGGCGATCGACGACGAGACCATCGAGTCGCGCGAGGACCCGGACGACGCCGACGGCGACGGCATCTCCGGGCGCGTCAACCGCGTGTGGGACGTCGCGACCGGAGCCGCCGCGCTGGGTCGCTTCGGCCACAAGGCCAACCAGCCGTCCCTCCTGCAGCAGGCGGCGGCCGCGTACGCCAACGACATGGGCATCTCGAGCCCGATCTTCCCCGACGAGGGGGGAGCGACCGACATCTCGCTCGACATCGTGGAGCTGACGGCGTTCTACACCAGCAGCCTGGCCGTGCCCGCGCCCGCGACGCTCACGCCCGAGGCGGAGCGCGGCCAGGAGCTGTTCTCGTCGTTCGGCTGCGGCGGCTGCCACGTGACCGAGGCGGAGACCGGCGACCACGAGCTGGCCATCGTGTCGCGCCAGGCGATCGAGCCCTACACGGATCTCTTGCTGCACGACATGGGGGAGGGCCTCGCGGACGGCAGGCCCGACTTCCTGGCCAGCGGCAGCGAGTGGCGCACCGCGCCGCTGTGGGGCATCGGCCTGGTGCAGACCGTCCAGCCCGGCTCCGGCTACCTGCACGACGGCCGGGCCCGCACCATCGCGGAGGCCATCCTGTGGCACGGCGGCGAGGCCGAGGCGTCGCGCGAGCGCTTCCGCAGGGCGGCAGAGGCCGATCGCGCCGCGCTGCTGTCGTTCCTGGGCAGCCTGTAGCGAATCGTCGCGGAGCCGGCGTCGCGACTACTCGCGGCGCCGGCGCGGCGTCGGCGCCGTGGTGACCTCGCGGACCTCGGCGTCGAGCTTGCGCCCGAACACCTCCTCGAAGTTGAGGCCCTTGGTCAGATCGGCGAGCGCGTAGGGCGTGCCGTTGGAGGCCGACTCCAGCTGCAGCACGACCTTCTTGTTCTTCACCTCGGCCTTGATGCCGATGATGGTCTGTCGGTGGTCGGCGTCGAGCATGTCGGCGACGCGCAGGATGGCGCACAGCTTGCGCACCTGCTCCTGCCGCTGCTCGGGCAGAGACGCGTAGATCGGCTGCTTGCGCGCGTCGGGCGCGCTCTTGCGGTGGGCACGGGCCACCGAGGCGACCATCTCGCGCACCGGACTGTCCAGCCCCGGGATGCGCCCGTGCAGGATCATGTACTCGCTGTGCTTGTGGTGCGCGCGCCGGTGCACCACCTCGCCGATGTCGTGGAGCAGCGCCGCCACCTCGAGGACCGGCGCGAGCTGGTCGGGCAGCTCGTGCACGCCCTTGAGCTGGTCGAACAGCGAGCGCGCGAGCACGCGGACCTGCTCGCCGTGCGCGGTGTTGTGGCCCATGCGATCGGCGAACACGCGCGCCGCCGCGATGACCGCTTCCTCGCCGCTGACGGGCCGGTCGGCGCCGCTCACCTCGGCCAGGTCGACCAGGATGCCCTCGCGGATGCCGACCCCGGGGACGACCAGGCGCTTGAGGCCGAGCCGCTTGCCGAGCTCGGCGAACACCAGGGCTGCGACCGGCAGCACCTCGGCGCGGTCCTGCCGCACGCCGAGCTTGCTCATCCGCTCCTGCACGTCGGCGTTGAGCAGCCCCGGCAGCGCGTCCTCGAGCGCGGCGAGCTTGATGGTGGGCAGCCCTTCCTTGTCGGCCTGGCCGTAGAGCGAGGCCAGCGCCTCGGCGTTGCCGCCGCAGGCCACCCCGGCCGTGTGCTTCTCCGCCGACTCGGGCATGCTCGAGAGCAGCGACGTGGCGATGTAGCGGCGGACCAGGCGCGCCTCGTCGTCGGAGATGCGCCCGTTCAGGCCGAACGTCTCGAGCAGGCGCACGGTGCCGATCTTCATCGACGACGTCACCCACTTCTCGCGCCCGCGCTCGGTGACCTCGAGGCTGCCTCCGCCCAGGTCGGCGATGAGCGTGGGCTCGCCGCGCCCCTTCATCGCCAGCAGCACGGCGCGCCGCACCAGGCGGCCCTCCTCCTCGCCGTCGATCACCTCGAGCTCGATCTGCAGCTCGCGGAACAGGCGATCGATCAGATCTTCCCGGTTGTGAGCGTTGCGCAGCGCGCTGGTCGCGACCGCGCGGTAGCGGCGGACGCCGTGCTGATCGAACAGCTTGCGAAACCGGGCAAAGGCCACCACCGCCGACTCGATGGTCTTCGTGTCGAGCTCGCCGTGTGTGAACGTATGATGACCGAGGCGCACCGGCACGCGCTCGGCCTCGATCACCGCGACTTCACCAGGAGCGACGACGCGAGCGATGCAGACGCGAATTGCGTTCGAGCCAGCGTCGATCGCGCCCAGCGTGGCCTCGGGTTCCATGTCGTTCACCGTCCTGGGCGGGAGCCGGGAGGAGTGACGCTCACCCTCGGGACAGACACCGCGGACCCCATGTTATGGTGCCCTCCATGCGACGTCTAGTTCTCCTGTCCTTTGCCCTCGCCTCCGTGCTTTCGCTGTCGACGGCGTTCGTGGCCTGCGGCGGCGACGACGACGACACGGGCGCGGATGCGGGCAGCGGCGGCGCCGCCGATGCGGGCGGCGGCACCGCGGACGCGGCGCCCACGACCCCCGACGCCGGCACGGCCGACGCGAACGATCCGCACGGCTTCCTCCCGCGCTGATCTCCCGCGCGCGTCACTCGTCCCCCCGCTTTCGCCGGTCCGCCCCCCGTCCGGTCCGCCGGGCACCGCCCACCTCTCGCGGGCGCTCGCGCACGACCTCGCGCGGGGAGCGGTCCTCGCGCATGCCCTGAAATGACGAGTGGCGGATGCGACCGTCCGCGGTCCACTCCGCGAACGCCACCTCTGCGACCAGCGCCGGCCGGACCCAGTGGGCCTTGCGGACCAGACGCGCCTCCGGACGCGGCTCGAACGGACACTCGCGCTGCTCGATCGCGTCGAGGCGCTCGCGAAGCGCGACCGCGGCCCCCTGCGTGAAGCCGGTCCCCACCTTGCCGGCGTAGGTGAGCGCGCCGCCCTCGTCGTACGCGCCGAGCAGGAGCGCGCCCAGGCCGGCCCGCGATCCCTCCGGGTCGGTGAAGCCGCCGATGATCAGCTCCTGGCGCAGGATGCACTTGATCTTGAGCCAACCGGTCGTGCGGCCGGCGCGATGCGGCTCGCTTCGCCGCTTGGCGATGATGCCCTCGAGACCGGTCTTGCAGGCCTCGGTGAAGAAGCGGGCGCCGTGGCCCACCACGTGGTCGGAGTAGCGGATGACCGGCGCGCGCCCGCCGCGGCTCCGCTCGATCAGCTCGCGCAGCGCGCGCTTGCGCTCCTCGAGCGGCCGCCGGCGCAGGTCGTCGCCGTCGAGCTCGTGGAGGTCGAACACGAAGTAGACCAGCGGATCGCGCCGGCCCGCGCCGAGCGCGTTCTGCAGCGCCTGGAAGCTGGTGCGCCCGTCGGGCTGGAGCACCGCCACCTCGCCGTCCATGAGCGCGCTCTCGACCGGCAGCGCGGCCGCGGCGGCCGCCACCTCGGCGAAGCGATCGGTCCAGTCGTTGCCGTTGCGGCTGGTGAGGCGCGCCACGCCGCGCTTCACCGCGCAGCCGATGCGGTACCCGTCGTACTTGATCTCGTGCAGCCAGTCGTCGCCGGCCGGCGCCTCGGCGACCAGGGTGGCGAGCTGCGGCTCGTAGCGCACCCCTGAAAGCTACGGGATCGGCGGGTTGTCCTCCAGCACGACGTCGGCGGCCTTCTCGCTCACCATGTAGATCGGCAGCACGATGAAGGTGCCGGGGATGCGCGGGAACACCGACGCATCGACCACGCGCAGCCCGCTCGCCCCGCGCACGCGGAAGCGGCTGTCGAGGACGGCCATGGCGTCGCCGTCGGCGCCGATGCGCGCCGAGCAGGAGGCGTGGTGGCCCCAGGCCTCGTCCTTCACCCACTGGGCGATCGCCTCGCGGGTGTCGACTCCGGGGCCGGGCCACACCTCGCGGAACTCGCCGAACAGCGGGATGGCGTCGGTCTTGTGCGCCACGCGGCGGACGAACTCGACCGCGTTCACGACCGCGGTCAGGTCGTTGACGTCCTGGCCCTGGTCGACGCTGCCGTCGTCGAAGTAGTGGAAGTCGATCGCGGGGCGCTGGCGCGGATCGGCCGAGCGCAGCTTGACCGTGCCGGCGCGATTGTCGGTGTGGCCCTTGAGGATGACCCACGAGAAGTGGTGCTTGTCGGCCACCGCCTCGGTCGAATAGCCGGGCGCGTAGCCCTTGAACACGCCGGGCAGCCCGAAGATGTGCAGGTCGGGCTCGGCGCGGCCGGGGTCGGAGCGCATGAGGATGCTGGCCACCGCGCCGTTCGAGGTGTAGGGGCCGGTCCCGTCGCGCCAGTCGCCCAGGCAGGGATCGTCGGCGGTCGCGCCGAACGTGCAGCGCAGGAGGTTGCGGAAGTCCTGCACCACGTCGAACACGACGCCGACCTCGTAGCGATCTTGCAGGTTCTCGCCCACGCCGGGCAGATCGACGCGCACCGGGATGCCCTGCTCCTCGAGCTCGGCGCGCGGGCCGATGCCGCTCAGCATGAGCAGCTGCGGCGTGTTGAACGCGCCGGCCGACAGGATGACCTCGCGCCGGGCGAACGCCTGCAGCGGCGCGCCGCCCTCGGGCGAGCCGGCGTTGAGGTCGGCCTGGTAGAGGTGCGCGCCGTCCTGGAACTCGACGCCGATCGCGCGCGGCCGGCCCTCCGCGTCGGGATCGTCGGCGAACAGGACGCGGGTGACCAGCGAGCGGGTCCGCACCGTGAGCGGGAAGCCCTCGGCCACGGTGGCGGCGATGCGCTCGCGCGTGCCGTTGCGCGCGCGCCCGCGCGTCGCCAGCGGGAAGGTGAACACGCCCTCGGTGTCGCCGCTGCGCAGCTCGTCGTTGAGGTCGCGCTTGATGAGGTTGAGGATCTGATCGATGTTGGCGAAGATGTCGAACGGGTCGAGGTCCGGCCCGTCGTGCCCGTCCTCGACGAACTGGCGGATGGCGCCCATGACGGTGCCGATGAGGCGGAGGTCGCCCAGCGCCAGGGTCGCGTCGGGCTGCTCGACGCCGAGCCACTCGCGAACGCGGTCGTAGTAGCGATCCATGTTGCCGGCCTGCCACGACCCATCGCCGGTCAGCGCCGCGATCTGGTCCCAGTCGCTGTGCGGCGGCAGGACGGTGATCATCGCGTTGACCGCGGTGGAGCCGCCGAGCGCGCCGCCGCGCGGGTAGAGGATGCCCTCGGACGTGATCTTGCTGTCGCGCTGCTGCCGCGCCGGGTCGCTGTAGTGATCGACGAAGTACCACCAGGCGAGCGCCGGGTCCTCGGTAGACTGCGGATGGAGGGCGGGGACCTGATAGGTGTCCTTGTCGCCCGCGTCCTCGCCGGCCTCGAGCAGGAGCACGCGCGCGCCGGCGCGCGCCAGCCGGCTCGCGAGCGGGCCGCCGCCGGCGCCCGAGCCGACCACGATGTAGTCGAACTCGGTGGTGTCGGGGCTGTCTCCGAGATTGTCGCACTTCGCGCCCGAGCAGCTGGGCTGCGCGGTCTCGCCGCCGTCGCCGCCAGGGGCGGCGCAGCCGGCCGTCCCGAGGACGGCGACGGCGAGCGCGGCGGAGAGGAGGAGCGAGCGAGACGCTGTGATTGCCTTCACGGCGGGGGTGGGGCGGGACATCGGGACGCGCGCTCTGTGCAACGGCGGTGCCGCGCGGACGCACGCGCAACGCAGCGGGATCCGTGCATGGCGATGCGACATGGCAGGTCGAGTCGCCGGCCAGCCCACCTGCAGCCCGGCGTTGCGGGGCCCGTCGGTTCGACGATACCTTTGATCTGCGATCTGCTCGCCGGCAGCACCTCCAGACAGCTCGAGACGTGACAGGAGGCGCATGCCGGCTGCGAAAGGGGCAGCTTTTCATGCGCGGACAGATTGCTCACGCTCTGTTGCTGGTCGTCGGCGTCGCGTCGTCGGCTCCCCTTGTCGGCGGTTGCTACGTCCAGACGCGGAGCGCCGTGGTGGTCGATGCGCCGCCGCCGCCGCCGCGCGCGGTCCGGGTCGCGGTCCGTCCCGGCTTCGTGTGGGTGGACGGGGCCTGGGCGTCGCGCGGAGGCCGCTGGGTGTGGCGGGATGGCTACTGGGTGCGCGACCGACCCGACCGGATCTATGTGCAGGGGCAATGGATGCGGCGGGGCGGCCGCTGGCACTGGGTCGAGCCGCGCTGGGAGACGCGCGCCCACCTCCGCGCGCGCGGCTGGGTGGACGCGAGCGATCACCGGCGCGGCCGCGCCGCGCCGCGCCGCGACCTCCGCGACCACCGCCAGCCCGTGCGCGGGACGGGCGGCTTCCACCGCTACCGCGACTGACGCGCGCCGCACTCGAACCGGTCATGCGCGAGCCAGCTCGATGTCCCGCGGCGCTGCTCGCCAGCCTTCTGGCCGCGGGCGCGCTCGCCGCGGCGGTTGCCTGCAGGTCGGAGGATGCCGGCGAGCGGGCCGCGGGCGGGCGCGCCGCGCAGGCCCCGCCGGCGGCGGCGGACCGGCCGGCCGCGCGGCTCGCGCCGGGAGGGCCGGCCGCCACGTCGATGCTGGCGAACCGATCGGCCGCGCCGCCGGCAGCGCCGCCGCTCACGGCCGAGGAGCAGGCCACCATCGAGGAGGTGATGGCCGCGCGCGACGAGATCGCCGCGATCGCGGAGGCGCGCGCGGACAGCTGCGACGCGGCGGCGCGCGAGATCGCGGCCGTGGTCGAGCGCAGCCGCGCGATCCTGGCCGCGAGCTCGGCGATGGAGCGCGACCCGGCCAAGCACCGCTGGATCGGCGAGACCTACGGGGCCCGCACGCTGGCGTCGTCGACCAAGCTCATGGCGCTCATGGAGCGATGCGATCCGCACGAGGGCCTGAGCCGCATCTTCCAGTCGCTGGAGTGAGGCCTCCTGTCCGCATCGCCCGCGCGCCCACGCCGACGGTGCTGTCGCGAGCGCACCGACATCGTGGCCTCGAGCCTCGATCGATGACGGACGTGAGGCATTCGTCATCTCATGTGGCGCCAATGCACGACGAGGCAATTCGCCTCAGTTCGTTTCGCGCGGACTCGACCCGCCGACTGCGCCTGGAAAATGGATGGATTGGCAATCTCCCGCACCACACGCGACCTTGAGCAAGAGGCGCGGGAGCGCCGGTCCTTGGCATGTCCTTCGCAGTTCTGTAGGCGGGGCCTATGTCAGGTAGCTTTCGAACTCGGCCGACGCTCGCCCAGCCGAAGATCCGGTCGCGGATCGAAGCGATGGGTGCCGGCTCGAGTGGCGGGGCCAGCCTGCGCGTCGGATCCGGAGTGGGGGTCGCAGGTGACGGATCGCAACCTGGATCGAGCGCGCCGCCGGTGCCCGGAAGCGACGAGCGCGAGCGACTCGCGCGCGGCTCGTCGAGCGTCCACGCCGAGCCGGTCACCCGGCTCCGCTGCCCCACCTGCCACGGCGCCTTCCGCGGCAACTTCACGCGCTGCATGCGCGACGGCTCCGCGCTCGTCCGCACCACCGAGGACCCGCTGGTCGGCACCACGCTGTCCGATCGCTACGTGATCGAGGCGCTGGTCGGCGAGGGAGCCATGGGGCTGGTCTACCGCGCCCATCACGCGCGGCTGAGCCGGCTGTTCGCGCTCAAGCTCATGTTCGGCGACGTCGCCGCGGATCCGTCGATGCGCCTCCGCTTCGCGCAGGAGGCGGACGCCGCCAGCCGCATGTCGCATCCGAACGTCGTCTCGGTGCTCGACTTCGGCAAGACCGACACCGGCCTCCTCTACCTCGTGATGGAGTACGCCGAGGGGGAGACCCTCGCGCAGGTGCTCCGGCGCGAGGGAGCGCTCGGCGAGGCGCGCGTGGTCGCGCTGGCCAGGCAGATGGCGCGCGGGCTCGGACACGCCCACCGCGCCGGCCTCGTGCACCGCGACTTCAAGCCCGCCAACGTGGCCTCGACCATGGGCGAGGACGGCCACGAGCTGGTCCGCATCCTCGACTTCGGGCTCGCGATCGCCGAGGGAGATCGCATCGGACGGCTGACCGAGCACGGGCTGGTCGTCGGCACGCCGATCTACATCTCGCCGGAGCAGGCCAGGGACCAGGCGGTCGACCACCGCGCCGACCTGTTCGCGCTCGGCGTCGTCATGTACGAGATGCTGGCCGGCAGGCCGCCGTTCGAGGGCAGCAGCCACGAGATCGCGCGCGCCAACGTGACGATGCCGGCGCCGCCCATCGCGAATCGGAACCCGAAGGTGCGGGTGAGCGCCGAGCTCGAGGCGCTGGTCATGAAGCTCATGGCCAAGCGCGCCTGCGACCGCTTCCAGTCGGCCGAGGAGGTGATCGCGGCGCTCGGGCAGGTCGGGCGGCGCGCCGTCGCGCTGCCGGCGCCGCCGGCGCCGGACGAGGATGATGCGCGGCCCGCGGCGCGCGGCCGGTCACCCGTGCAGTGGCTGCTCGCGAAGTCGGCGAATCTGGTGTGGAGCTGGAGCAACCGCGCATCCGACGGCGCCGGCGACGGCGATCGCGGCGATCAGCGCGGCTGGAACGGAGGCGCACGCGATGCGTCCGGCTGGCACAACGCCGGCCCGCCCTCGCCCCTCGCCAGCTCGGCCGCGACGGTGGTGGATGCCGAGCCGTACGGCGCGGGGGAGACGTGGGCCGCCACTGTGCTCGATGCTAGGGCGTTTCCGGACAGCGAGCCCGGAAACGCGCCGCCCGGCCTGCCGGCGACGTGGGACGTCGGCCGCGACGGCCAGGCGACCGAGGGCATGAACCCGGCATTCTTCCGGCAGGGCGACGGCGTGCTGCGTCAGATCATGCGGCGGCGCGGGATGGCGCTGGCGGCGTGGCTGGCGCTTGCGACCTCCGGCGTGGTCTGCTCCATGATGGACGGCTCGCGACCGGCGGCGGGACAGAGCGACAGTCAGGCCGCGCCGGGGACGGAGGTGGGGGCCGGCGGTGCAGAGCAAGCGGCCGTCACCCTGACGTGGGTACAAGCGGTGTCGGACCAGATCCGCTGTGCAGTGGACAGCATGGGAGCGCAGGCGCGAAGCTCCAGCGACCGGTTTGAGGGTAAGATGGGGCCGGCGCGGGCGAGGCGATGTCCGACTGTGCAAAATGCGGAGCCGATCGGGGCCGAGCGACTCTGGTCCAACCCTGCCCAGCATGCGGACATCGACCGCTCCCTCCCGTCGGTACGACCTTCGCTGCAAAGGTCCTCGAAGGACTCGCTGGAACGGGTGGAGATGCGGGCCATGGACCCGGCAAGCCCGAGCCTGCCCGCGGCAGTGAAGTAGCCGGCGCGGCGAAGGCGTCCGCGCCGCCGGCCGCATCGGCTGCGCCGGCCGCGGCGAGCGGTGTGGCCGCGGGTGACGCAGCGGCGCGCGGTGCAGCGGTCCGTCCGGCGAGCGACGCCGCCATGACGGTCAAGCTTCCGCGCATGGACGCGGCGGTCACCGTCGACATGGCGGGCCGTCCGGCGAGCGACGCCGCCATGACGGTCAAGCTTCCGCGCATGGAAGCGGTCACCGTCGACATGGCGGGCCGTCCGGCGGGCGCGGCAAGCGACGCGGCGGTGACGGTCAAGCTTCCGCGCATGGACGCGGCTGCGGCGGCGAGTGCGCCGGGCGCGGCGGCCTCGGAGCCTGCGGCGTCGAGCGCGGCGGGGTCGGCGGCGTCGGGACCCGTCGCGGCGGGGTCGGCGCCGATGGCGTCTCCACCGGCGGCTTCGGCGGCGGCGAGATCGGCCGCGTCGTCCCCGTCAGCGCAGGCAGCGCCACCGCCGGCCGCGGCGTCATCGGCGCCGCCGGCACCGGCGACGAGGTCGGGGCGGACCGGGCCGCCGCCGATCGCGCCGTTCAGGCTCGATGCCGGGCTCCCGACCGAGGTGTCCGGCGAGATCGGCGAGTCGAGCGCGCCGCGCGCCGGGGATGGCCCGCCCGCCGCCGCGGCTGCGGGCAAGGCGTCCAGCATGTCGGCGCCCGACGGGTCGGGACCGGAGAGCGCGGCCGCGGCGGCCGGCTCGGCGGCGGGTGCCGCGAGCGGTCCGCCAGCGCCGGGCGAGTGGACGGACGACACCGAGCCGAGCCCGCGCCCGGCCGCGGTGGTGGCGAGGCTCGCCGCGCTGGAGGGCAGGACCGCCCGGGTCGCCTCGGCGCTTCCGGCGGGACAGCCGCCGGCGCCGCCCGGCGCACCGGCCGCGTCGCCGCCGAGCGCGCCGCCGGCGAGCGTCACGACCAGGCCCGCGGCGCCCATCGATGGCCCGGCCGGGAAGCGTCCGTTGCGGCCACTTCCGCGCACCGGTCCGCCGCCGATTCCGAGCGACGCCCGCCGACGCACCGGCGCGACCGGGGCGCCTCCCGCCGCGGCTCGCAGCGCGCCGCCCGCCGATGCGGCCACCGCGCGCCCGAGGGGCGAGACGGCGACCGACGTCGTCACGTCCGCCGCGCCGCCGGCCGGCGCGCAGACGTCGCCGCCGGTCGAGGGCGCCGCGCCGCCGCCCGCGCGGCCCTCGAGACGAACCGGGCCGAGCACGTCACCGGCGCGCGCGGAGGCGAAGGCTCCGCGGTCGCGGGTGACCGCGCGCGGGGTCGCCGCGGTCGAGCCTCCTCCGGCGACCGAGCCGCCGCCTCTGCCGCGCTTGCCGCGGCGCACCGGCCGGAGCGCGGCGCCGCCGCTCGCCACCGCAGACGGTGCGCCGCCGCCGCTGCACCCGGTGCCGGGCGCCGACGCGCCAGCGGCCGAGCCGCCGCCGCTTCCGCGGCTGCCGCCGCGCATCCCGTCGAGCACGCAGCCGCCGCCGCACATGGCCGAGCCGCTGCCGCCGCCGCCGCGGCCGTCGCCGCCGCCGCCCCCCATCGCGGTCGGCGCGGCGGTCCACTCGGCGCTCGCCTTCGAGCAGGCGGGCGATTCGCGATCCGGGCAGGGCCGCGCCCCGGGGACCGGCGCGCCGGGCGGCGCCGCCGATCCGTCGGTGCCGGCGGCCTTCGCGTCCAGCGGGGCGCTTCCCGCGTCCTCGCCGTTCGCGGGCGCCGACCCGCACGCCGGCTCGCACCCGGGATTCGCGGCCGACACGCTGCCGGAGCCGGAGCCGGAGCCGGAGTCGCTCTTCGGTCCGAGCCCGCTCCCCGACCTGGCCGGCGGACAGGCGGACTCGATGCCGCCCGCGCCCGACGTGTGGCCGCAGGCCTCGCACGCGGAGCCGGCGCGGCCCTCCTCCTACGGCCCGCCGTCGCCGCCGTGGTTCGACAAGGACTTCGATCGCAAGCTGCACCAGCCGTTCACCGGCCAGGTGCCGGACCTCCCCGCTCCGCTGTCGACCGACACCGAGGACGCGGACGGCCAGGCGCCCTCGGCCGGAACCCCGCCACCCGACGCGGCGCCGTTCTTCCCGTCTGACGAGCAGATCGAACAGGCGGTGGAGCAGGCGCTCGGCGACCAGACCTCGGCCGATGCGCTTCAGGCTCAGATCGCGGCCCATCAGGGGCTCGGCGACGCGACGTCCACCGATCAGGAGGCGGCGCAGCCGGCGTTCGGTCATCCGCCGCAGGCCGGCCCGGCCTTCGGCGAGCCCGGCGGGCAGCCGTTCGCGCCGCCCGCGGCCCGCGGCCTCGGCGATCACGGCTTCGGTGATGGCCCGGGCGCGTCGCCCGACCCGTTCGCCGCCCGTGGCTTCGACCAGCCGGCATTTCCGCAGGCTGGCTTCGGCGACGAGCCCGTCGCCGCGCCGGGTTTCGGCGAGCGCGGCTTCGGTCACGCGGGATTCGGCGAGCAGCCCGCCGGCCCGCCGCCGTTCCACGATCCGCAGCGCGGCGACCAGGGTTTCGGCCAGCCCGGCTTCCACGATCAGCGCTTCGCCGACCAGGGCTTCGGCCAGCCGCCCTTCGCCGATCCATCGAGCGGCCAGCCGCCCTACCCGGGGCAGCCGATCGGCCCGCCGCCCTTCGGCCAGCCCGGCTTCGGCGGCCAGCAGTTCGGCGACCAGCCGTTCGGCGACCAGCCGTTCGGCGACCAGCCGTTCGGCGACCAGCCGTTCGGCGACCAGCCGTTCAGCGACCAGCCGTTCGGCGATCAGCAGTTCGGCGACCAGCGATTCCGCGATCAGCAGACCGGCGAGCCTCATTTCGGCGGCCCGCAGACGGGCGACCAGCGCTTCGGCGATCGGCAGACCGGCGACCAGTACTTCGGCGGGCCGCAGGGCGCCGGTCAGCAGTTCGCCGCTCCGCCCGCCGCCGGCCAGCAGTTCGCCGATCGGCAGACCCTCGACCAGCAGTTCGATCGGCCGACGCTGGATCAGCGCGGCGGCGGCCAGCCGTTCGGCGATCAGCCGTTCGGCGTTCAGTCGTTCGGCGAGCAGCACGGCGACCAGCAGTTCGGCGAGCGACAGTTCGGCGACCAGCGCTCCCCCGACCCGCGCTTCGGCGACCCGCGCTTCGGCCCTCCGCCGTTCGGCGACCAGCAGCAGTTCGGCGACCCGCGCTTCGGCCAGCCCGGCTTCGGCGACCCGCAGTTCGGCGACCAGCGCTTCCCCGACCCGCGCTTCGGCGACCAGCAGTTCGCCGGCCAGCAGACCGGCGAGCACCGCTTCCCCGGCGAGCAGCACGGCGATCCGGTCTTCGCCGACCCGTCGCTTGGCGAGCTCTACCGGGACCAGGACTCGGGCGAGCCGGCCCTGTGGGAGCCCGTCTTCGGCGAGCAGGTCTACGGCGACGCTCCGCCCGAGCACCTGCCGGCCGATCAGTTCCCATCGCAGCGCCACCACGCGCCCGATCACCTCGAGCCCGGCGAGCGCTATCGCACGGGCGAGCCCCGCATCGATCGCCCGCAGATCGACCGCGCGCGCCTCGAGCAGCTGAACATCGACCAGCCGCACGTCGAGCAGCCGCAGGGCGAGCCGGGCTCCTCGCTGGAGGTTCCGGCCGAGGAGCTGCGCCCCGCGCCGGCGGTGTGGAAGCAGGCGCACCCGTCGGCGCGCCGCTGGGCCGCGAAGCGAAACATCCACCACAGCCTCGGTCGTGCGCCGAGCCCGCCCCGCATGGCGCTGGGCCTCCTCCTCGCCGGCCTCGGCGCCTGGCTCCTGCTCAGCTTCCTGCCGTCCCGCAAGCCGCTGACCGAGCCGGAGCGCGTGCGCATCAGCCACCAGGCCGGCGTCGACGAGGGGGCGTGGCGATTCCCGCCCGTCCTCTACCAGGCGGCCCAGGGGGCGGCCGCGCTCTACGTCTCGCTCGGCTTCCTGGTCGCGGTGCGCGGGCTCTTCTTCCGCCGCCGCGTCGAGGTCAACTGCCGCCGCTGCCAGCGCGCCGTCGTCGCCGAGCGCCGCGCCCTCGCCCTGCGCTGCGAGAGCGGCCGCCACTCGGCGGGCATCAACTGGGGCGCGCTCCTCCTGCAGCTCGCGGTCCTGACCGTCACGCTCGCCCTCATCGGGCTGGTCATCATGGCCCAGCTCAAGATCGACTTCGGGCTCGGCCTCGACTTCCGTTGAGGCTAGACTTCCATCATGCGCCGGTCGATCAGCCTCGCCGCTCTCGCAGCCCTGGCCGCTCTCGCCATCACCGCCCTGGGCGCCGCGTGCGGTCGCGAGACCCGGAGCGCCGCCCTGCCGCCCGACGAGGCGGCCAAGGTGCTCATCAACCGCAACTGGCTCGACCGCTGGCCGACCAGCGAGACCGAGAAGCTGCACGTCTATCGCTTCACCCCGAGCATGGGGGGAGGCGTGTACCAGGATCGCACCCTGTTCGCCGGCCAGTTCGAGCTCTTCACCTATCAGGTGGAGGGCCACCACCTCACGATCCAGTGGCCGAACAGCAAGGAAGAGGACCGCATGCTGTTCCGGATCGACCGCGTGTCCGGCCCCGAGCCGTTCGACCTGCGTCTCGAGCTCAGCACCCCGTCGCGCGGCCCGCGCACCTACTATGGACGGTCGGCGGAGACGGGCGGCAGCGCGACCGAGCAGGCCGGCGCCTCGCCCTGGTCGCTCGCGCTCGCGCCGCAGTGACCGGGCGCCCCGCGACTCCTCACCCGATCCCGTACCAGGGCAGCAAGCGCCGGCTGGCCGACGCGATCCTCGCCCACGCGCCCGCCCGCGTGCACCGCTTCATCGAGCCGTTCGCGGGCTCCGCCGCGCTCAGCCTGGCCGCCGCCGCGCGCGATGTGGCCGCGACCTACTGCATCGCGGATCGCCTGGACGCGCTGGCCAGGCTGTGGCGCGCCATCATCGACCGCCCCGCGCCCACCGCCGACGCCTACGAGCGGCTGTGGCAGGCCCAGCACCGCGACGCCCGCGCCCACTACGGAGCGGTGCGTGCCCGCTTCAACCGCACCGGCGATCCGGTGGCGCTGCTCTACCTCCTCGCCCGCTGCGTCAAGAACGCGGTCCGCTTCAACGCCGGCGGCGAGTTCAACCAGGCCGCCGATCACCGCCGCGCCGGCATGCGCCCCGACCGAATGCGCCGCGAGATCGCGCGCGCCTCGCAGCTCCTCCGGCGGCGCGCCGAGGTCGCGGCCGCCGACTACGCCGACCTCCTCGCCGACGCCGGTCCGCGCGATCTGGTCTACCTCGACCCGCCCTACCAGGGCGTGAGCCGCACGCGCGATCCGCGCTACGTGGCCCCGCTCGACCTCGACCGCTTCGTCGCCGAGCTCGACCGCCTGAACCGGCGCCGCGTTCCGTTCCTGGTCAGCTTCGACGGCAGCTCCGGCGATCGCACCTACGGCCCGCCGCTGCCGGCCGCGCTCCGCCTCCGCCGCGTCCTGCTCCCGGCCGGCCGCTCGTCGCAGGCGACGCTCGCCGGCCGCGTGGCCCACACCGTCGAGTCGCTGTACGTCTCGCCCGCGCTCCGCTGAGCCGCGCGGCGCTGCGCCGCGCCTCGCAGCTACCCGCTGCAGATCTCGGCGCAGAAGTCGGCCTGGTCGCCCTCGGGGCAGCGCGGCACGAAGGTCAGCTCGTCCTCGGCGAGGAGCTCGTCGTCCTCGGTCAGGATCTGCGCGACCAGGCGGAGCGGCTCGTCGCGGACCCGGATGCCGATCGGCGTGGGGCACATGAAGCTCGGCAGCGGGTTGTCGGAGCCGGCGTCGGGGCGCGCCCACCACTCCTCCATTGCATCGTCGGGGACCTCGAGCACGACCGTGGTGGCCAGGAGGACGAGCTCGTCGTCGGAGACCCGCCGCGCCTGGCGCTCGAGGTGGAGCATCCCGGTCGCGCCGCGCACCTGCAGCCCGGTCCACACGTGAAAGCCGCCCTGCGCGCCCGGCACCAGCGGCACGTCGTCGCCGTCGTCGACCGCCAGGAACCGGGTCTTGTCGGCGCTCGCGCTGCCCAGGACCAGCTCCGGCACCGGGCCCGCATCCGGCTCGCCCGCCCCCCCGCCGCCGCACGCGGCCAGCGCGATCGCCGTCCCGATCGCGCCGCCGCTCCACCCTCGCCCGAGCCCCCGCACCGACCGACCGGTCCTATCGCCGGCGCCGGCGAACCAGCGCGAACGCCAGCAGGCCGCCGAGACCGAGGCCTCCCGCCGCGCCCGAGCCGCCGCCCACCGAGCAGCCGTTGTCGTGGCCGCCCGGGATCTCGAGGCCCCGCTGCTCGATGAAGGACGCGATCTCCTCGGTGTTGTCGACCACCGACTGGGCCGCGCCCTCCTCGCGCACCATCTGGATGAACTGGCTCTTGGGCCAGGGCAGGCCGATCCACGGGTTGTCGCCCGTCCCGTTCGGCATGTTCAGCACCCAGCCGTCCTCGGTGATGAGCTTGGCCGGCGTCGTGGTCTGCGTGTCCTCCGGGATGCGCCCGCAGTAGTAGATGAGCCGGCCGGTGTGCTGGTTGCCCACCTCGGGCAGGTCGGCGTTGAAGCTGAACACCGGGTCGCGCGTCATCTCGTCGGGCGACATCGTGGTGAACATCCGCGTCATGTACGGGTTGTCGCGGAAGAGCTGGCCGGCGGCCAGGGTCGGCGTCACCACGCGCTCGTCGAGCTCGTCGGTCATGGCCGCCGGGTCGAACTCCAGGTCGAGGTCCTCGTAGAAGTCCGGGCGCGACAGCCGGTCCTGCTCCACGTAGTACCGGATGCTCTGGTAGTAGGCCCCCGCGGTCTGCCCCTGGTCGGTCAGCTCCTGCAGCAGCTTGGCCGGCACCGGCAGGTAGCTCTGGAGGATGGCCAGCACCTGTCCGTTGAAGGTCGGGCCGAACGACCCCGGCACGGTCGCGTTGGCGGTGTAGCCGCTGTAGTTCAGGTACTCGACGAAGTTCACGGCGTCGGCGATGGAGCGCAGCTCGTTGAGGTCTCCGAAGCGGCCCGGGTAGTCGAGGATGTCCTGCATGATCGCGCTGGTGCCGGCGTACTCGGTGACGAAGGAGTGGTGCTCGTCGGCCTCGTCGACCGCCTTGTTGATGACGTCGATGTAGTTGGCGCCGGCGTTGAGCCAGTCGACCTCGGCGTCGTTGATGAGCGTGTGGAAGTAGTTGCGCGGGATGCCGCGCGACTTGCCGAGCACCCAGACCATGACCGGCATGTTCGGGTCGGCCGCCACGCCGGTCAGCACGATCGGGATCATGGGCAGGTCGCTGGCGTAGTCGACCACGACGGGCTGGATGTCGCCCACGTCGCTGCCCTTGCGCAGCTTGAGCGCCAGGAAGAAGGCGCCCTCGCGGATGTACGGGTCCACCGCCTCGTCGGTGCCGGCCGGGACGAAGAAGCCGTTCTCGTCGAGCCACTCGAGCATCGGATCCTTGGAGTCGGCGCGCAGGACGGCGTAGTCGTAGGGGCCGACGGTGTCGCGCACCACGAGCGGGCTGCCGCCGTCCCCCTCGCCCGCGCCGTCGCCACCGGCGGAGGCGTCGCCGCCGGACGCGCCCGGGGGTCCCTGCCGGCTCGGGTCGAACGGGCAGTTGCCCCGGTATTCGGCCTGCAGCCTGTAGAGCGGCTGGGTCTGCTGGATGAGCTGCTGGAACAGCTCGTCCGTCCCCACTTCCAGGGTCGGCTCCGACGGGAGCGGCAGGAGCCAGCCGAACTCCTCCGCCGGCCCGCTGTACTGGATCTGGATGTGAGCCGTGACGCGGCCGTTCTTGATCTGGAATGCGATCCGCTCGCCGGCTTGCACGATGGGGACGCTCGGATCGGGCGGCGTGAAGCATCCACAGGCGAGCGCGTCCGGGATGCGAACGAGGGACACAGCAGCAACCAGGGCTGCGCCCAGCGAGAGTGCGACGAGGCGGATGGCGAGCCAGCGATTCATCGACGAGCCCCCTTGTGATTGGCCGCCGGGTGACGAAGCAAGCGCGAGGCCGAGAAGTCGGCTCATTGTAACCGACTGGGATCACGGGCCGCTCAGTCAAAGTTCCGACTGGCAAGCAACGCGACGCATCAGAAAACCGTCTGGCGCACTGCAGCGCAGAGCACCGGCGGGGTGCACGCGAAGGGTCTGCAATCCACTTGACGGCAGACCCTTCACAAGTCAACGCTCCTGCGCGTCGACACGGATTCTCGTGGGCTAGTAATCCGGCGGCGAGCTCGAGCGTCGACAGTGGCCGCCAGCTGAGAAGGACTTTGGTCGTGCATAAAGGTACTGTGAAGTGGTTCAACAATACGAAGGGCTTCGGGTTCATCGCACAGGACGACGGTCCGGACGTCTTCGTCCACCACACGGCCATCCTGGCTGAGGGGTTCCGGACTCTGTCCGAGGGAGAGACCGTCGAGTTCGAGATCGTCCAGGGTCCCAAGGGTCTGCAGGCAGCCAACGTTCGACGCGCATAAGGGCCGGCCGCCGCCGGCAGGGCAAAACGGGCGAGGAGTGGCTCGCCCGTTTCGTCTTTTCGGTGGCCCGCCTATCTGTCTATTTCGCCATCTGGCTGGCCGGCAATCCCTCGTTGCCGGCCGCCTACCGGTAGCCCGCCGCCTGGAGCGAGAACAGGTGCGCGTAGTGGCCGCCGAGGCTGACAAGCTCGTCATGGCTGCCCTGCTCGAGGATGCGTCCGCCTGCCAGCACGATGATGTGGTCGGCCATCCTGACGGTGGAAAAGCGATGCGAGATGAGGATGGCCATCTGGTTCTCGGTAACCTGACGGAAGTGCTGAAAGATGAGCGCCTCCGCGCCGGCGTCCATCGACGCGGTCGGCTCGTCGAGGACCAGGATATCGGCGGTCTTGCGCATGAACGCGCGCGACAGCGCCACCTTCTGCCACTGCCCGAGCGACAGCTCACGCCCGCCCTCGAACCAGCGACCCAGCTGGGTCCGGTACGTGAGCGGCAGCTCGGCGATGAAGGGGGCTGACATTCCCGTCACGGCCGCCTCCTGCCAGCGGACCTCGTCGGCGAGCGAGTCGACGTCGCCGACGCCGATGTTCTCGCCGACGATGAACTGGTAGCGGATGAAGTCCTGGAAGATGACCCCGATGCGCCGGCGCAGGGCGGGCAGGTGCCACTCCCCGAGGTCGGTGCCGTCGAGCAGGATGCGGCCGGCGGTCGGCTCGTAGAGCCGGGTCAGGAGCTTGATGAGCGTGGTCTTGCCGGATCCGTTCTCGCCGACCAGCGCCAGCTTGCGCCCCGGCGGGAGGTGGAAGCTCACGCTGTCGAGCGCGGGGATGGTGCTGCCCGGATACGAGAACGAGACGCCCTCGAAGCGGATGCCGTCGCCCAGCCGCGCGCCCAGGGCGGCGCTCCCGGCCGGCGCCGTGACCCTGGTCTCGAGGAGCTCGTAGAGGTTCGAGAGGTAGAGATTGTCCTCGTACATGCCGCCGATGGCGCTCAGCGCGGCCGACAGGGCCGACTGGCCCTGCTTGAAGACGAGCACATACATGGTCATGTCGCCCAGGCTGATGTGAGCCGCCGCCGTCTCGATCGCGATCCAGGCGTACGCGCCGTAGAACGCGATGGTCGACACCAGGCCGAGCGCGAAGCCCCAGCCGCCGCGGCGAAGCGTCAGGTCGCGGTCCTCGCGGTAGAGCCGGTGGAAGATCTCGTCGTAGCGGTCGAGCAGGGTGGGGCCGAGCGCGAACAGCATCACCTCCTTGGCCGAGTCCTCGCGCGCGATGACCGATTCCAGGTAAGCCTGCTGCCGCGTCTCCGGCGTGCGCCAGCGGAACAGGCGGAAGGCCTGCCCGGAGAAGCGGGTCTCGACCGCGAACACCGGCAGCGCGGCGACGACCAGGATGCCGGCCGCCAGCGGCGAGAAGTTGAGCAGGAGCGCGCCGTAGGTGACGAGCGAGATCAGGTTCTGCACCAGCCCGAACGTGCGCATGACCAGGCTGAGCGGGCGGCTCGACGCCTCGCGCCGCGCGCGCGTCAGCTTGTCGTAGAACTCGGAGTCCTCGAAGTGGCGGAGCTCGAGGGTGAGCGCCTTCTCCAGGATGATGACGTTGACCCGGTGGCCCAGGCGCGCGCGCAGGAGCGACTGGCACACCGTGATGGCGCGCTGGATGGCGGCCAGGCCGGCCACGAGCCCGGCCTCGAGCGCGACGAAGGCGATCGCGCGATCCGGCTCGCCGCTCGCGCGCGCCGCCGCCACCACCGCGTCGACCAGCCACTTGCCGACGTAGGCGGTGAGGGCAGGCACCACGCCGGCGGCGAGGCTGAGCGCCACGAGCAGGACGGTGAGCAGCCTGCTCGTCGTCCACACGAGGCCGATCGCGCGGCCGCTGTACTGATAGACCGCCGCGAGGTCGCGCAGGCCGCGTCGCGTGCGATCGCCGTCGGCGGGTGGTGGGGTCACGTCCTTGCACTGTACCAGCCCACATGGCAACGTCCGCTCGGCCCTCGTGACCACGTCGAGCTCGATCGCCAAGACGCTGTCCAACGCGGAGCTCAACGAGCTCCTCGGCCGTCTGAAGGCGCCCAATCGACAGGTCGCCGAGCACTACCCGATCGGGGGG
This sequence comes from Kofleriaceae bacterium, assembly GCA_035262925.1. GTDB lineage: Bacteria > Myxococcota_A > Polyangia > Haliangiales > Haliangiaceae > DATFRY01. Next base: position 11,673 of record DATFRY010000027.1, on the reverse strand, counting down.
GATCGCCGCCAGCCGGTCCACACGGTCTACGGCGGCGCCCACCTCTTCAAGTCCGACTCGGCGGCCAAGCTGGGCGCGATCGCGCTCCGCACCCTCGAGGAGTACGGCGGCGACCCGGTCGAGTTCGCCGACGCGATCGGGCTCACCGTCGGGCCCGAGCTCGCGCGCGCGATCCACGAGCGCGTGCAGGCCAAGCTGCGCCGCGAGCCGGTCGAGGACTTCCGCATCGACTTCGAGGACGGCTACGGCAACCGCTCCGATCAGGAGGAGGACGGGCACGCCGCGCAGGCAGGGCAGGAGACGGCGCGCGGCATGGTCGCCGGCACGCTGCCGCCGTTCTGCGGCATCCGCATCAAGCCGCTGAGCGACGAGCTGGCGCGGCGCAGCCTGCGCACGCTCGACATCTTTTTGACCACGATGGCGCGCGAGGGGCGCGGCCAGGTGCCGGCCAACTTCGTCGTCACACTGCCCAAGATCACCTGCGCCGAGCAGGTCGAGGCGCTCGGCCGCGCGCTCGAGCAGCTCGAGCAGCGCCTCCGCCTCGCGCGGGGCGCGCTGGCCATGGAGTTCATGGTCGAGACCACGCAGTCGATCGTCGGCCACGACGGCGTGCTCAACTTGCCTCGCTTCCTCGACGCCGCGCGCGGGCGCTGCGTGGCGGCGCACTTCGGGACCTACGACTACACGGCCTCGTGCGACATCACGGCGAGCCACCAGCGCATGCGCCACCCGGCGTGCGACTTCGCCAAGCACATGATGCAGGTGGCCTACAGCGGGCGCGGCATCTGGCTGAGCGACGGCGCGACCACCACCATGCCGGTGGCGGTGCACCGGGCCGAGCCGGGCGGCGCGCCGCTCACCGACGAGAAGCTGCGCGCCAACCGGCGCAGCGTGCACGACGCGTGGCGCCTGCACGTGGCCGACATCCAGCACAGCCTGGTCGGCGGCTTCTACCAGGGCTGGGACCTCCACCCGGGGCAGCTCCCGACCCGCTACGCGGCGGTGTTCGCCTTCTTCCAGCAGGGCCTCGCGGCGGCGTCGCACCGGCTCAAGGCATTCGTCGCGCGTGCGGCCCAGGCCACGCTGGTGGGCGACGTCTTCGACGACGCGGCCACCGGGCAGGGCCTGCTCAACTTCTTCCTGCGCGGCATCAACTGCGGCGCCTTCGGCGAGGACGAGGCGCTGGCGACCGGGCTCACCCTCGAGGAGCTGCGCTCGCGCTCCTTCTATCAGATCCTGGTCAACCGGCGCGCGCTGGCCGGCGGGTAGAGCGGGCCTCGGCCTCAGCCGTCGCTGGCCGGTATCGAGGACCGGTACGCGGGCCAGCTCGACGATGTCGGGTCGGGCTCGGCGATATCGACCGGCGATGGGGAGAATTTGTCTGCACCATCGCCGCGCCCGCCGCTATGATTCGCGGCCGGATGCCGTCTGATCCGGAGCCGTCGGCGACGTTGAGCTACGACAGCCCGCGGCGCGTCGAGGCAGACACCGCGGACATCGACGGAGCCGCCGTGCTACCGCGCGGGGTCGCCGTCCAGCGCTACGTGATCCTCGATCGCGTCGGCGAGGGCGGGATGGGCGTCGTCTACGCCGCCTACGATCCCGTTCTGGACCGCCGCGTGGCTCTCAAGTTCCTGGCCCGCTACGACGCCGATCGCGACGGTCTGCGAGATCGACGACTCCTGCGCGAGGCGCAGGCGATGGCTCGCCTCTCGCATCCCAACGTGGTCGTCGTCTACGAGGTGGGGACATTCCAGGGGCACATCTTCCTGTCCATGGAGTTCGTGGAGGGCGTGGACCTGCGCTCGTGGCTGTCGCAGGGCGCTCGCACCTTCTCCGAGATCATGGACGTCTTCCGCGCGGCCGGGCGCGGCCTCGCCGCCGCGCACGCGGCCGGGATCATCCACCGCGACTTCAAGCCCGAGAATGTGCTCGTGGACGGGCAGGGACGTCCGCGCGTCACGGACTTCGGTCTGTCGCGGGCCACGCCGGAGCCTGACGACAAGGACGCCGTCGCCGCCGGATCGGAGGCGGCGGACGGACTGTCTTCCCCCAGCGAGCTCTCGCGCCCGCTCACGCGGACAAACGGCGTGGTCGGCACGCCTTCGTACATGTCTCCCGAGCAGCATCTGGGCGGCGTCGTCGACGCGCGCAGCGATCAGTTCTCGCTCTGCGTGGCGCTGTACGAGGCGACCCACCGCGAGCTTCCCTTCCGCGGCACCGCAGACGAGCGCCGCGAGAAGGCCATCGCCGGCGAGATCGCGCCACCGCCCGCCGGCGCCGCGGTCCCGAGGTGGTGCCGGCAGGCGCTTCTGCGCGGGCTCTCTCCGGCGCCGGCGGATCGCTTCCCCTCCATGGACGCGCTGCTGGACGCCCTGAAGCCTCCGTCTGCCCGAAGACGTCGGTGGCTCGCCGCGTCCGCCCTTTCCATCGTGCTGGCCGGCGCGACGGGGTATGCGTTGTTCGCGAACGATCGCGCGCACGAACCCGAGCCGTGCCCCGGCGCGCCCGACAAGGCGGCTCAGATGTGGAACCCGGCCGCGCGCCAGCGGGTGCGGTCGGCCTTTCTGGCCACGGGAAAGCCGCAGGCCGCCGACGTGTTCAACCGTGTCGAGCGGGCGCTCGACGGCCGGGTTGCCTCGTGGCAGGCGGCGCACGTCGAGGCCTGCCGCGCGACCCGTGTGCGCGGGGAGCAGTCCGAGGCGATGCTCGACCTGCGCATGCAGTGTCTCGAGCGCGCGCGGCGCCAGATCCAGGGCCTCGTGGCTGTGTGGCAGGAGAGCGTGGATCTGAACCGGGCCGCGCAGGCCGCGCTCACGATCGGCGATCTGCAGGAGTGCGCCGACACCGCGAATCTGGCCGCTCCGTTCGCTCTTCCGCGCGATCCCGCGGTGGCCCGTCGCGTCGACGAGTTCCGGCGAAAGCTGGACGACATCGAGGCGCGCCGGCAGGCCGGACAGTATCAATCGGCGCTGGCGCTTTCCCGCAATGTGGTCGCAGCCGTGCGGCCGCTCGGGCATCCGCCGCTCCTGGCGGAGGCATTGCAGGAGAATGCGCAGTTCGAGGTCGAGGTCGGCGAGCTCGACCGCGGTGCCAATCTCCTGAGGGAGGCATTCACGGTCTCGAACGCCGCGCACGACGACGGCCGGGCCGCGACGGTGATGACCCAGCTGCTCTTCACAATCGGGGTCCGCGCCAAGCGCTATGCGGAAGCAGAGGGATTGTGGACTTTCACAGAAGCCGCCTCCGCGCGCCTGCGCGACCGCGATGACCTGGCCAGCGATCTTCTGTACGCGCAGGGTTCGCTGCGCCACTCGCAAGGACACGATACTGAAGCCATCGAGATCCTCGAGCGAGCTCTCGTGCTCGGCCGGAAGGGATACGGATCAGACGACGTCCGGCTCGCGCGGATTCTGAACGCGCTGTCTGGCGCGCGGGGGAAGGCCGGTCACCCGGCAGAGGCGGAGACTGCGAGTCAGCAGGCACTCATTCTGGTCGAGCGATGGTTGGGCAGGGAGCATCCCAACACGTCGCTGGTCCTCGAGAACCTGTGCTGGGAGATCATTGAAGCGGATCGGGCAGTCCCATACTGCGAGCGTGCGCTGGCTGCGACGGAGTCGATCTATCCGCCCGGTCACCCGCAGATTTCCAAGGTGCTCCACAACCTCGCCGACGCGAGGTTGCACCAGGAGCGCAACGACGAGGCACGCGCTCTCCTGGGCCGGGCCGAGGAGATCATGAGTCGGGCCGTCGGTCCCGATGACCCTGCGATGACGTTGACCCGCTCTCTACAGGCGCAACTTGCGCTCAAGCTCGGCGAGGTGGCGAAAGCGCACCGGCTCATGGCGGCCGTGCTACCAGTGACCATCAAGGCGTTCGGCGAGGACCACCCCTGGCTCGCCGAGGAACTCACGATCTGGGGCGACATCCTGCTCCGCGAGCGGGACTTCTCGGGCGCGCGCCAAGCACACCAGCGCGCGCTCCAGATCTGGCGCAAGCAGCGGACCGATCACCCCGACGTCGGTCGCTCGCTCCAGGGCCTTGCATCGGTGGCGCTGGCCGAGGGCCACCATGCCGAGGCGATCCAGCTGTTCGAGCAGGGCAGGGACCTCGTCGAGAAAGGGTATGGGCCGCACCATCCGTCGGTGGTGGCCTGCATGACCGGGATCGGGCGCGCGTATCGAGCCACGAGGCGGCCGCAAGCCGCGGTCGAGATCCTCGAGCGCGCGGTCTCTCTGATCGAATCGAAGCATGTGCACCTCGGAGAAGGCGACACACGGTTCGAGCTGGCCCAGGCGCTGTGGGCGACCGGACAGCGCGCGAGCGCCATCGGGATGGCCGGGATGGCTCGCGATGCCTACGCACACGCCTCCATCACCTTCCAGGCCAGCGAGGTGGATCGCTGGCTCCGGTCGCACCGCGTCGGTCGAAGGCGACCATAGCGGCGCTTCGGTCGGCCGACAGGTCCCGCCGCGCGACCGGTCGGGATTAGACTACGCGCAATGGACCGGCGGCGGCCGCGATCGACCAGCGACGAGATCGACCTCTACATCCGCACGTACTACTCGCTCCTGCGCTCGAGCGGCGACGTGCGGGTGAGGGCGTTCGAGGAGGCGCACATCTTCTCGGACTCCAGCCTGCACGCGGGCGCGCGCGAACCGGCGCCCGACGTGGCGGCGTTCGCGTACAGCGCGGCGCGGCTGCCCGACTGCTTTCCGCACGTGAGCCGCGTCGTGCTCGGGCAGAGCATCGAGCAGTTCGAGCAGGTGGGGCTCCCGGTGCGGCAGTTCGAGACGGTGCACGCGCGCGGCCGGCGGCGCGCGATGAGCTGGGACGGCGGCGACACCTTGGCCGTGTTCATCACCAGCGCGAGCGACATCGACGATCTGGTCCCCATCGCCACCGCCTATCAGATCGAGTGGAACAAGATGCACGCGCTGCTCGGCGATGCGCAGGCCGGGGCGCCCGGCGCGAGCTCCGAGAGCGGCGCGGCCGCGGATGCCGCGACCGCCGATGTCGCGACGGTGGCTGCCTCGGCCGCGGCGGCGGCGGATCCCGACGCGCTGCTGGCTCGCATCGCCGTCGACGGCGCCGACGCGGCGCGCCTGCCGGGCGCGCTCGGGCCCGAATGGCGCCAGGCCCTCGCCATGATCGCAGCGCGCGAGTGCGACCTCTCGATCCGCCTGCTCGACGGATCTTTCAGCCAGTACCAGACGTCGGCGCAGCGCTGGTGGAGCGGCCTCGAGCGCCACTACCTGGCGCTGGCCGAGGGTGCGAGCAGCGGCCAGCACCGACGGCCGATCTACTTCGTCTCGTCGAACACCCACTCGATCGCCAACCTGGTCGGCGGCTACGCGCGCGCTCACCAGGCCGAGCTGATCGAGTTCGCGCGCGCGCGCGATCCGGAGGGCCTGGCCGCGCCGCTGCAGCGCGCGCAGGCGCGAGGCGACGAGGCCGCGGTCAACGGGTATCTCTACTACCTCCTGCGCGCGTACCTCAACCACGGAGAGCCGCCGCCCGAGGTGCTTGCCGGCGTGCAGGCGTTCGACGCCGAGAGCGGGATCCAGTCGGTGCCCAGCCCCGGCCGCATCGACGTGTCGGCGCAGCTGGTCGAGCTCGCCCGCCTGCGCCCGGAGCGGATGGATGCGCGCGTGCGCATCCCCGGCGTCGAGCGCCTGGCCGCCTCCGACGCCGTCATCCTCAACATCGACTACCCGCTCGGCATGGCCGCCTATCACCACCTCTCGCGGGTGGCCCAGGGCGTCGACGAGATCCGCGGGATCTACGTGATGGGCAAGGCCGCCACCCTGAACGGCCGCGTCGGTGACGTCATGATCTCGAACGCCGTCTACGACGAGCACTCGCGCAACACCTACCTCCTGCGCAACTGCTTCTCGTCCGGGCTCCTCCAGCCGTTCATGTCGGAGGGCACGGTGCTCGACAACCAGAAGGCGGTCACCGTCCGCTCGGCCTATCTGCAGAACCGGGACTACATGGGCCTGTTCTACGCCGACGGATACACGGTCCTGGAAATGGAAGCCGGTCCATATCTGTCAGGGGTGTTTGAGATCATCAGCCCGGGCCGCCATCCCAATGACGAGATCGTCAACTTGTCGACGCAGGTGCGCTTCGACCTCGGCGTCCTCCACTACGCGTCGGACACGCCCTACTCGCGGCGCCAGAGCCTGCTGTCGAAGAGCCTCTCCTTCTTCGGTGTGGAGAGCACCTACGCATGCTCGGTAGCGATCCTCCGGCGGATCTTCGATCAGGAGCTACTTGTCTCCAGTATGAGTCCCACCTACATCTAACCGGGACGGACCTAGGCGGCCTCGTCCGCGCATCCGGGGACGCTGGCGACGCATGCGATGTCGAGCTCGCCTCGCTCTCGCCGGTCGGGCGGAGGCACTCGAGAGAGCCGCATCACGCACCCGTCAGCAAGCTTCGTTCCACGACACACAGAGAGAGCCGCGCGTCAAGACTTTGATCGTAGATGCGCGGCCTTGCGAGTGATGATGACCGTAGGCACCCAGGGGGACCTTCCACCCCGATGGCGCGCTTCGAGGTCCGCTGGCGAGTCCCGCTGATCGGACCTGAGCCAACCTAACTCTGTGCGCCGGCGTGGGGCGCGCATGTAGGTCACTCTGCCGGCGTTGCACTCCTTCCGGCGTCATTTCGCTGGAACACCCGTTGCAGAGTTGCCTCGAGCGGCCCGCCTGATCCGGGTCGGGGAGGTCTTACATGCACGCTCGCATCGGGCGCCTAATCCTGCTTCCGGCCCTACTAGGACTACTACTACCACTTGGCTGCTCAAGCGAACCGGGCGCCGGTGGTGGCGGTGGCGACTGCACAATCTCGGGCGGCAACGAGGCCAACCCTGGCTACCCGTTCAACCTGGATCAATTCGAGACGACCATCGTGCCTGCACTGGCGGCGAACTGCGCCGCGAGTTGCCATGAAGGGGACGGGTCCGGCGTCGCCAAGTTCAAGATCTGGGCGACCACCGCAGAGAAGGGCAACTGCGACTTCGTCAACACCTTCGAGGCGGTGAGGACGGCGTCCGACACGACGACCCCCGAGGCCAGCAAGCTCTACGCCTCCAAGGACACCGTTCCCGACCACGCGTCGGTTTCGGCCGACGCGTGGACGACGCTCTTGACCTTCGTCCAGGACGCCAACACCACGTGCGTGGCGGACGGCGGCTGCGTCGCCGGAGTCATCAGCTACTTCGACAAGGACGTCTTCACGAGCACGATCCAGCCGGCTCTCGATGCCACTGGATGCTCGAATGTGGGATGTCACCTCCAGCCCAACGGCACCAACGGCTTCAATCTCTTTGCCTCCCCGACCGCCCAAGAAGAGATCGACGCCAACTTCGACACCTGCAGCGCGGCCCAGTGGGTCAACCTGACGGGTGCCCCCGAGAGCGCCGACCTCTACATCCAGGCGACCAACGGTCACGGCATCCAGACGGCGGTGTTCGCTCCAGACGCCGAGGCCGCGCTCCTGCAGTGGATCACCGACGCCAAGGCGGCCTCCGATGCGGCCGGTGGCGACGGCGGCGCGCCGCCCTCCTGCTCCGATTCGACCCTGCTGAACCCGCTCGCCTTCAGTGGTGAGATCCTTCCGATGCTCAGGGGCGAGATCGACTTCAACAATCCCCAGAACGAGCAGATCGTCACCGGCTGCGCCCGGAACCTGGGCGGAGCGGCAGGCGCCTGCCACGACATCTCGCGCGGCCCCGGCAAGTTCGACCTGGTCGGCACTGAGCAGGAAGCGCTCGAGAAGTTCGCCTGCTTCATCGACCTCAAGTCTCCGTCGAACTCGCCTGTCCTCCTGTGCCCGTCCGGCGCAGGCGGTTGCCCGGCCCCCGGCGGCGTGCATCCGGGCGGCAGGCTCTTCGTCGATCCCTTCGACATCAACTACCAGAAGTTGGCGTCGTTCCTGTTTGCGGCCGTGCAGGGCAGGACCCCGATCGACTTCGGTCAGTACGCCCGCACCGTCGATGTTCTCTTCAATGACGAGGCGGCGTGCGACGACGAGCAGGCGAACCGGAAGTGCGCGGACAACGTCGCCTGCCACGGTGTGAACGGCGCCAACCAGAGGCCGCCCAACCTCTCCGACTTCGGCATCATCCCCGAGGCGAGCGACGTCGCCACGCTGCGGACCAACTTCGCGGCCTCGCAGGCCTTCGTCGACTTCCTGGTCCCCGAGGCGAGCTCCATGTTCCTCTATCCGACCGACGAGATCTCGAACGTGAACAATCAGTTCGCCACGGGCCTCGAGCACGGCGGAGGTCAGTGCTTCGCGGTCGACTCGGTGGAGGCCGACACGGTTCTCGCCTGGGCCCAGGGCCTGCGACCCGACGGAAATGGCTTCCTGACCGCGTGGCTGATCGGCGGCCAGTTCTCGACCCAGGACCCGGACCAGGAGTTCCTGATCAACGAGCGGGACGTTCGAGCGAGCCTCTTCGACTCCTCGGGCGGTGAGCAGCTCGGCCAGCAGTTCGACTTCTTCCAGTCGGACGTCGTGGACAACGACATCGGCGCGGTGTTCGACGCAGAAGGCGGGGCCGTGGGACAGGGCCGCACGGGCTACGCGATCGCGTACGTCATCAACACGACCGGCACCGACCTGCTGCTCCAGCTCAACATCCAGACCCAGAACGACATCACCGCGTTCTTCAACGGCCAGCAGAGCTCGAGCCCGGATGGCGGCGGCAATCTCAGCGTGACCGCGAACATCCCGGCGTACAGCCCGGATGAGCCGGTCCCGAGCATCGTGCTTCGTATCTTCCAGGCACAGAACCAGGCTGCCATGGCATTCAGCGCCCAGCTCCTCGATGAGGACGACGTGCCGATCGACGGCGTCAACACCGCCGATGTCGTCACGGTCACTGGCGGCGCAGAGGGAGGCTTCTAGGACATGCGTTTGCTACTCGCAAATCGAGTGGTGACGCGGACGGTGAACTGCTCCGCGATCACTCTCCTTCTCCTGGCGGCCGCCAGCAGCGGCTGCGACGTCGGCGTCTCCGGAGGGGACGACGATGACACCTCGGGTGGCGACACCAGCGGTGGGGACGCCACCACAGACGGGGCCGGGGACGACACCCCGGTCGTGTCCCCGGGTATCTACAAGCGCGGTTCGCTGGTTCCCAACTTCCAGATCCCTGACGTCAGCGACCAGCGGCGTTTCACCATCCCGGCGGTGGATTCGGCGAACGCTCAGGCCATCGCGATGACCGACGCGGACAACACGTGCGGCGTCAACGCCTTCACGTCGATGTTCACGAAGATGGGGCTCGTGGAGCAGGCGATCGCGCTCGACCGCGACGATGGCGAGACCGTCGACATCATCCCGGACGCCAACGAAGCGGTCATGCGGACGGTGCCCTTCCGCGCCAGGCCGACCGATGTGGACTGCATCCACCTGGGCAACGGCGGAGCGCGCGTGTGCATCGCCCCGATGGGCGGCGACATCTCCACGCCCGGCAACACGGTTGCCATCGTCGATGAGAACGGCGACGTCGAGGAAGTGAATGTCGGGATCAAGCCCGTCCGCACCGTCTGCGCCGACGAGTTCGACGCCTGTATCGTGGCCAACCTGTACTCGAACTACCTGTCGGTCATCGACATGGTCCGCAAGCGCCCGCTCGAGAAGGCCGGCGAGCCTCTCGTGATCCCCGTCGATTACTACACCTCCGACGTCATCCTGGCCGAGACGCGGCCGGGCGGAGCGTTCGACAACGACCTCTACCTCTACACCACCAACGAGTGGCTGGGCACGGTCAACCGCTACGACATCAGGATGGTCCAGGCCGGCATCGACGGCGGCCTCCAGGACATCCTCCGACTCAAGACGCCGAGCGGCCCGGAGAGCACCCCCGACCTGACCGTCACCGGGTGCGCCAACAACCCGCAGCGAATGACGCTGGACGAGCAGGGCAAGGCCCTTTACGTCACCGAGAACCGCGGCGGCGAGGTGTGTCGCGTGAACGCGGCCAGCGGCGCCATCGAAGGCTACACGGGAGTCGGAGCTCCGTCGGTGGCGGCGCTCGAGGTCGAGAACACCGTGATCGTCGCGAGCACGTCGGCGGACCGCGGCTTCCCCGAGCAGAACACGGTCATCCCCGTCGAGCAGGACGCGGAGCCGCAGGTCGTGACCGGCCTGGATGGATCGTCCCAGATCGCCCATCAGGGCGGGCTCCGGGACCGCACCGACGCCATCCAGTTCGAGGACGTGCGGAACACGATGATCACGCTGGCGCCGAACCTGAACCAGACCGATCCCTTCCAGATGACCACCTTCACCGATGTCAACTCGGTGGAGCCGTTCTACGCGAACGCGGCGCAGCGAATCCTCACGGCGACCTTGCCTGGCGAGATGGCCACGGACGGGGCCGGACGAGTCTTCGTGCTCGGCGAGGGTAACGACATCATCCAGCAGCTCCAGGTCGTCGGCGGGGCCGCCTTCCCGCTGCAGAACCTGGTGGGACAGGAGTTCGAGTCGACCATCCGACCCACGGGCGTCTTCTTCGACGCGGTGGACAATGTCCTCGTCACGACCAGCTGGGGCTCCGGTCTGCTCGAGGTGTTCGACGCGACGGCGCCTGGCGGCGGACCGATCGATCAGGTGGACCTCGGCTACAACGGCGGCGTCTTCGCCCCCGCGGCAAACAACGCCGGTTACCCGTGCAGCAACATCGAGATCGGCGAGTTCGCCTACAACAACACCAAGTGGTCGAACAACGGTCAAAAGTCCTGCACGTCCTGCCACCGCGACCAGACCATCACCGACAGCTTTGGCTGGTTCAACGGCGCGAACGGGCCGACCCAGATGCACAAGATCGTTCCCACGTGGAACCAGATCAAGACCGAGAACTACTTCTGGAACGGCTCGATGGACCACGATGACTACTCGACTCTCGCCTTCAACTTCCAGACGCAGAGCAACTGCTTCCTGGTCCTGTTCGGCGTGGCGGAAGGTGTCGACAAGCCGGCTGACCAGCGCATCGGCGATCCGAACAACGTGATCACGAATGGTGCCGCGGCCGACCAGGCCTGCCAGCCGGTCCAGCCGATCAACGACGCGACCGGTGTACCGGAGAACTTCGAGGAAGACATCGCCCCGGTCCTCGCGGACGAGCTGAACCGGGTCGACGACGTGATCGCCCAGACAGTGGTGCTAGACACCGGCCACAACGTCACGATCCAGGGCCGCCCCTTCGATCGCTTCGAGCTGTCGCGCCAGATCGACTACTGGGATGTGGCCATCGACCGCGTGCCGGCGAACCCGTACACGTATCTCTTCGAGGCCGATCAGCTGGGCAGCGACGTGAGCGGCAAGATCACGCAGGGCGAGGCCCTCTTCAACCAGGCGGGCTGCCAGAGGTGCCACGATCCGAACAACACGCGCGCGCCGTACCAGGATGGAAAGCTGCATGGTGCCGGTGCCGAGTGGACCGGGCGAATCCTTCAGCGTTTCGACGGCAGCGACCAGATCGACTTCAACGCCGCCCAGGCGACCCGCAACGCGGTGGCCACCATGGGGAGTCAGATCGGCTCGGCGGACGACGAGGTCAACTACCACATCGCCACCGGCATCGACTCGTTCATGCCGTTCTCCTTCGATCAGAACGAGGCGCTGAAGTTCGAGGATCCTCTGAACCAGCAGTCG
>DATFRY010000026.1:0-2502 GCA_035262925.1 Kofleriaceae bacterium | reverse complement strand
GATCGCCTTCGGGCCGATGCTCGCCTTCGCGCTGCAGAACCCGCTCGGCTTCGTCGGCCGCGGCAGCGCGGTCGCGCTCTGGTCGCCGGGGGTCTGGACCCACCAGGAGCAGGGCTACGGCACGACCTCGGCCGCGCTGGTCGTGCTGCAGCAGGTCGTCCACACCTTCCTGACGCTGCACCTCTACGGCGACGGCAGCCCCCACTTCAACTTCCCGCGCCCGATGATCGCCGCCCCCGAGGCGGCGCTCTTCGTGCTCGGCCTCGGGCGGGTCCTGTCGCGGGCCGGCGACCGGCGTCACACCCTGCTGCTGGCCTGGATCGTCCTGACGTTCGTCTTCGGCGGCGTGCTGACCTACGACCCGCCCTACTGGCCGCACCTGAACGTGGTGCTGCCGGCCGTCGCGCTGGTCGCCGCGCTCGGGCTCGACGCCCTGATCGCGGTGCTGGCGCCGCTGCCGCGCAGCGCGCCGCGGGCGGCCGCCGACGGCTCGACCTGGAGCAGCGCGATCGACTGCACGGCGTAGAAGAGCGTGTGCACGTACCATGCGGCCAGCTGGGGGATGAGCGGCTCGGCCTCGCGCGTGAGCCGCAGCGCGCGCGCCGGGTCGCCGAACAGGAGCGCGGTGTAGCTGGCGTACGCGGCGGCCGAGAAGCGGCCGGTGACGTTTCCCTCGCGCACGGCCCGCGCGAGGACCTCGTCGGGGTCGAAGAACCTGCCGCGCAGCTCCGCGGGATCGGGCGCGCCGCCGCCGAGGTTGGCCAGCACCTGGCGCAGCACGCGCAGCGCGTCGAGCGGGACCCACTGCTGGGCCTGGTCGATCTGGCGCCACACCCGGTCGCAGCGGTCCGCCAGATCCGACAGCGCGTCGCCGCGCAGGAAGCGGAGCTCGACCGAGTTGAGCAGCTGGTGCCCGACGAACTCGGTGTTGCCGACGTCGACCGCGGCCGGGGTGGCCTCGCTCTCGACGACCTCGAGGATCTCGCGATAGGGCATCCAGCGCCAGGCGAGGAAGCTGTTCCAGCCGGTGTGGAGGTAGACCTCGACCTTGCGGGCGCCGAAGCGCCGCTGCAGGCGCCAGGCGAGCTCGGCGTAGCGGCGGGCCTGCCCGGCCTGGCCCACCTGAGCCAGGATGATCGCGAACATCATGAAGGGCGCCGGGCTGATCGGGGTGTAGCCGTGGCGCAGCGCGTGGAGCAGCATCTTCATGCCCACGATCGGGAACGCGGCCGGGGCGCCGTAGAAGAGCGGCGAGAGCAGGCTCATGCAGAACTCGGCGGTCGCGATGACCTCCGGGTCGGTCGTCTCGCGCCTCTGCGCGAGGCGGTCGATGCGGTGGCGGGCCAGCCCGAGCCGCACGCGCAGGAACACGCGGAGGACATCGAGCTTGCCCGGCTCGAGCGGGACGCCGAAGCCCATCGCGTTCAGGAGCTCGAGGCCGATGCGCGACGCCTCCTTGGGCTGGCCCTGCGCCATGGAGCGCATGACCAGGGTGGAGGTGGCGCGGATGGCGTCGACCGCGGTCGGCGAGCGATCGAGCACCGCGCGCGCGTAGGCCTCGATGCGCTCGTACTGGCGGTTGACGTGGCACGCCTCGGCCAGGTCGAGGTGCACGCGCGCGGCCAGGGCGCGGTCGGCCGTCCACGCGTCGGCGGGCAGGAGCTCCTCGGCAACCTGGATGAGGTCGAGGAAGGGCGCGAAGGCCACCGCCGAGCGCGCCCGCTCGGCCGCGATCACGTTCAGCTCGAGCAGCTGGCGCCGCTCGGCCGCCGACTCGATCAAGCGGCGCGCGCGGTTGAGGTGGAGGACGATCCCGAACACGTGCTCGGTCCGCTCCGCCTCGCTCATGCCGCGCAGGAGCAGCCGGCCGACCTGGAGGTGAAACTCGTCGCGCTCCGCCTCGGGGATGAGGCCGTAGGCGGCCTGCTGGATGCGATCGTGGACGAAGCGGATCTCGTCCCCCTCGGCGGTCACGAAGCCGGCCTCGATCGACGGATCGAGGTCGGCGCGGACGGCCGGCGCATCGCGCTGCGCGATGGTCGCGATCAGGGCGACCGGGAAGACGTTGCCGATGCACGCCCCGGTGCGGATCGCCTCCTGCGCCGCCGGCGAGAGCCGCCGCAGCTTCTCGATCATCAGCTCGACCACGTCGTCGGTGATGCCCGCCGTGCGGATCGCGTCGAGGTCCCACGTCCACCCGCCGCGCTCGGCCGAGTAGGTGATCAGGCGCCGCTCGTGCAGCGTGTCGAGCAGCTGGGCGATGAAGAACGGATTGCCGCCGGTCCTGCTGTGCACCAGCTCGGCGAGCGGTCCGGTCTCGGCGGCGCCCGCGCGCAGGGTGTCGCCCAGGAGCTCGGCGACGCTGGCGACGCCGAGCGGCCCGAGCTCGAGGGTGTGCACCGGCTGCGCGCGCGCGAGCGCACGGATCGCGATCGCGAGCGGGTGATCGGGTCCGACCTCGCCGTCGCGATAGGCGCCGACCAGCAGGCAGCGGCGGGCCGG
>DATFRY010000025.1:0-2298 GCA_035262925.1 Kofleriaceae bacterium | reverse complement strand
ACGAGAGCTTGCCCGGGTGGCCGAGCGTGCCGCGGTCGAGCAGGCCCGGCAGCGAGCCGCAGACGTTGCGCATGACCAGGCGCAGCGCACGCCCGATCGCGAGGTTCGCGCGCCACCCCGGCCCGAAGAGGTTGTCGCCCGCGTTGATGTCGAGCTCGCGCGTGATCGGGCCGTTGACGATCACCAGGACCGCGGCGCCGCCGGTCGACGTGCCCGGGCCGTGGTAGCTCCAGGCCGGGTCGCCGATACCCTCGACCGCCGCGACGACGACCGCCATGTATTCGGGCCGGCAGCCGGCCATCACGGCGTTGATCGCGACCTTCTCGGCGGTCACCGAGACCGACCGGTTGGTGATGAACGCGATCTCCTGCTTGGGATCGAGGCGGGCCGCGGCGAGCATCATCGTGACGCGGTCCTCGGTCGGGGGAACGACCGGCAGGCCGTCGGTGCACCCCTGCTGGAAGCAGAACTCGTCCGCGTCGACATCCTCGACGCGATACCGCTTGGACGTGAATGCAGCCGCCATCGGCGCCTCCTCTCAGACCACCTTCATGGCCCAGCAGTATAGCGCCGCGCCGGGCTCAGCGCCGCCCGCGCATGCCGGCCACGGCGAGCGCCGCGGCGGCGGCGACCGCCAGCGCCGCGACCAGGAGCGACTCAGTGAAGGCGCCGAGGAAGCCCACGGAGGCGGTGCGGGCGGCGACGATCTGGCCGGCGACCGCGACGCCCGTCACGACGCCCAGGGTCCGGGCCAGGAAGGAGAGGCCGCCGGCGGCCCCCTGCTGCCCGGCCGGGAATGCGGTCATGATCGTCGTCATGTTCGGGACCTCGAAGAAGCCGAGCCCGAAGCCGGCGACGAAGAGCGCGAGCCCGACCACCGAGAGCGGAGTGGTCCCACCGACGAAGCCGAGCGCGGCGAGACCGACGGCCTCGATCGCGAGCCCGGCGACGGCCGGTGCCGACGGTCCCAGGCGATCGGCGAGTCGTCCAGCCAGAGGCGCCGCGACCGTCGTGCCGAGGGGCGTGAGCATGAAGAAGAAGCCGCCCGCGAAGGCGCCGAGCCGGCGCGTCTCTACCAGGTAGAACGGCGCCAGCAGCCAGATCGCGAAGATCGCGCCCCGGGCGACGAATGACAGGGCGCCGGCCCGCAGTACGAGACCGCGCGTCAGGTCGCCGACGGCCACTGGCTTCCGCGCGCGCTCGGCGGGCTCGGCGCGCGTGAGCGCGGCCCAGATGAGCACAGCCAGCGCCAGCGGCACGCGCACGTGGTAGACGGCGCGCCAGCCGAAGGATTCGACCAGCGCGCCGGCGGGCAGCGAGCCGAGCAGGCCGAGCCCCATCGCGGCACTCAGGAAGCCGAGCCGGCGGCCCCGGACCGCCGCCGGCGCACCGAGCGTGGTGAGCGCGGGCGCGGTGCCGTAGATCAATCCACCCGCGAAGCCCTGCACGATGCGCGCGACCAGGAGCCAGGCGAAGCTCGGCGCGAGGCCGCCCATCGCGAACGCGACCACGCTCAGGGCAACGCCGGCGCGAAACACCGCGATGTGGCCGATTTGGTCGGCGGCGGCGCCGCCCGCGAACGCGGTGATCGCGTAGGTCAGCACGTAGCAGATGATCACCCAGCGCACGCGTTCGGGCGGCGCCGCGAAGGCCGCCGCGATCGCCGGAAACGCGATGTTCATCATGGAGTCGAGCGAGACGACGAGCGCGCCCGCGGCGGCGACCCACCGAGACATTCCGCGTATGATGACACGACATGCCCGATCCGATCGGCTGGGCCGTCCTCGTGGTCGGCGCGCTGCTGGGCTCGCTGATCGGCGGAGTGGCCGGCTTCGGCACCGGGATCATCATGCTGCCGCTCGTCGCGTGGGTGCTCGGCCTGCGCGCGGCGGTGCCGGTGCTGACGGTCACGATGTCGATCGGCAACCTCGCGCGAATCTGGTGGAGCCGGGGCCAGGTGGACCGCGCGGTCGTCCTGCGGTTCGCGCTCGGCGCGGTGCCCGCGACCGCGCTGGGCACGGCCATCTACGTCGGCGCGTCCTCGGAGTGGCTCGGACGCTTCATCGGCCTGTTCCTGATCGCGTCGGTGCCCCTGCGGCGGATCCTGGCGACGGATTTCTTCCGGATGCGTCTGCGCTACTTCCCGGCGCTCGGCGCCGTGGTCGGGCTCATCTCGGGGCTCGTGGTCACGACGGGCCCGCTGAACACGCCGTTCTTTCTCGCCTACGGTCTGAGACGCAGCGCCTACGTCGGCACCGAGGCGGTCTGCGCGATGGTGATGCATCTCGCGCGCGGCGC
>DATFRY010000024.1:0-17488 GCA_035262925.1 Kofleriaceae bacterium | reverse complement strand
CCCCCAGGTCTGCATCATCGAGCGGCGATACGGCTTCTGCTCGTAGCTGACCTTGACCATGTACACGGTGACGTCGAGGCCGAACAGGGAGCCGGCGAAGGCCAGCGAGCTGCCCCACTGGCCGGCTCCGGTCTCGGTGGCCAGCCGCTTCACGCCGGCCTTGGCGTTGTAGTAGGCCTGGGCCACCGCCGTGTTGGGCTTGTGGCTGCCGGCCGGCGACACGCCCTCGTACTTGTAATAGATGTGCGAGCGGGTGCCGATGGCGCGCTCGAGGCGGGTGGCGCGGTGGAGCGGCGTGGGGCGCCACAGGGCCAGCGCGCCGCGCACCTCCTCGGGGATCGCGATCTCGCGCTCCGAGCTCATCTCCTGCTCGATGAGCGCCATCGGAAACAGCGGCTCCAGGTCGGCCGGCGTCACCGGCTGCTGCGTGCCCGGGTGCAGGACCGGCGCAGGCGGCGTGGCCAGATCGGCCAGGATGTTGTACCAGCGCCGCGGCAGCCGGTCCTCGCTCAGGAGATACTTGGTCGTCATCGCCCGTCCCTCCCCTCGCTGTGTACTGATTTTCTACTTGCCGAGTAGACCGCTCTTCAGCCCCTTGTTGGGGGGCGACTTGCCGAACCAGATGGCGAAGAAGGCGTGGCCGAAGTCGCTGCCGGCGATGACGCCCTTCTGCGCGCGCTTGACCACGACGGTCAGGCCCTTCTGCGGCACGTACGTGAAGGTCATGGCGTCGCCGTCCTTCATGTCCGCCATCCAGCCGTTCAGCTGATCGATCTGGCTCTTCAGCTTGGCCATGTCGGCCCCGTTCTTCTTGAACTGCGTCGACCAGGCCTCGGTGATGTCGCCGCGGTCGACGTCGCGCACGAAGATCATGTGGAGCACCTTGATCTGCTCCGAGCCGATGATGTCCTCCGCGCTCTGGGTCTTCTTCTCCAGATAGAGCCCGGCCACGTAGACATCGACGTTGAACATGGTGGCCTCGCGGATCCCCATGCCGTTCAGCGCCACGGTCTTGCCCGCCACCGGGATCTGGTCGGGCATCTTCACCCCGCCCTTCTCACCGGCGGCCGCGACGGCGCCATGGGCCAGGACCAGCGCGAGGACAGCGATCATCGGTCGTGCGCGTCTCATCGGGGACCTCCTCGGGCCGTAGAATGGACTCTCGGCCCGGAGGAGGCAACGTCCGCACGCGGGCGGTTCGACGGCGCCGCACCGACGGGCGGCCGGCAAGCGGCCGCCGCGATTCGCGGATCCGGCCCCATGTGGCCCGTCCGCCGGCCTCGCGCTAGATTGGCGAGGTGATCCGATTCGTCCTGTTCGTCCTCGTGGTCGTCTTCGTCGCCTGGTGCAGCACGTCGGTCAAGCTGGGCGACCACACCTTCGCCGGCCACGTGAAGCGCATCTGGCAGAGCGACGAGACCCAGGACCTCAAGGAGGGCATCAAGAAGAAGGCCCACGAGGCCACCGAGAGCAAGCCGGCCCAGCAGGCCAAGGACGCGGCGAAGGACGCGGCCAGGGGCGTGGTCGACGAGGCCGCGAAGCCGGAGCCCGCCGAGGCCCCGGCCCGCTAGAACTTCTACTCGCCGGCCCGCTTCAGGATCAGGAACTCGACGCGCCGGTTCTTGGCCCAGGCGGCCTCGTTGTGGCCCTGTGAGATCGGCTGGGTCTCACCGTAGCCCTGTGACTGCATGCGCCCGCCGTCGACCCCGTGCTCGGTCAGGTAGCGGCGCACCGACGCCGCGCGGCGATCCGATAGATCGAGGTTGTAGGAGTCGGAGCCGCGCTCGTCGGTGTGGCCCTGGATCTCGACCAGCTTGATGTCGGGGTTGCCCTGCATGGTGGCGGAGATCGCGTCGAGGATGCCGAACGACCGCTTCTGGATCACGTCGGAGTCGTACTCGAAGTAGATCTTGTCCAGGATCTCGATCTTCGTGTCGGTCACCACCACGCGGCCCCGGTCGGGGCAGCCGTCGGTGTCGTCCACGCCGTTGTAGGTCTCCGCGGTCTGCTTGGCGGTCTCGCCGTCGCGGCGCGGACAGGCGTCATCCTTGTCCAGGATGCGGTCGTTGTCGTTGTCCGGATCGGGGCAGCCGTCTGCGTCCTCGAAGCCGTCCTTGTCCTCGGGCTGGTTGGG
The DNA here is from genome assembly GCA_035262925.1 of Kofleriaceae bacterium. Lineage (GTDB taxonomy): Bacteria > Myxococcota_A > Polyangia > Haliangiales > Haliangiaceae > DATFRY01. The sequence continues at coordinate 15,354 of DATFRY010000024.1, read as the reverse complement.
GCAGAGGTCGTCCACGTCGAGGATGCCGTCCTGATCGTTGTCCGGATCGGGGCAGCCGTCCTCGTCCTGGAAGCCGTCCTTGTCCTCCGCGTCGTCGGGGCACTTGTCGACGTTGTCGAGGATGCCGTCGTTGTCGCGATCGTTCTGGTTGCCCTCCGGGCAGCCGTCCTCGTCCTCGAACCCGTCCTTGTCCTCCGGCTGGTCGGGGCAGTCATCCTTGCCGTCGAGGATGCCGTCGTGGTCGTTGTCCTCCTCCGGGCAGCCGTCCTCGTCCTCGAACCCGTCCTTGTCCTCCGCCTGGTCGGGGCACTTGTCGACGTCGTCCTTGAGACCGTCGCCGTCGCGGTCGCCCAGGTTGGGCTCGAACACGATGGCCAGGAACGCGCGCGCGTCGGGGCTGGCGGCCTTGTCGGGGATGAAGCCGACGCCGCCGCCGAACGACAGGAACGAGTTGCGCGCCAGGTACAGCTTGAGCCCGGCGATCGCCTCGCCGGGCATGTAGTTCTGCCCGCCCAGCGGCGCCTCCATGAACGCCTCGGCGATGACGTCGAACTTCTGCGGGATGATGCCGTAGGCGATGGCCGCGCCGAGCGGCACCGTGCTCTTGGCCTCCACCATGTCGCCGGTGGGCGGATTGGGCGGCGCGGTGTTGTCCATGAAGACGCGGTCGCTCGAGCGCACGCGGATGCCGCCGGTCAGCGCGATGCGCAGCTGCGAGTCGGCGCCGAACTCCTTGTCCACCACGCCCATCACCTGTGGCGTGACCTCGCCCTCGCCAAGCCACCGGTCGTCCTCGCTCGCGGTCGGCAGGTAGACCGAGCCGATGATGGCGACGCCGATGCGCGGCGCCTTCGACGTCGACAGGAGGCGCCACTTGAGGTGGAGACCCATGTCGCCCAGGCCCTGGCCGTCGAACGAGAAGCGGTCGCCGTTGTTCATGCCCGGCGTGCCCACCTCGTCCGGATCGCGATCGCCCGACATCACCTGGAACGGCAGCGACACGCCCGGCTCCAGCTCGACCGGCCCGAGCTTGAGACCGAAGGCCGCGATGAGGGTCGGCGTGATCACGTTGGTGACCTCGTACGCGCTGTCGCCCTCCTTGAACTGGAGCACGCGATAGCCCCAGTTGGTGACCAGGCCGAACGAGAGCTCGCCGTGGCCGAGCACCTGCGAGGCGTTGACCGTGATGAAGCCGCGCGAGTCCATCGCCGGCCGGAACGCGTTGAGGTCGATGTTGCCGCCGACCTGCGCGCGAGCCGGCGCCGCGCCGGCGAGCAATGCAATGGCGACCGAGATGGGAAGCAGAACGCGCATGACGCCTCCGGACGGGGCGGGGCCGCGCAGAGGCTTGCCGAGGCCTGCCGCAACCCCTCGATTTCATTCTCAGTTACTACACTCAGCGAGAAAAAGCAATTTCGCCCGCCCGCTCACGGCGGCGGGGCGCGCCCGCGCGGCCCCCGACCGGTCCCCCCTCGAGCGGCCGACCTCGACCTACCTGATCACCTGATCAAATGTCGGTGACGCCGTTCTGCCGGCACAGATTGCGGTGCTGCTCTTTCTTGTCCGCATCGCTCAGCTTGCCGATGTACTTGCGCGCCTTGACCATGTTCTTCAGCTTGCAGGCCGCGATGGCGCAGGTGCTGATCGCGTTCTGGTCGCTGCGCTTCTTCTCCACCGCCATCTCGCAGTACTTGAGCGATGCAGCGTTGTCGCCGGCCAGGACCGCCTTCTTGGACTTGTCGAGCAGCTCGTCGAACGAGGCCGCGCCGTCGCCGCTCTCGCCGGCCGAGCCGCCCGGCTCACCGGGCCCGTCGGCGCCCGGCGGATGCGCGGCGCCCGCGGTCGCCTCGCCCCCCTGGCCGCCGCTGGACGACCCGCCCGGCGCGGCCAGCTTGCACGCGTGGCTCAGCACGGCGCTCCGGGCCTCCGACCACACGCGGCCGGCCTCGTCGGCGAGCCGCTCCTGATCGCGGCACCGGCTGCGGTCCGCCAGCCGCTTGCCCTCGCGGCTCCTGGCCTGGATGAACTCGGCCTTGAGCCGCTCGTGCTCGGGCTGCGCGTTGAGGCGGTACATCGACTCCGGATCGAGGCTGCGGAACAGGTTGGCGACCTGCGTGTAGTCGCGGTTGGCCACCGCGCGCCGGAACTTCTCGTAGATGCCCTCGGCGCGGATCTCGCTCTGCGCCTGGTCGCGCAGCCCGGTGGCGTCGGTGTTGGCCTTCTCGATGGCGAGCACCTGGTTGGCCGCGGTCAGGACCTCGTTCCACTTCTCCTCGTCGCGGGCCTTGCGCGCCTTGTCGAGGAGCTTCGAGACCCGCGCGTCCTCGTCGCTGGCGGGGGCCGCCGACTCGGGCGTCGTGTCACCGCCGTGGTCCTTCTTCTCGACCCCGGCGGTGGTGGTCTCGTCGCCGTCGTCGCCCGAGGTCCCTGCGGTCGCGGCCGGGACCGCGCTCTTGCCTGCCGTGGTCCCGGCTCCGGGGGGTGTGCCGGCCTGGGCCCCGCCGCTGCCCTCGTCGCCGCCCTTCGCGTCGCCCGACTGGCCGCCGCTCAGGACCAGGAACAGGACCACGGCCGCGCCGACCACCAGGAGCGCGAGCGCGAACCACATCGCGATGCGCGACGAGCTCTGCGGCACCACGTCGACCGCCTGCGCGTCGCGGCCGAAGACGAAGTCCTCGCCCGACTCGACGAAGCGCAGGCGGACGTGGCCGAGGTCGATGACGTCGGCGCGCCGCAGCTCGACCTTGCCGTACTCCTCGCCGTTGACGCGGACGCCGTTGGACGACTGGAGGTCGACGATCGCGTGGCGCCCGTTCTCGCGCACCACCTTGGCGTGGTGGCGCGAGATCGACCGGTGATTGATGCAGATGTCGTTGTCCTCGGTCCGGCCGATGACCATGGCCGTCTTGTCGAGGTCGATCTCGCGGCCGGCGAATCCGGCCGTCAGCACGACCAGGCGCGCGTGCGCCGCGGTGTGGGCCGCCGGCGCGACCGGCGGCGAGACGCCCGGCGCGGCACCCGGCGCGGGTACCACGACTGGCGTCGGCTCGCCATCGGCCAGCGGCGCCATCGGCTCGGTCACCGCACCGACGAACGCGGCGGCGCCGATCACCGCCGCCGCCTCGGTCTTGCTCATCCGCGTGGTGGCGACGGCCGAGTCGCTGGGCTCGACGTTGTCGGGCACCGGCGTGGTCGCGTGCGGGTCGATGCGCTCGAGCGGGATCGTGCGCTCGCTCAGGGTGTCGGCCTTGTCGTGCGCCTCGGACTTGAGCTCGATGAGGTAGTCGCCGATCTGGACGCGATCGGTCTCGCGGATCTGGCAGCGCCCGGTGATGCGCGACCCGTTCACGCGAATTCCGTTGTAGCTGTTCAGGTCCTCGATCGTGATGGACCCGTTCTGTCGAATGAGTCGAGCGTGTCGGCGCGACACATTGCGCTCGGTCAGTCGGATGGTGTTCCCCTCCTTCCGACCGATCGTCAGCTCATCTCGGATGAGCGGAACGACAGTGGTTTTACCCTCGTCGTCTTGGATGACTAGCTTGTACATGCTCGCACACGGTCAGCTCGACAAGCTATCGTAAATTCTAGGGTTGCCACGAGCTCAGGTCAAGGCGGCGGCGCCGGTGGCAAGCTCCGGCTGGCCCTCGAAGGCACCTTTTCAGGCGACTTCAGCCAGCCCCGAGCAGTCTCGTAAGACACCCGCAGCTGATAGTCCTCCTCCATTCTCTGGAGAACCTCGGCCGTCACGCCAAGCGGCATTCTGGCATCGATCGAGGCCGCTGCGCCAGAGCCAGCCGCAGCTCGGCGCTTGCCGGCCCGCCGTCCCCCTGTGACGAGCTCCGGCTCGAACGCCTCGACCCGGATATCAGGCTGAATTCCGGACGATTCGAGCGAGCGGCCGCGGGGTGTGTAGTAACGCGCAGTCGTGAGCTTGATCCCGCTGCCGTCGGCCAGGTCGAGGAAGGTCTGCACGGATCCCTTGCCGAAGCTGGGCAGGCCCATGACCGTGGCTCGCCCGTGTTCTTGTAGTGCGGCCGCCACGATCTCGGCGGCCGAGGCCGAGCCCTGGTCGATGAGCGCGATCATCGGGAATCCCTCCCAGGTGCCGGGGGCGCGCGCGGTCTCGGTCTCGACCGTCTGGCCCGCCCGGCTCACCACCTTGACGATGACGCCGCTCGAGAGGAAGAGGTCGGCGACGCGCACCGCCTGATCGTAGAGGCCGCCGGGGTTGCCGCGCAGGTCGAGCACCAGCGCGCGCGGGTCGCGACCGAAGCGCGCGCGCAGGGCGCGGAGGGCGGCGTCGCAGTCGGCCGAGGTGGCCTCCTGGAAGCGGCGGATCGCGACGTAGCCGATCGCCGGGGGAAGCGCGAGCCACTCCACCGTCGGAACCTTGACCCGCTGGCGCACCAGCACGCGGCGGTCGACGCGGTGGGCGGCGGGCGGCGAGACGGCGAGCTCGATGCGGGTGCCGGCCGGGCCGCGCAGGAGCGCGCCGAGCTGGCGCATGCGGCGGTCGGCCGGCGTGTGATCCGCCGCGTCGACCGTGCGACGGCCGGCGACCTCGACGACGCGGTCGTTGTCGTGCAGCCCGGCGCGCGCCGCCGGCGAGTCGGCGATGAGATCGGAGATGACCGGATAGGGGGGCCTCGCTCCGGGCGGCGGCGCCGCGAGCTCGAAGCCAACGCCGCCGAACTCGCCCTCGGTGTCCTCGCGCAGGCGCTGATAGCTCGTGGGCGGCAGGAACGCGGAGTGGCGATCGAGCGAGCGCACCATGCCGCCGATCGCCGCGTAGACCAGGTCGCGCTCGGCGATCTCGTCGACGTACTCGCCGAGGATGTACGACAGCGCCTGGGCCAGCGAGTCGAGGGTGGCGTAGCGGTCGCGCGCGGCCGGGCTCGGGCCGCCGGTGCGATCCGGGAGCGCGCGCGCCAGGAGAGATGTGGCGACCACCACGCCGGCGAGGAAGCTGGCCAGGTGGGATGCGGCTAGCCTGCTTCTGCCCACTGGCCGGCAGTATAGCGGAATCGCGGGCGGACAGGCCTCGGCCGTCTACCCGATAGTAGGAGGTCGGCGCACCACCCGCCGGCGGTCGAGCAGCTCACCGGTCCGTGGACAGACGCGCTCGGACGCCAGCTCGATCGGTTCGTCCTGCTGGGGTGCGCCGCCGCGCAGCCTTTCCATCCGGCGCGCGAGCGCGCGCTCCTCCCGTCGGGCGAACAGGTGAAGTCGATAGCGCCGATCGCCGACCGAGGGCATACCTCGTCGTACCGCCGCGCCGGCCGGATCGGCAAGAAAGCGGCAGGAACAGGCCCTGGCGGTGTATTCTGCTGCAGCTTGTCGCGGGGGGATGGAGGGGGACCGCTCGGCCCGGCGAGGCTCGGCCGATACCAGCTGCTGCGCAAGATCGCGGTCGGCGGGATGGCGGAGATCTACCTGGCGCGGGTGAGCGGGGCCGGCGGCTTCGAGAAGAACGTGGTGGTCAAGCGCATCCTGCCCCAGCTGGCGGAGAGCGACGAGTTCTTCACCATGTTCCTCGACGAGGCGCGCATCGCCGCCACCCTGCAGCACCCCAACGTCGTCGATATTTACGACGCCGGGCAGGAGGAAGGCGAGTACTTCATCGCGATGGAGCACCTGGACGGGGCCGACCTGCACACGGTCCGCCGCGTGCTGGGCGAGCGCGGCGAGGGGATGCCGCTCCAGCACGCGGTGTTCATCGTGACCTCGGTGGCCGCCGGGCTGCACCACGCGCACGAGAAGGTGGGCCTCGACGGCCGGCCGCTGCGCATCGTGCACCGCGACGTCACGCCGCAGAACGTCTTCCTGACCCGCGATGGCGGGGTCAAGCTGGTCGACTTCGGCATCGCCAAGTCGGCCAACCGGGTCAGCACGACCACGTACGGCACGCTCAAGGGCAAGCTGGCGTACATGGCACCCGAGCAGTGCCGGGCGGAGCCGGTGGATCGGCGGTCCGACATCTACTCGCTGGGCGTGATGCTGTACGAGCTCACCTGCGGCCGCCGGCCGCACCTGGGCCGCAGCGAGTACGAGCTCCTGCGCGAGATCGTCGAGGGCCAGGTGCCGCCGCCGAGCGCGGCCGTGCCGGAATATCCGGTCGAGCTGGAGGCGATCGCGATGCGGGCGCTGGCCGCGCATCCCGACGAGCGCTATCCGCATGCGCTGGCCATGGAACAGGACCTGGAGCGCTTCGCGCGGCGTGAGGGGCGGGTCGGGTCGACGCTGGCGCTGGCCGAGTTCCTCGCCCCGCTCCTGGACGCGGCCGAGGAGCAGGCGCAGACGCGCTGGCGTCGCCGGGTCAGCACCGCGCCGCCGATCGAGACCGACACCGACCGGCAGGTGACGGTGGCGACGTTCGTGGGGCGGCGGCTCGGCCGGCTGCAGAGCCGGCCGCCCGACGCGGAGGGCGACGCGGCGGCGGACGCGGCGGCGGCGGCCGAGTATCTGGTCGACGAACCCTCGGCCCGGCGCGCGCGCCTGCTCGCGGACGCGGCGGACGCTGACGCGGCGGTGGCGGTGGACGCGGGCGTCGAGCGGACGGCGGATGTGGCAGGTGTGGCCGGTGCCGACGGCGAGGTCGGACCCGATGGCGACGCCGGCCCCGAGGAGACCCTCGGGGGGACGCTCACCGATCTGCGGCTCGACCGGCGCGGACGGCCGCGGGGCGTCGGGCCGCTCGCCATCAGCCTGCTCCTGGCCGCGGGCGGGGTCGCGGCCTCCATCTATTATCATGGGCCGGACGGGCGCCCGTCCGAGCCGGGCGAGGGCGCGCTCCTGGCGGGGTTCGAGCCGGCGGCGGGGCCGGCGCTCGGCGTGCTCGACGTGACCAGCGACCCGCCCGGAGCCGCCGTGTGGCTGAACCTGGGGTCCACGCCGGTCGTGAGCGGCGCGGTCGAGCGCGGCCGCGGCCACTGGATCCGGGTCGAGCACGACGGCTACGAGGCGCGCGATCTGCCCATCGACGCGGGAGAGGCGGTCGCCGTGGCGCTGGTGCCTGCCCAGGGCGGCGCGACTCCGCGCGAGCCCGAGGCGCTGCCGGTGGCAGGACGCGCCCGCGCGCGCTCGTCCGCCGCGCGCATCCGGGTGTCGTCGCAGCCGAGCGCGGCGACGGTGTGGCTGCTGGTCGGCGTGACGCCGGCGCGCATCGAGCTCGTGGCCGGCCGCCCGCACGAGCTGCGCCTCGGCCGCGACGGCTACCTGCCCGCCTTCGTCGTGATCCCGCCGGAGCGCCTGGGCGCGCGCGGAGTGGCCAACCTGTCGGCGTCGCTCTTGCCGCGGCCGGTCGCGCCCACGCGCTGACCGCGCTCGTCGTCGTCGTCCTCGGTGTCGTCCTGGTCGTCGGCGAGGTCGTCGTCCTGGTCGTCGGCGAGGTCGTCGCCGCCGTCGTCCTCGTCGCCCTCGTCGTCCGGCGAGAGGATGACGACGCCGCCCTTGCCGGCGGCCGCGCGCTTGAGCGGCTTCAGCCAGCGAAGCGTGGCGAAGCCCATCAGCCCCAGCGCCACCGCGATGCCGAGCTGGCCCTGGCCGACCGCGACACCGAGCGCGGCGGTGGTCCACACCGTGGCGGCCGTGGCGGCGCCGCGCACGCTCACGCCCTGCTTGACGATCGCGCCGCCGCCGAGAAAGCCGACGCCCGCGATGATGCCCTGCACGACCCGGGACATCGCCTGCGGATCCCCGGCAGACTCGGTCTTCGCCACCAGCACGAACGCACAGCTGGCCACGGCGACGAGCGGGATGGTGCGCACGCCCAGCGACCTCTCACTCCGCTCGCGATCCCAGGCCATCGGGAAGCAGAGCGCGAAGGCCAGGAACAGCTTTCCGAGCTGGACCGCGAGCTCCTGGAGATCGAAGCCGCCGGGCTCCATCGCCCGACTACAGGCGCGTGCGGCCGACGAAGAACCCGATCACGGCGAGGACCAGCGCGATCCAGAACACCACCTGCGCGATGCCGGCGGCGCTGGCGGCGATGCCGCCGAACCCGAGCAGCGCGGCGACGATGGCGATGACGAACAGTGCGATCACCCAACCGAACATGATGCTCTCCTCGATGAAGGTCGTGCCGTGAAGTTTGCAACGGCGGTGCCAGGCGCATGAGCGCCACGCCCGTGCGAGCCTCAGCGCACCGCCGGCAGCTCGAGCCCGAAGCTGGCTCCGCCGCCGGGGCTGCTCTCGACCAGCATCGCGCCGCCGTGCGCCGCGGCGATGCCGCTTACCAGCGGGAGCCCGAGCCCGGCGCTCTTTCCGCGCTCCCGCGCGCCGCTCCAGAAGCGGTGGAGGATGCGCTCGATCTCCGCGCCCGCCACACCCGGGCCGTGGTCGATGACCCAGAGCCGCACGGTGTCGCCCTCGGGCCCATCGCGGTTCTCCGCCCGCAGCGTGATGGCGCCGCTCCCGCGCGCGTGGCGCATGGCGTTCGAGATGAGCTTGTCCAGCGCCTGCAGCAGCCGGTCGGGGTCCGCCTTCAGCGGGTGAATCCCGCCGTCGGCCTCGACGACGATCCATGTGCCGGTCTCGTGCGCCTCCGCCTCGTGCTGGCTCGCCGCGCGCTCGAGCAGCGGCGCGATCGCGATGCGAGCGGGCTCGATCTCGAGCGAGCCGGACGCGATGCGGCCCACGTCGGCCAGGTCGGCGAGGAAGCGCTCGGTGCGACCGACCGCGCGCCGCATGGCGGACAGGTAGCGGTCGCGCGTCGCCTGATCCATCGCCGGATCGGCCATGGCGTCGATTCCGACGCTGATGGCGCTGAGCGGGCTGCGCAGGTCGTGCGACACGATCGCCAGGAAGCCGTCGAGCTGGCGCCAGGCGTCGGTGGCCGGCGAGGCGAGCCGGCCCATCACAGCAGCTCCGCGGTGGACCAGTAGCTGGCGAAGGCGAACAGCGACTTCCTGAACCGATCGGGGCTGGGTGGCTTGACCAGGTAGCCGGCGACGTTGAGTCGGTAGGCGGTCTCCTTGTCGTCCTCGTGATCCGACGTGGACAGCACGACGACCGGCAGGTGGCACAGCGTCGGATCGGCGCGCAGCGCGCGCAGGAACTCGAGGCCGCTCATCCGCGGCATGCAGATGTCGAGCAGGATGACCAGGTCGTGCAGATCCGACGTCTCCGAACGGAGCACCTCCAGCGCCTCCATGCCGTCGTGCGCGACGGTGATGCCGCTGACGGCGCCGCACTGGCTCATCAGCCGCTGCACATTCAGCGCGTCGAGGTCGTCATCCTCGACGTGAAGGATGTGAAAGTTGGTTGTCATGTTGTCAGCAGATTCAGTCGGAGCTCGACCGGGAGCTCGGGGGCGAGACTCAGGATCCTGGATGAGCAAGCTCGGTGCCACCGGCGCCGTCCGGGGCCGCGATCGCCGGCGCGGTGGAGCGGCGCAGGGGGCAAACCCAGCTCCGCATAATGGCTCGACTCGGGCCGGCAACCGCCTGGCCGGCGGCGCCAGGCCGGCACGCTTTCACCTGTGCGTGAGCGCCACGGTGTGCGTCGCGGCGCGGTTCAGGCCAGCGGATTCCTGGCCTCCCCGAGGCCGCCGCAGCTCGGGGGCCGGAGCCGGCTGGCATTCGAGCTGCAGCCGGCTGCGATGAAGAGCCACAACAAGGGAGACCGCACATGGGAATCATCATCGCCCTCATCATCGGCCTCATCGCCGGTGCCATTGCCAAGCTGCTGATGCCTGGCCGCGATCCAGGCGGCATCGTCGTGACGATGTTGCTCGGCGTGGCCGGCGCGGTGGTGGCCTACCTGCTGGGTCGCGCGTTCGGCTGGTACCACCGGCCGGGCGACGGTCCCGGCATCATCGCCTCGATCCTCGGCGCGATGCTCCTGCTCGGCATCTACCGGCTCGCCGTCGGCCGGCGCCGCCGACTCCTGTAGTCGGCCTGCCGTAGGGGCCAGGATCTCGGCCTCGGGCCTTCGGCTCCGCCGGTCGCGGCGGTTGCCGGAGGCCCGCCTGCGGCCGCGCGCGGCGGCTCAGCCGTGCGCGACGCGCGCGTCGATGCCGAGGCTCTCGATGCGGCGATAGAGGGTGCGCCGGTCGAGGCCGAGGATGCGCGCGGCCTGCGTCTTGTTGCCGCCGACCGCCGCCAGCACCTTGCGGATGTAGCGGCGCTCCATCTCCTCGAGGGAGAAGAGCTCGTCCGGGTTGTCGCTGGCGATCACGATGCGCGAGCTCTGGTAGTCGCGGATCTTCTCGGGCAGGTCGTCGACCGAGATCTCCGACAGGCGCGTGAGGGTGACCGCGCGCTGGACGCAGTTCTCGAGCTCGCGCACGTTGCCCGGCCAGTCGTAGTCGAGCAGCCGCTGGGCGGCGGCGCCGGAGATGCCGGTCACCTCCTTGCTCGTCTCGGTGGCGTAGCGGCGCAGGAAGTGGTGGGCGAGGAGCAGGATGTCGTTGCCGCGCGAGCGCAGCGGCGGCACGCCGAGCTGGACCACGTTGATGCGGTAGTAGAGGTCGTTGCGGAAGCGCTTGCTCTCGACCTCGCCCTCGAGGTCGCGGTTGGTGGCGGTCAGGAGGCGCGCGGTGAACGGCACCTCGGTGTCGGAGCCGACCGGCCGCACCGTGCGTTCCTGGAGGACGCGCAGGAGCTTGGCCTGCATCTCGAGCGGCATCTCGCCGATCTCGTCGAGGAAGACGGTCCCTCCGGCGGCCTGGACGAAGAGGCCGTCTCGCGCGCGCTTGGCGTCGGTGAAGGCGCCGCGCGTGTGGCCGAACAGCTCGCTCTCGAGCAGCGAGGCGGGCAGCGCGGCGCAGTTGACCGCGGTGAAGGGATGGTCGGCGCGCGGGCTGCGCGAGTGGATCTCGCGCGCGACCAGCTCCTTGCCGGTCCCGCTCTCGCCGGTGATGAGCACGGTGGCGTCGCTCTCGGCCACCTGCTCGATGAGGTCGAGCAGCCGGCGCACGGCCGGGCTCTCGCCCACGATGGCCCCGCCCTGGCGCGACGCGACCGCCTCGCGCAGCCGACGCACCTCGCTCTTGAGCTGGCGGTGGCCAACCGCGCGCCCGAGCGCGATGACCAGCGCGTCCATCGCGATAGGCTTGGTGATGAAGTCGTAAGCGCCGGCGCGAATCGCGGCGATGGCGGTCTCCATGCTGCCGAAGCCCGTCACCACGATGACCGGCACGTCGGGGCGGCTCTCCGCCACCCGCTGGCACAGCTCGATCCCGGACAGGGCGCCGAGCTGCACGTCGGTCACGACGACGTCGAACTCGTGCTCGCGCAGCCTGACCAGCGCGTCCTCGGCGCTGATCGCGGCTTCTGCCGAAAACCCCCGCTTGACGAGCCCCTCCCGCAGTATTTCGGCGGTGTCGCGATCGTCATCGACCACCAGGATGTGTCCGCCCATGGGAGATGGCCGCAAGGAGCGTGTGTCAGGTTTCCAGTTGGAGCGGGCACCATACTCGATCGACTGAGGGGCGTCATCCATTGCCGGCTGGTGAAAGCAAGGCGCGGGCCCGCTCGCAAATGGGCGGAACGGTGTCCGCTGTTGTCGGGCTCGATCGACTATCTCCTGCGCCCTCCTGCGCGGTGGCGACACACCGGTACCTGGCTGCCACGCCCGCCGTGCGGCCGGATCTCAGCTGTGCGCGAGGTACCGGTGCTGGGAGGTACCGTTCTCACCACGCGATTCAGCCGCAGGTTTTTCCGCCGGCAACATCTAATAGAAGGCGCTGGCAGGCATGTTCGAAGAGAAGGCGCCTGCGGCAGGCCTGACATGTTGCTGGCGCTTGGCGCCCGGGCAGTGGCCGGGCTGGTGGCTAGTAGCAGACGAGCCCGTTCGACACCGGTGGCAGCCCGATGTCGAGCGGCGCGGAGGTCAGCTCTCGGTCCGCGCCCGGCGCCAGCACGCGGACTCCGCGGGTCGCGTCCGACACCACCAGGTGACCGGTGGGACAGATCGCCAGGTCCATCGGCCGGAAGTCGTCGGCCAGATCCGCGGTCACCGGGGTTCCGCCGCCGGCCGGGACCGAGACCAGGTCGCCGTGGGCCCCGCCGTCCTCGGGATCAAATGATGTGGTGACGGTGATCCAGAATTGATCGCCCGCCCGGCTCCACGCGAGAGCGCTCACAAAGCCCCCGAGATCGGCGTTGTTCACGACGCAGCCGTCGCTCTCGATGGTGCCCGGTCCGACCGCGACTCGCTCGACGCAGCCACCCGAGGCCGGCTGGGCGAAGCTGTCCACGGTCGCGATGAGGACCGCGTCACCCGACGGTGCCCCCTGCACGAGGCCGAAGGGGCGGATCTGGGTCAGCGGAGCGGTGTCGATGAGCTCGCCGCGAGCCCCGTCGATGAGCGCGACGACGCCGGGGCCGCGTGGGGTCTGCATGGCGTCGTCGCCCAGGATGCCGCACACCGCGACGATCTGATCGCCGAGCGCCACCACGCTGCCGCAGTCGGGCAGCCCGTCATCCGGGTCGAGGTCGGAGAGATCGATCGTGTCGACCACGCCGGCGTCGGGGCGCGCGGGGTCGAGGACCAGGATGCCGGGTGCCCCGAGAGCGGCGACGTAGAGGCGGTCGCCGACCTGGGCGACGTCCTGCGGGTTGGATCCGGCGCCGGTCGAGATCTGGTCGACCAGGCTCACGCGCGCCGCGTCGAGGATCGTGACGTTGTCCTGGCCGAAGCGGTTGATGACGAACAGGCGATCGCCCTGCAGCCGCACCACCGGGTCGGTCGAGGCGACGCCCTCGATCGCGTCGGCGTGGACCTCCAGGCCGGGGACCGAGACGGTGGACGCGACCCCGGCGGTGAAGAAGTCGGTGGCGACCGCGAACGCGGTGGCGCTGGCGGGCGCGCCGCTGTCGGGCGCGGGGCTGGCGTCGGCCTCGCTGCCGGCGCCGTCGCCGCCGGCGTCGGCCGCGCTGCCGGGGGCATTGTCATCGCCGCAGGCGGAGAGGGCGATGGCGAGGCCGAGGGATAGAGACACGAGGAGTGGGGGGCGAGCGGTCATGGTCAGGGCTCCCATTGCAGGGTGAGGTAGAAGGCGCGTCCGGGGAGGGGGTAGCCGAAGAAGTCGGAGATGGCGCGGGGCGCGCGGGTCAGGTCGGGGCGCGGGGGCGGATCGAGCGGGATGTCCTCGACGCGCGCGTCGGTCAGGTTCTTGCCGTCGACGACGACGAACAGGCGCGGCGCGACCTCGAGCTTGACGCCGGCGCCCAGCAGCGCGCGCGGCGGCGCCTCGTTCAGGTTGGCCGGGTCGAGGTGGTTGCCGCTGACCAGCGCGGCGTCGGCGAAGACGACGAACAGGCGCGAGGCGGCGCGGCCGGCCAGGTCGGCGCGGCCGTGCAGCTGGTGATGCGGGCGCTGGGGCAGCTCCTTGCCGTCGTACGAGGGCAGCGTGTCGCTCTGGCGGCTGTCGAGATACGTGTAGTCGGCGGTGACGGTGAGCGCGCGGGCGGCGCGCGCCGAGGCGACGAGCTCGCCGCCCCACACCAGCGCGCTGCCGAGGTTCTGCGGGCCGGCGACCAGCGCCGCGTTCGGGACCCAGACGATCGTGTCGCGCGAGCGGGCTGCGAACGCGACCGCCTCGAGGTAGACGCGGTCGACCGGGCCGACGGCGGCCGCCGGCGCGCCGACCAGTCCGAGGTCGGCGCTCTCGCCGGTCTCGGGCCGGAGCGAGGGGTTGCCGACCAGGATGCCGCGATCGCCGTAGAGCTCGAGCGCGGTCGGCGAGCGCAGGTAGCCGCCGGCGCTGGCCTTGAGCGACAGGTCGGGGGCGAGGCCCAGCCAGAAGGCGGCGCGCGGCGTGACGTGGACGTCCACGCGCGGCGACAGGTCCTGGTCGTCGAGGGCGGCCGACGGATCCGCCATCGGCGTCGTGCGCGAGAGGTCGAGGCGCACGGCCGGCTCGATGCGCGCGCGATCGCCGGCCGCGCCGCGCAGGCGGACCGTGTGGGCGAGGGTGCTGGCCAGCTCGAGGCGGAGCCCGCGCCCGCGCGCGCGGTTGCCCTCCGCGCCGGCGGCCAGGTCGCGGTCGCGGTAGACCTCGGTCCCCGCCGAGATGGTCGCGCTGCTCGCGTTGGCCGGCGACAGCTCGGCCAGCAGGGTGCCGCTGGCCCCGGCGGACGCGGTGACGTAGCGGCGGTTCTGCGTGCCGATGCCGATCTCGCCGTCCAGGTCGCGGTAGCGCTCGAGCTCGACCATGGCCTGCGCGCTGGCGCGCGCGGTGAGCGCGGGGCTGCCGAACGCGGCGTCGCGCACCGCCGTGCCGTCGGCCATCTGGCTCCAGGTCGCGAGCGACGCGGTGCGCGACTGCACGCTGCCGCTGCCGGGCACGCCCTGCTCGCGCCACATGCCGCGGGTCCCGCCGGACAGCGACCACGCGCCGCGGCGCAGGGCCGCGCGCGCGACCGCATCGATCCGGTCGTAGCCGTTGTTCTGGCGGGCGACGAACCGGTCGTCGGATCGATTGAGGTTGGTGCCGTTGTCGTTGAAGTAGACGAAGTCGCCCTCGGCGCCGGCGTAGCCGAGGCCCAGGTGGTAGCCGCCGTGGTCGCCGCCGCCCAGCCAGCGCGCGCGCAGGTGACGCGCGCCGAACGAGCCGCCGCCGACCGAGAGGAGGAGCGGATGGGCGTCGGGCGCCGGGCCGAGCTCGGTGACGAGCTCGAGCGCGCTGGCCGACGGCGCGCCCCCGAGCGCGGCCGGCACCGCGCCCCGGTGGAGGCGCACGAGCGAGAAGGAGTCGAGATCGAAGCGGCCGAGATCGGCGCTGGCCGAGCCGAGGCGAGCGAGGGGCACGCCGTCGACCAGGACGGCTGTCTGGCCGGTCGCGGCGCCGCGCACCGAGATCGACGAGAAGCCGCCCAGCCCGCCCAGCGAGCGGACGTGCACACCCACCGTCTCGGCCAGGGCCTCGGCCAGCGGCACGGTCTCGCCGGCGTGCTGGTCGACGCGCACGACGGTGGTGAAGCCGCTCTCGCCCAGCCCGCGCGCGCGGTCGCCGTGCTCGCTGTCGCCGGTGACGAGATCGCGGGGCGAGCCGGTCCGCGTCTCGACCGGCGGGACGATGATGACCTCGCCGCCGCGGCCGGCGCCGGCGCCGTCGCTGCTGTCGCCGTCGGAATCGCCGCCGCCGCGGCGCTCGCCGTCGCCGCGCGGCGCCTGGGCCCCGGGCGCGGCCGGCTGCGCCCGAGCCTCGCGTGCGAGCGCGGCGAGCGTTACGAGCGCTACGAGCGCCGCGAAGGCGAGGCTGAAAGAGGTATGTGTGCGGCGTCGGTGCAAGCCGTTTCCTCCCCACCCGGAGGACGTCACTTGCGCGCGAGCCGGTCTCCTGACTCCTGGTTCGTCCTACTCGCGGCGCCTTCCGGGCATGTCGCCCGTGGCCGGTTGCCGCTTTCG